>CAYYVD010000413.1:0-3985 GCA_964475045.1 uncultured Desulfobacterales bacterium | reverse complement strand
GAATGAGCCGAACTGATGCCCTGCATAGGCTTGAGCGAGAGGCTCGGCCCCCTCGGGAATCCTGTTGCCCGAAAAAACAGCAGCCCCCTCCTCGCCCTTCAACGCTTCAGGGTTCAGTCCAAGATCCTGCGACAGCGGGACGTTGAAAAACACGAGTTTCGGTGCACGCACAGGTACTGGATTCATCCGGACATAGAAGATCTCCGGCAACCGTGCGTAGCTGTTCTCGAAGATCCACCCTGCTTCCGGGCGGTTCTGTTTCACGCTTTGCTTCATAGAGTCCTCTCACCTCTCAAAACAATCAATCACAAAAAATTGTGCCGAAAGAACTGGAAGTCAAGAGGAAGCTCACATAAAATTGCACATCTAAACAGATAAGAATATTGAGTATCATAGGGCATTGAGAAATTCAGGAGGAGGCAGATATGCAGGACCGATGACTGGATGATCGGCAGGAAGGGGTCAAGTAATTCTAGAGCCATCTTTTTCAAACAATAACATTATGCAATGGTGAACAAAATGAATATGAAATGGAAATATGGAAATTATGATATACAGGAATGATTCAAACCTGGTAGCAAAATGTTTCGATATATTTTTGTCGTTACTGAAAACAACCAAAAGATGGGTAATTATTGTGTTTGGATAAAGGATGAGTCATTATCCGGTTTTGATAAATCCAAAAATTCTGATTCAATCATCTCTTCTAAAAGAGAAAACTGGATCGGTTGGATTAAGTGAAAAATCGACAAACAAGATTTCCAAAATCGTGCATTAATATTTGATATATCCGGGGAAACTGAAATTAATCTATCAGAAATGGATGAACATGTTACGATAGACTAGAATATTCATTGACTTTTCCGTATATGCTTTCATTCTATCGTTATTATTCTAGCCTTCTGTTTTCCAGTTATCGCCTCATCCGCCTCTTGGGGAGGAGATAGGACGGTTGATGGAATTCTCCTGATAATTCTTGCTTTTCTTGACTTTAGCATGTTTTTATATTGTGATCTTGGCGGAGCTTTTTTTGTCAAGAGATGAGATAAAAACGGATTGTTCCTCATGTTCTCCGGCACAAAAAATGTGATGATCTTTGACGCATCATTTTGAAAGAGATCGGCTTTCGAGGGCTGCTTTCAAGGCCTCTGCAATGTCCTCCAGGTTTACGAGATAGTCCTCAGGGAGGGGATTGATCGGGACAACGGCCCCTCCGATTTCATCAGCGATGGTCTCTGCTTCCTTCTTCGAGTACTGGGGTTGGACGAAAACAACCCTCACCTCTTCTGCTCGAGCTCTCTGGATCAGGTCTGCCAGTTGTCTCGGTGTCGGCTCTTTCCCTGCAATCTCGACGGCCACCTGCTCGAGCCCATACCGATCGCCAAAATATCCAAATGCGGGGTGGAAAACGAAGAAAGACGAGCCATTCAAAGGTGCGAGCGTCTGCGCGATCTTTCGGTCTACGCGATCCAGCGCATCTTGGTAGGATACGAGGTTTCGCTCGAACGTCTGACGATGTTCCGGAGCAAGACCCGTCAAGGCTTCACAGATGGTGGCAGCCTGGATACGAACGAGATGGGGATCTAGCCAGACCCGCAAAGAGGCCAAGGACGAAGAACAGGACGACAGGGTTCAACAGATTATCCAACATGCGCTGTCTTTTTCCCCCGGGATCACGTGAGATGGCGGGAAAGGCCTCGTCCGACACAGAGGCTGGTTCCTTGCCTGTGTTCCCTTCCCCATGGAGGGCGAAGCTGTCACTGGTGTCTCCCTCCGGCACTCGAAAGGGAAAAAGGAGAGCCCCTTCATTGAAATGCGTGAATCGTATGGGGGGTTACGAACGGGTTTTTCCTGGGGTGATGCGCCCGGTGTAAATGCACTCCGAGCGAAGACGCCGGCCGACGATCTTTTCGACCATCACTCCGATGTTCAGCGCGGCATCGACATCCACGCCTGTTTCGAATCCCATTTCATCCAGAAACACGATGAGGTCTTCCGTGGCCACCAGACCCGATATGCCGGGGTCTTTGTGGTAGTACTCCCCTGTGCCCGCCACCGGAACGCCGTCGACGAAATTGGCCGGCTGGCCGCCGAGGCCTCCCATGGTGGACTCGAACTGGGTGATGCCGGCCTGAAGGGCTGCGAGGACATTGGCCAAGCCCCAGCCGCGCGTCGAGTGGAAATGGGCGATGTGTTTCTCGGGGTCGGGAACGGCATCCAGCACCATGGAAAGGTATTCGCACACACGGTCCGGGGTGGCCGATCCATCATGGTCGGCGTGTTCGATCTCGTCAGCTCCGACCTCCAACCAGCGCCGGGTGAATTGCACGGCCTCCTTCAACTCCGTCCGGCCTTCCTTGGGGCACCCCCAGATGGAGTTGATGACGCCGCACACGTTCAGACCGGCATCCTTTGCATGACGGATGCAGCCCTCGGACATTTTCCAATAGTCGTCGATGGTCATGCCGGTGTTGCTGTATTGGTAAGCTTCGCTGATGGAAACGACCAGGAGAACCCGGTCCGGGCCGAAGCCCGCCTGATGCGTTGCAACGGCCCGTTCCACAGCGGTTTTGTTGATCGTTACGGCCGAGAGCTCGACCGTGGGGAGGCAGTGGGCGATGGAACGCTGTGTCCGGATCAGACGCAGCAGTTCCTCGGCATCGGAGAACTGCGGCAGCCGTTTGGGGCTGGCGAAATTGGTGACTTCCACCCGCCGGAAACCCGCGAGGATGAGCTGCTCCACGATCCACAGCTTGGCGTCGGTTGGAATCAGGCGTTCTTCGCGCTGGAACCCCTCCCGCACGGTGGTGTCCCGGACGACCACTCTTTTTGGATCAACCAGTCGAGTCATGAACGTGCACCCTCTTCGTCGGCTGCTGCTGCGGCGGTTTCGGCCCGCGGGGACCTGCGTCAAGGGCGGCTGCCGCGCGGTCAAAGCGACCGACAGCCGGCTCACCGCCGCTCCTATTCCGTCTCAGCTGCCTCCATGCCCAGCTCAAAGGCCTTCAGGTTCACTTCGGCAAAAGCCGCCTTGGTCTTGTCTCTGATTGTAGCACGAAAGGTGTCGGGAGACACGCCCATGGCTCCGCTTTGAGCCAGGGCGCCCAGCATCACCATGTTCAGCGACAGGGAGGATCCGGCTCGACCGGCCAAGGAAACGGCATCAAAGGCGACCAGTCGTTTCACCCGGCCTTCGAGGGTCGTCAGGACGGATCGGATGTCCGGATACTGAGCCTGCCCCATGGCCACGGTAAAAGGGGGTTGAGGAGACGTGTTGGTAATGATCAGACTATGGGCGCCGCACTTCCCGGCAGCCCGGATGGTCTCGGAAGGTTCGAACCCCAGAAGCACGTCGGCCTCCCCATCGGCGATGCAGTAGCCTTGGCCGTCCCCGAGCAGAATCATGGATTCCACAACGCCGCGCTGGGCCATGCCGTGAAACTCCGACATCCGCGGCGTCATGCCTGCGGTATCTGCCGCTTCACCCAGGACGCGGGCCGCCAGGATGTTGCCCTGCCCGCCTACAGCCACCATCATGACACGTCTCGTCCTCATCGGGTCGCCTCCTTGTCGGCTGCCGGTAAAATAGCGTTCTCAGGGCATATCTGAGCACAAAAGCTGCACCCGGCACACCGATCTGCATCGATCCTGACCATGTCTTCGGCCACGTAAAAGGCCGGGCAGGCCACCTTGTTCACGCAGTCTTTCTGGCCCCGGCACTTGGCAAGATTCACCTGAAACGGACGCAATTTGCGGTAGTGGGGCAGTGTACGCTCGTGCAGGGGGCACGGTGCCCGGGCGATGAGCACGGAAACGCCCTGATGTCGGGCCAGCTCGTGCACAGCCTCCACGGTCTTTCGATACTTGAACGGATTCACAGTGGCCACGTGTTTGACGCCCAGCCCAAGTATCTCCTGGCCTTCTCGTGCACGCGCCGGCACTTCTGCCCATCCTGCCACCAGAAGCGTGTGGTCGAATTCGGCCA
>CAYYVD010000412.1:219-3999 GCA_964475045.1 uncultured Desulfobacterales bacterium | reverse complement strand
TAGACAAACCAGGGGATCGTCAGCAGCGCCGAGTCCCACGCCGGACCGCTGCCCCAGTTGAAGCCCCAGCCGCCGCTCGGCACGATGCCGGGCAATTGTCCGTTCGGGCGTTGCACATCGGCAATGGTGTCGATCCATTGGTTGTAGGTGCGTGCCGGGTTGAAGAAGGTCAACCCCACCTCGGCGGCCAACTGGGCATCCCCGGTCCAGCCGTTCTTCTCCCGGTGCGGGCAGTCGGTCGGAATACCGGTAAAATTCCCCTTGTAACACACATTCGACACCTCTCACCATGCTCTGGTCACTATTTTTGTGAGCAGCGATGTTGGGCTCAGTAATTGGTAGATTTGGGGGTATCCCCTTAACTCCGGTGGATTTCTTGTAAGCCTTATTGGAGCAATAGGTTGAGTGGATTTTCTGCCTCTTCGCCAAATGTAATGCAACTGTCTGAGGGAAATAGGGTTACGGTGATTGCACCTGAGTCAAGGGGATACCCCAGTTGGTAGATTTTCGAAGAAAACGCTGGACTCACCCTTAGTCCATTCATACAATGCGCCCCATGAGTAAGGCCATCATGGTTCAGGGGCGCATGCTGGACGCTGCTGAGTTGGGCTTGATTCGGCAACTCCTGGCCGAGAATCTCTCTTGGAATCGAACGCGCCTGTCGCGGGAGTTGTGCCACCGTTGGGACTGGCGTAACGCCCGTGGCGAGGTCAAGGACATGGCCTGCCGAAGCCTGCTGTTGAAGCTGGAACAACAGGGAATGATTGTCCTGCCGCAGCGGCAGGTACGCCCTGCGAATCGCTATCGCAACCGTGAGATCCGCGAGGTGCCCCATGCGACTCAACCGCTGCGGTGTTGCCTGGCAAGCGTGCAACCTTTGTCGATATTTGTCGTGGCACCTGACACGCCTGACCTGGCGTTGTTCAGGTGTTTGGTTTCGCGCTATCACTACCTGGGCTTGAAAAACACCGTTGGCGAGAACATGAAGTACCTGGTCCGCGCCCGCAGTGGGCGACCTCTTGGGTGTCTGCTGTTCGGTGCGGCGGCCTGGAAGACAGCGCCGCGCGATCAGTGGATCGGCTGGGATGCACCGTGTCGTGAGCGGGGACTTGCGGGGATCACCAACAACACCCGTTTTCTCATTCTGCCCTGGGTCGAAATCCCGCATCTGGCCAGCCACGTCCTGGGCAGGGTGGCCCGGCAGATCCGGGGAGACTGGGTCGAGAAGTATGGACATCCCGTACATCTGCTGGAGACCTTTGTGGATGGTTCGCGGTTCAGGGGGACCTGTTACCGAGCCGCCAACTGGCAACACGTGGGCCGGACCACGGGCCGGACCCGGCAGGACCGTTGCCGAGACGTGCGGGTGGCCGCCAAGGACATTTATCTCTATCCCCTGCTGCAACGATATCAGGAGGCGTTGATCCATGGCGAGGGCTTGTGAAGCGCCGGTGTTTCCTGAGCAAGAGGCAGAGATCTACCGGGTAGACTACCTGCCCGTGGTCGCAGCCTACTGTCGCAAGATCCATCTGATGGAGACCATCAACAACCTGGCGCCGACCCGCATGGAAGTGGAGCCAGGCCTGATCGTGCAAGGCATGGTGATCGACATCATGAGCGGTCGCAATCCTTTGTATCGCCTGCAGTCGTTCTTCGCCGAGCAGGATACCCAGTTGCTGTTTGGCCAGACTGTCGCCCCGACCGTATTCCATGACGTGAATGTGGGACGTACGCTGGACACCCTGTACGAGGCAGGCACGATGAAGCTATTCATGGGCCTGAGCGTCAACGCGGCGGAGGTCTTTGCTTTGGAGACCCGATACGTTCATTTCGATACCACCTCGGTCTCGGTGTGGGGCGCTTATGATGTTTACGCTGAGACGCCAGAGGAGGAAGATGATCGGCTGTACATCACCCATGGCCACAGCAAGGATAAGCGTCCGGACCTGAAGCAATTTCTGCTCAAAGCCCTCTGCGTGGAGCGCAACATACCTCTTCTGGGGGGCACCGAAGACGGCAATGCTTCGGACAAGACCACCAACAAGAACATCCTCCGCACCATCAATCAGGACATGGCCAAGCACGGCTTGGCTCCCGGCGCCTATGTCTATATCGCGGATTCTGCCTTTGTCACCCCTGAGAACCTCAAGGAAATCGGAAAGAACTACTTCATCTCGCGATTGCCTATGACCTACAGGGAAGCGCACCGCGTGATCCGAGAAGCGGTTGACAAGAACAAATGGACTGAGGTCGGCGCGTTGGCGCAAACGCCGCCAACAGAGAGTCGGCCGGTTGCCTCCTATCGCGTCGCACAAGGACAGGTCGAGATCGACGGCCAGGACTACCGCGCCGTGGTCGTGCATTCCAATGCCCATGACAGACGCCGGCAAAAGCGCATCGACCGGGAGCTGAAGACGTCGCGTCAGCAGATGGAGGACGCTCTTCTGGAGACGAGTCGCGTGGCTTACGCCTGCCGACCGGACGCAGCGGCTGCAGGTGCTCGCCTAACCGAAACCCCGAGCGCTTATCACTGCATCGAAACCCGCGTGGAGGAGCGGCCCGTCTATGCCCGTGGACGCCCGGCCAAGAACTGCCCGCGCAAGATCGCGCGCATCGAATATCGTGTGTGCGGCGATATCCGTGAGAATGCTGTGGCCATCGCACGACTGCGTAAAGAGGCAGGCTGCTTTGTCCTCATCACAAACCTGCCTGAAGCGGGCGACATGGCGCATGCCCCCGGAGAAGTGCTCAAACACTACAAAGATCAGCACGGGGTCGAACGCAACTTCAGCTTCCTCAAGGATCCTCTCATCGTCAACGATCTCTTCCTCAAGAAGCCAGAACGCATCGAAGCCCTCGGCATGATCCTCCTCGTGGCTCTTCTCATCGCCACGCTGATGGAACGCTCTCTGCGAAAGTATGTACAGCAGGATAAAACCACCCTCCCCGGATGGGTCAAGCGCCGTACCACTCGCCCCACCTTCTTCATGATGACCACCAAGTTCACCGGTATCATCATTGTCAAGCGCAACCATCACCGCTTCCTTGCAAAGCCATTGACCTCCGTACAGCGCCAATACCTCGCAGCTCTCCAGCTCCCGGCCAACGTCTTCACGCACCCACCATGAAAATTGACCAATCACGGTGTGGGATAGGTGTCGAATGTGTGTGGAAGTGCAAGCACCAGATCTAGAAAGGGTTTTTGCTGGCATCAAGATTGGTTTTGAATTGGATATTGCTCTGCAGCCTGCTGGCGTTGGAATCGGATCGATTAAAGTTGGAGCTTTTGCCGAAGTGAACATGGAAGGAAAGCTTTTGCAAGATGGCCGGCCCACAAAGGTCCAGCCTGTAGAGAGTCCTGCAGCCAAAGCGAGTGTACCTATGCGAATCCAGATGACTGCCGACGGATCTATCGAACGTACAGCTATCTTAGTTGTAGGTGTGAAATTGGGGCTAACGTGGAACGAACGTGATTGGGATCCAGAAGATGGGTTTTCAGTTGACCTTAAAGCGAAAGACACGGCCCCCAAAGTGCGCCCTTGGAGTCCATAACGGGCCACCTTGGTTTCAGGTTTCTTGTTGAGGGATAAATCAGATGATTAAATTAACTGTAGTATCGGTTTTTGGGATCAGCATGCTCCTATTGGCTTCTGGCTCATGCTTTGCCGCTGAGAAAACAGATGACCGGCGGAGTGTTCTTGTTCGCACAGAGAGGGAAAAGACGAAGCTGACGTATGCGGTAAAATCAGGGGAATATGCGCTGTTTGACAGGATTCATAA
>CAYYVD010000412.1:0-209 GCA_964475045.1 uncultured Desulfobacterales bacterium | reverse complement strand
AGCCGGTTCTTGTATACGGCTTTCCTGAAAATAGCGAGAAATTTGGCCTGTCTTTGCGGGTAGAAGTTCGAACTGAGAATCTTGCTGAGGGCAAGCAGTGGATTTTTGGTGCTGGTCCTGAGGACAAGACGGGGTGGCGTGGAGCAGGCTATGACGTGGACGCAGTGAAACATGAACTACCCGCATCTGTGCGAAGCATCGCTGTTCCT
>CAYYVD010000411.1:0-4002 GCA_964475045.1 uncultured Desulfobacterales bacterium | reverse complement strand
CGTAGACCTTGCGCATGTCCACCTGCTTGGGCAGATAGGCCACATTGGGGATCTGTTGGATCATGTCGTAGATCTCTTTGGAGGTGCCCCATCCTTCCACCACGAGAAACCGGCGCTCTGGCATGGCGATGGCCAGCTGCAGGAACGGGACGATACCCTTGACGAGAATCGGGTTGACCATGGTGACGAATTCGTGCGTGTTCTCTTCGACCACATACCGGTCCAGGTCAACCGCCGGATAGAGCAGCTCGCACTGCAGCCCGCGATCATGAAGGACCCGTTCCTGGTAGAACCTCGAGTTGGTGAGAATGAGCGGCAGGTCGGACGGCTTTTTGAAGAGGTTCAGCTCCAGGCCGTTCTGCAGATAAAAGATGGGAAACACCCCCTGTTCAGCGGCGATCTGGAACAGGCGAGGGGATTGCTCGCCCTGAAAGAGCATGCCCTGGCAACGATGATCTTTCAGCTGATTCTCAACCAATTGGTCGAAGTAATCATGGGTCGTCATAAATGAAGGGTATTCTAACTGATACTGATAAACAATATCCCTAGGGTAGTAAAGATCATTTCCATGGAGTGATTTCATTTGGACATGATTATAATTGATAGACAGATCTGCTTTCAAGCTGATCAACGCATGGTTCAAGTCTTCGGATTTATTCAACGAAATGATGCCATGCGCATAAACATTGACTCCGCTATTAGCAAGACCAGTAAGCAAATCGTTCGCAATGGTTTCCCCGCCACCTTCACCGATCGGGTACAAGGCCTTGCCGGTTGCAAATGCCAGGTTTTCTATGTTCATGATTTCGGGTATCCTGCTTGATGGTTCAAGGCAATCTTCAGGGCGGTTTTCAATCACTCATAGGAAATCCATGGTTGATCAGCCATGCCCCCAGAGCATCGTTCATTTTTCGCCTTTGCTCCGTACTCAGCAGCCCGGCCCACTGCCCGTCGATGTAGTTCGATGTATGTCCGCTCTGGAAGCCTGTGGCCGTATCAAATCCCCGAATGGACCCGTCCGCATTCCGAACGAGCTCATCCTTGGTTACGCCCCCGTTCACGGCGCGGCTTTGAATGCTCTTTTCCGTATTCTCGATGATTTGGGTTACAGAGCGCTTTGAGAACCGACGAGCCGTCTCCACCAGGTCATGGTCCGTGAGGCCCAGGGACAAAAGGCCGGAGGTCCGACGGATCAGAGCAACCGGGTTTCGACTGATTTCCGTGTAGGGTACCACCAAAAGGCGATTCTGGGGAAAGGCTGCGTAATGGTCGTACGTGTGCGTCATGTCCACAGCCGCCCGAAGAGCGGTATCGAAATCCGTTCGCATGAAACGCATCCAGGAGATGAGCGCGTCCCGGACGTCCCGCAGGGTCGTGATGAAGGCTGAGCGGGGAATGTCGTCTCGGACCAGGGAGTGGATCTTGACCACCCACCGCCTTTTGGGGTCCCAGTCGCTCAGGCCCCGGGTGGCCGTCTCGAGCATGTCTTCGTCGGATTGGGGAACCCGATCCGGGAACACGGTATAGGATGCCCGGCGAAGGATCTCTCGCACCACATTGAAGGTCCACATGGACCCGGACCTCGGCATGCTGGCGATCCAGATCACCTTGGGATCCTGATTCGAGCTCAGAAAGGCTTCCTCGAGGAAATTTGCTCAAAAAGGGAGCTCATGCTCCTCTGCAAGCAGAAAATCGACAAGACGCATTCGCCTGATTCCCTGATGGTCATCGCCGAAGAGAGGATCCATGCTGAGAACGACCTTTGGATAGTTGTCGGGAATCGCCAGCAGGGGTGAAAATTCCCGCAAGGTGGTCTGTTCGGACGCCAGAAGATAGGCCACCTGTATGTAGAGCTTCTCACCCTCACGACTGGCAATGAAGTCCACCTCGCGGTCGGTCAGTTTGCCGATGGCAACGGAGTACCCGCGTCGAATCAGTTCGAGGTAGACGACGTTTTCCAGGATCTGCGAAATATCTCCCTCTCGAAACCCCAGCAGAGCATGTCGAAGCCCGATGTCCCCGAGATAATATTTTTCGTGCAGCTCCAACAGCCTTCGGCCCTTGAGATCATATCGGGACACCTTGTGTGCGATCAGGGCTTCCTGGAAATGCTGCAGGTAGTTCACCACGGTATCCACGCCGACCCGCAAGCGCTGGGACTTCAGGTAGGCTGCGATCCTGTTCGCAGAGACGGTCTGGCCGATGTTGTCAAAGAGGAAAAAGGCGATTCGTTCCAGCAAAGACACCTGCCGAATGTTGTGTCTCGCCACGATGTCCTTGAGCAGAATGGTGCTGTAAATCGAGTGCAGGTACTGAAAAACCACTTCGTCGTTCATCTCCATGTGATGGAGCGCCGGGAGGCCGCCGTAGCGAAGAAACCGCTGAAATTCCTTTTCCGTATCCTCGGCCTTGCTGCCGCGAAACAGGAGAAACTCGGAGAAGCTCAGGCTGTGGATCGGGAACTGGACAAATCGTCCGGAGAGCCGAGTCGCCAGTTCCGACGAAAAAAGGTGGGCGTTGGAACCGGTCAAAAGGATATCCACGCCCCCCTGACCGAGGAGAGAGGCAATGGCCTTCTCCCATTCGGCGATCTCCTGAACCTCGTCCACCAGAAGGGCCCTGGGACCGGTGCGTCCACGAAAAAAGGAGATCACCAGGGCATGCAAATCCTGATAGGTCCGGACGGCGTCGAATTCCAAGGATTCCTTGTCAACGAACAGCACATTCTCGGCCGGCACGCCCCTTCCTAGAAGATCTTCACGCAACAGCCTCAAGAGACAGCTCTTGCCCACCCGGCGCATCCCGGTCAGAATCTTCACCACCGGACGGCCGAGAAAGGGGGCAAGACGTTTCAGATAAAAGTTTCGTCTGTGAACAACGAAATTTGAATGATCTGGCATTCGTTTGGTATGCACGAAGCTCTGGGTTGTGTCAACCGGTTCCTGCAGGCCCGTGGCAACCCAACAGCACGTCCCGGTTTTCATCCATGGCCCGTTTCAGCCGGAACAGGGTGTCATCGTCGAAATCGGTCAGATTCACCGTGAACTCCGTGGCATTACCCAGGTGCTCCACAAAGGTCTCTTCGTCCGGCAGGCGATCGATCACCCGATCGTAGAGGGGGGTGCCCGGGTACGGGGTGGCGAAGAAACTCCCGCACTCGATCCCCAAACCCCGCTTGAAGTCCACGGTTTCCTGGATGGTCTCCAGCGTCTCTTCGGGATACCCGAAGATGAAGGTGGTGTTGGGAAAGATGCCGGCCTTTCGTGTGTTCTTGACGGCCGTCTTTGCCTGCTCCACCCGCGCCTTCTTGTTCATGGCATCCAGCATACGCTGGCTTCCCGACTCGATGCCGTACCCGATCCAGACGCACCCCGTCTCGGCCATGCGCTCGAGGACATGCGGCTTGGCGCTGGTCACCCGTCCGTGGCATCCCCAGGTGACCGGTAAGCGCTTCTGCTCCAGAAGATCACAAAAGGCCAGCAGGTGGTTTTCCGACGCCATCATGTTGTCGTCCACGAACCCAACGAAGTCCACCCCATAGCGGTCCACCAGCGTCTCCATCTCCGAGACGATGCTTTCAGCGCTTCGGAACCGGTAGTTGGATCGTCCGAACAGGTGGTAACAGTAGTTGCAGGCAAAAGGGCAACCCCGGCTGGCGATGATGTTCATGCTTCGCGTCACCCGGACATCCCTTCGAAACCCTGAAGAGTTGTTGGCCACATCCCCCCAAATCGGGTTCTTCAAGTAGACATCCATGGGCAGGAGGTCCCAGGCCGGAAAAGGTACTTCGTTCAGGTCGGGGATGTTCTCCCGTGGCGAGGTATACGTGACCGATCCGTTTTGCCGGAACCCGATTCCCGCGACCGTTTCGAAGTCCAATCCGTGCTCGAGCGCCCGGCAGAGCCCCGACATGGTCCGTTCCCCTTCGCCGAGAACGGTGATGTCCACCGGGGAGGTTCGAAAGAGAAGCTCGCTGCTGGACGTGGCCAGCCCTCCGCCGGA
>CAYYVD010000410.1:0-4019 GCA_964475045.1 uncultured Desulfobacterales bacterium | reverse complement strand
GGCCAGGCCATCTGCCAGCAGAAGCCCTGGGCGGGCCGCTGGGCCGCGCCCGCCACGCCGAAGCACTTCCGGACATAGACGACCGCCGCGGGGACGGTGGCCTGCACCATGGCGAAGCTCGCCCGCACCCCCTTGCGAATGGTCCCGAGCTGCTCGCTCCTGCGTCCGATGCTGAACCCGGGCTGGTCGACGAAGTTCACCAGGGGCAGGTGAAAGGTGTCGCACATGTCGATGAATCGCTGGTACTTCTCGGCCGCGTCGTGGGTGAAGGCCCCTCCCAGGAACCTCGGATCGTTGGCCAGGACCCCCACCGGAAACCCGTGGAGACGCCCCAGGGCGGTGATCTGGCTGCGACCCTGCTCCCGGCCGATTTCGAAGAGGGATCCCCGGTCCAGAACCATCTCCAGGATTCGGCGCATGTCGTAGGGTTTTCTCGGGCTCTGAGGGACGATGGTCGCAAGGGCCTCCTCCACCCGTTCGGGACCGTCCGAGGGAACGTCGCGCCGCGGCATCTCCCAGACGTTCCGGGGGAGAAAGCCGAGAAAGGCCTTGACCTGCGCCAGGGCGTCGGCCTCGCTCTCGGCCTCGTTGTCCACCACGCCGGACTGCCTTGCGTGCACGCGGTACCCGCCGAGCTCCTCCTTGGTGACCTCCTCGCCGAAGGCCGACTGGACCAGGGGCGGGCCGCCCACAAAGATCTGGGCCTGCTCCCGGACCATCACGGAGAAGTGGCTCTTCACCATGAACAGCGCGCCGAGGCCGGCCATGGGCCCCAGGCCCACCGCGGCCACGGGTACCTCGGAGAGGGCCTCGGCCTCGTTCTGGGTTCCTCCGGGGTTGCCCGACGGGAGCTCGGTGTATCCGATCTCCAGAATCTCCCGGATCGACCCGCCCGCGCCTTCCACGAGCCGAACGATGGGAACCCGCAGGGAGCGGGCCATGTGCGCAAAGGACTCACGCTTGGCCTTGTACATCCGCCCGACCGAGGCGCCCCGGACCGTGAAATCATCGGCGTGAACGGCCACCCGCTTTCCCTGAATCCGTCCCAGACCCATGATGAAGGGGCAGGGCGTGAACCCCTCGACCCGGCTGCCGTGCTCGTCAACCACGGCGATGCCGCTCAGAAGACCCCGCTCCAGAAAGCTGTCCGGATCGCACAGGGCGTCGATGCGCTCCCGTGCCGTCCACTTTCCCAGGGCGTGCTGGTGGGCGACGTTCGCATCCCCTCCCATGCGGCGGGCCAGACGTCTTCGCTTCTTCAGCTCCTCGATCCCGGGATTTCCCATCGGGCCTTCCTCATGATTTGGTTCGTGGCGGCCTCAGCAGGGACTGCCGTTTGGATTTCGCCACAATGCGCCGGCTCACGCTACGGATGTGGTCCCGGAGCAGCTCCCCGGCCTCGTCGTATTGTTTTCGGCGGAGGAGGTCGACGACCTTGCGGTGCTCCTCCAGGGTGTTCTGAATCATGGTTTGGGTGGGCACGACGTTTTCGAAAAAGCCCAGAGACAGGTCCACGATAAGCTTGTGCATGAGGATGAGGATCGGGTTATCGGTCCTCTCCATGATCAGGGTGTGAAAGCGGAAGTTCGTGATGAGCCTCTCCTTGTGCTCCCCGTTCTCGAAGTGGGCCTGGGCCTCGTCTACGTTGCGGTCCAGGGCCTCGAGGTCGCGCCTCTCCAAGGCCTTGGGCATCATGCGCTTGAGCGCAGCCTCCTCCAGCAGGGCCCGGGCCTCGGCCAGGTGGGGAAACGTGACATTGGTCATGCGCATGGCGCTGCTGACCTGCCGCACCACCGCATCCAGGTCCATCTCTTTGATGTAGGCCCCTCCGCGGCTCCCCTGCCGGACCTCCACCAGGCCCTGCTGCTCCAGGGACAGGATCGCCTCCCGCACCGTGACGCGGCTTACCCCGAACAGCTCCGAGAGCCCCTTCTCCGAGGGAAGCTTGTCCCCGGACTTGAGATCCCCGCGCAGAATGCCCTCCACGATCTGCTCGGCGATCTCCTCGTACATTCGGCTCTGCTTCACCTTCTTGAACATACCGCCTCCCGTGAAATGTCTTACATATAAATGTTGAACATATGTCAAGTGAAAAATGATTCGCTTGTCGCCCGCGCTTCCGATGGCCGGGGCCACGTCCAGGGGCACCGAGAACGGTCCCCCCACTCGTGTGTGAGCCGAATGGGCCGGAGAACGGGGAACAACTCGCGCATGTCCTGCTTGAGGCCGGCGAAGGCCGATGGGTTCGGGTCCCTGTCCATGTCCTCGCCGAAGGCGATGGAGACGTCCCGCCCTCCCATGACGAGCCGGTTGTCCGCGGTCAGGCGGTCGTGGTGGCCAGGTTGCGGGCGTCCTCGATGCCTTGGCGAGTCTGCCAGCCGATCTCTTCGAAATGCTCGGGCTTCAGGGGCTCGGTCATCACGATGTGGGTCCAGACCGGCACCTGCTTGCTCCGGGGCGACCGGAAGAAGGTGCCCCGGGCGTCGGTGGCCAGGACCACCTTGTCCGCGAGCACGGTCCCCTTGGGGGTGAGGCGCGGATCCCGCCCCGGGCCCGGCGGGCGATCTCCAAGACCGGCGTGCTCTCGTAGATCTTCGAGAGGGCTCATCCAGTAGGTCGTTTCTCTGGGATCCATTCCGCTCATGGGCTTCCTCCAGCAAGAGGTGAAGGAAACGGGTGGCGGGTCAGATCGAGCTCACGACGGGTCGTCCGGCGTCCTCAGGACCACGCGCAGGATCTGTCCGGGGCGCCACAGTCTCATGCGCGGCCCCCACGAGCCTGCGCCTCTCGAGACGATGGCGGTCATGCCGTTCACCTGGTATCGCCCCTCCACCAAGGGGTACCTCGCCCGGACGAGGTAATCGAAAGGCCACACCTGGCCGCCGTGGGTGTGCCCGCAGAGCATCAGACCCACCCCGGCCTCGGCGGCACGTGTCGTCTCCAGAGGGCTGTGGGAGAGAAGAACGGTCGCACCCGGCGGGCGATCCTTCAGGGCCTCGGCCAGGGGATCGCCTCGCCGGCCTCTTCGGTGCCAGGAGGTGAGGTCGTCCACGCCGGCCAGGACCAGGCCGGGTGCGACGACCGCACTCCGGTTGCGCAGCACCCGGACACCGGCCCGCCTGAGCAGGCGGGATCCATTTCCCCCGTGTTCTCCCCCGTGGAACTCGTGGTTGCCGAGCACCGCCCAGACCCCGAGAGGAGCGGACAGGTGCTGGAAGGCCCCCAGAAGGGGGTCCACGGACGGACCGTGCCCCTCGAAGAGGTCGCCCAGCAGAACCACGCAATCCGGCTGGGCCGCGTGCACCTGGGCGATGCGCTCGAACAGCCAGTCCTTTCCGATCTGAGAGCCCAGGTGGGTATCGGAGAGCGCCACGATCACGGTCCCGTCCAGGGAGCCGGGCAGCTCCGGAAGCCTGACCTCGAAGGTTTCCACCACCGGCGCCCGGAGACCCTGGACCAGGGCGACGGCCGAGAAGAGACCTCCCAGCAGCAGGGCCCAGCCGCGTATCCCGGGCGCCCATCTCGGGGTGAGACGCCCGAAGAGGGTGACGAGGTCCACGGCCAGGAGCGACACGAACAGGAGAAACAGTGCGGCCATCCAGTTCATGCCCAGAAACTCGAGGACGGCCGCCGCCTTGCCGGTCCCGCCGTGTCCCACCTCACGGCCCAGGACGAACAAGGCCCACAGGATTCCGCCGGCTGCGACCAGAGCGAGCCTGGGCACACGCCGTTTCACCGCTGGGACCGAGGCGACCCGCCAAAAGACGTAGACGTGCATGAGGGTGCAAAGGACGATCAGGACGGTTCCGAACATGGCTCCCCCGAGTGGATGGACTCAGGCCGCCGGTTTGGGCAAAGAAACCGGGCTCGGTCCAAGGATGCGGAGAGGATTTTAGCCCGGGATCGCCGGTGGATCAATGCCCGGGAAGAAAAAGCCCTTTCCATGAGAGGTGGGTTGTGTCAGCGTAGATCCTTGGCCTCCTTCTCGGAGGCGGCATCTCGAACAGGAAGGACCGCAT
>CAYYVD010000409.1:0-4069 GCA_964475045.1 uncultured Desulfobacterales bacterium | reverse complement strand
TGGACTACCTGAGCGCGGACAAGGGGCAGGTCCTCTACGACGGCCGGTTGAGCTGCATCAGCAACCCGAGGGAAATTCTGCGCTGCGTGGGTGAGTCGGGATACAAGGAGTGCGTGCGATGCATTACAGAGACCAGCTGAAGGCGCGGGCGGAGAAGGCGCGGGACAAGAAAGCGTCCATCGGGCCGGACGTGGATTTCAAGGAGTTCGATCCCGCGCCGGTACCCCATGCCTACATGGGCGAGGAGGAGATGTGCGCCCTGCCCATGGCGGATCAGCAGACCCTGCTCATGGCGGGACTGGACGTGAGCGGCAAGGGCCGGGGTGGCACGTTTTTCCAGAAAGACACCTCGGTGGTCCACTGCCGGGCGGGCCAGGAGGACGTCGAGGTGCTGTCCATCAAGAAGGCGCTCGAGGAGCACGACTGGCTCGAGGAGTACTACTGGAAGCTCGCCACGGTGGACGCGGACAAGTACACTGCCGCGGCCGAGCTCGATCTGCACGACGGGTACGTGATCCGATCCCGGCCGGGGAGCAGCACGGTGCATCCGATCCAGGCCTGCATGTACCTGGACAAGGAGGGGCTCCAGCAGAACGTCCACAACATCATCATCGCCGAGGAGGACTCGGAGCTTCACATCATCACGGGCTGCGCCACCTCGTCCCACATGAAGCGCGGGCTCCATGTGGGCATCTCCGAGTTCTACATCAAGAAGAACGCCAAGCTCTCCTTCACCATGATTCACAACTGGGCCGAGGACATGGTCGTCCGCCCCCGATCGGTGGCCCGGGTGGAGGAAGGCGGGCAGTTCGTGAACAACTACATCTGCATGAAGCCGGTGCGATCGCTCCAGATGTATCCTACCACGCACCTGGTGGGCCCGGACGCGGTGGCCCGGTTCTACAGCATCGTCATGGGCAGCCCGGGCTCCGAGTACGACATGGGCGGGCGGATCATTCTCAACCGGGCCGGCAACCGCGCGGAGATCGTCTCCCGGGTGATCAGCAACGGCGGCAACGTGGTCGCCCGCGGGCACCTGGTGGGTAAGGAGCCGGAGATCAAGGCCCATCTGGAGTGCCGCGGTCTGCTCCTCAACGGCGGGGTCATTCACGCCATTCCCGAGCTGGAAGGCCACGTGGATGGGGTGGAAATGAGCCACGAGGCGGCCGTGGGCAAGATCGCCCAGGAGGAGATCACCTACCTCATGGCCCGGGGCCTGACCGAGGACGAGGCCACGGCCACCATTGTCCGGGGGTTCCTGAGCGTGGACATCCCGGGGCTGCCCAAGGAGCTCCAGGCGGAGATCGACCGCGCGGTCGAGGAGAGCGACAAGGACGTCATGTAGTCTCGGAGTCGATGTCATCCCCTTTTGCCGTTGCGGCGGAAGGGGATTGTTGTGCGGGGTCACCCGCAGGAGGAGACGGCATGGGTTTTGTGCGGGGGTCTGTGACATGTACCCGGTTTCGAGTGGCCGGGGAGCCGCCCGATGACTTTCACGAGGTCGCCCGGCAGAGCATCGCGCGGTACGCCTTCCGCCGCCTCGAGGAGGACTCGGACCAGGAGCGGGCCGTGGGATGGGTGAACGTCCTCGACGAGCTTCAGATCGGATTTCACGGGGACGAGCCCTTCAAGGAGCCCTACCTGGCGCTGTCCTTTCGCGTGGACGCCAGGAGCGTGCCCGGACGGGCCCTTCGACAGGAGTGCCGGGAGGCCGAGGAGGAGGTCAAGGCCCGGGAGGGTCTCGAGTTCCTCAACAAGAAGCGGCGGGAGGAGATCCGGGAGGGCGTGCGCGCCAGGCTTCTCAGGAGGGCCATCCCCCGCTCCGGCACGTACGACATGGCCTGGGACCTGCAAAACGGCGTGGTCCTCTTCGGCTCCGCCAGCAACCGGGTCTGCGACGAGTTCAGCGAGATCTTCTTCAATACCTTCGAGTTGAGGTTGACCTCGCTTCATCCCTACGCCCTGGCCTATGAGGTCCTGCAGCGGGACGGGACGGACCCGTCCCTCCTGGATGGGCTGAGACCCTTTGTCGCGACCGCGGAGGCATCGGAGTGAACCTGATCGAGCGGGTGAAGCAGACCGAGTTCCTGGGGAGGGAGTTCCTGACGTGGTTGTGGTTTCGAAGCGAGACCGGCCAGGGGGTGTTCGATCTGGGGGAGACGGGCGCCTTGGAGCTCTGGTTCGAAGGGAAGATGACCCTCGAGTCGGACGACGAGGACCGGGGGGACCGGGTGGCCTGCAGCGGCGGGAGCCGGTTGCGGGAGGCCCGGTTCGCCTTGACCCGCAACAAGAAGATCACCAAGGCCGCGGTGAGGCTCATCAAGGGGGACGACGAGTGGACCCTCACCGTGGACGCGGCGTGGCTCAACCTGTCCGGCCTCAAGACCCCCAAGGTCATGCAGGACGCCCGGGAGGACCCGGACGGCCTGTTCTACGAGCGGATGTACCTGATCGAGCAGCCCATCGCCGTGTTGAACGAGCTGTTCGCCCGGTTCATTCGGCTCCGCATCTCCCAGGAGTGGGAGCAGGAGGAAGCGCCGGCGCTGCGGCAGTGGATTCAGCAGGGGGCCTGAGCCCCGCGACCCGGCTCGAAGACACCCCAGACAGGAGGGACCGCCCATGCTCACGGTCAAGGAGATCATGACCCGGGACCCCATCACCGTCACTCCGGACACCCCCATCGCCGAGGCGGCCAAGCTGCTCCTGGACCGCCGGATCAACGGGATTCCCGTGGTGGACTCGAAGGGAAGACTGGTGGGCATTCTCTGCCAGAGCGATCTGGTGACCCAGCAGAAGAAGTTTCCCATCCCCACCCTCTTCACGCTCCTGGACGGATTGATCCCCCTACAGTCGACCAGAAGCCTGGACCGGGAGGTCCAGAAGATCACGGCCACGCGCGTGGGCGACGCCATGACCCCGGACCCCACCACCGTGAGCCCGGAGATGACCATCGACGAGGTGGCCTCGCTCATGGTGGACAGAAAGTTTCACACCCTCCCGGTGGTGGAGGGGACCGATCTGGTGGGCGTGATCGGCAAGGAGGACGTGCTCAAGACCCTGATGGAGCGGGAGTGAGGAGGGCCGCAACACCATGGAATCCGACGACGGGCTGAACCGGCTGCTGGAGGTCATCGAGCAGATCGCCCGGGGGCACTACTCCAATGACATCATGCCCCTCACGGCCGAGGATCAGCCGGAGACCATTCGAACGATCGCCGAGGCCATGGCCATGATGATGGTCAAGGTGGAGGCCCGGGAGTACCGGCTCGAGGGGCTCGTGGAGGAGCTTCGGGCGCTGAACGAGCGGATCAAGCGAAACACCGTGAGCACGGTGTCGGCCATGGCCAATGCCCTGGCCGCCCGGGATCCCTACACCGAAGGGCACGCCTCCCGGGTGGGCGTCCTGGGGCACCGCATGGCGGTGCACATGGGGCTCGACGAGGAGGAGGCCGTGCTCGTTCGCATCGGTGGCTCCCTGCACGACATCGGCAAGATCGGGTTCTCCGATGCCCTGTTTCAGGCCCACGGCAGCCGCAACCCCCCGGAGATCGTGCGGGAGATCTTGAAGCACCCGCAGACCGGTGCGGAGATTCTTGCGGACCTGGACTTCCTGGGACCGGCCCTGGAGTACGTACACGCGCACCACGAGCGGCCGGACGGCAAAGGCTACCCGAGGGGGCTGACGGCGGAGGACATCCCGCTGGGCGCGAGGATCCTCGCCGTGGCCGACGGGTTCGACGCCATGACCACGGACCGTCCCTACCAGAAGGGCATGGACACGGCCAAGGCCCTCTCCATCCTCCGCAAGCACGCCGGCACCAAGTGGGACCCGGACTGCGTCTCCGCCCTCGAGGCCGTCCTCGCATCGCAATAGAGGGACGCCGGTAAAAAACCCCAGTTTCTTCGAGAAACCCAAGACAGAGAGGGACGCTGGTAAGAAAAGCAAGTTTCTGGATGGAAACTTGCTTTTCTTACCAGCGTGCCTTTCTGCGCAGCGTTCTGTGGGCGGAGGTGATCGGGGGTTCCTGGAGCGGACGTTTGGGAATTTCGGGGACACCATACCCTAGTA
>CAYYVD010000408.1:0-4069 GCA_964475045.1 uncultured Desulfobacterales bacterium | reverse complement strand
AGGCCATCAAGCTTTGCCAACGCCGTGACAAGATTCTGAAGCTGGCCTATTTCAGCGAGGGCGCAACGGGTCAAGACTTCCACGTCTATCCCGCCCATCCTGAATACTGCCCGCAGCCCACACCGCCATACCAACCGGAGAAGGCCAGGGCCCTGCTCGAGGAGGCCGGATATCCAGACGGGCTCACGGTGGAAATCAACGTGGGTGCCGACTGGTCGGACGTGATGCGTTTTGCGGAAATCCTCAAGGAAGACGCCCTGCCGGCGGGCTTGAACCTGACGATCAAGCCCATGCCCGTCAGCCGATACTGGGAAAAGTGGACCGAAGTGGGCCTGGGCATCACTCCCTGGACCCACCGTTCCCTGAGCACCATGGTGCTCAATTTGGCCTATGGCGTAGACGAGGGGGGGCAACCGGTCGCCTGGAACGAAACCCGCTGGGTGGACCAGGAGTTCTTGGAGCTTCTCAACCAGGCCAACGGCACGCTGGATGTCGGCCAGCGCAGGGAGATCTTTTGCAAGCTGGAAAACATCCAGCAGGAAAGAGGCTCCATCGGCATCCCCTTCTGGCAGAACCTGTGGACGGTCAGCAACAAGAGCGTCAAGGGCTTCGAGCCCCATCCGAACCTTTACATGCTGTTCAACGAGGCCTATTTGGAAGCGTAGAAAAACATTGCCAGCGTGGGCATTTCGGGCTTCACCCGAATCACCTTCGGCATCAACGAGGCCCCTTACACAAACGCGGGCATCCGGGAGAACCGGACCTTCAGCTTCTGCATCCCATCCGTGGATCTGGTGGTACAAACCGATTCCTGCAGCATCATGACTGGCAAGAACACTGACAAGGCCTTATTGTTCACCGTATTCCACGGAAAGCTGGATACGGCTCCCATGATTCGTGAATGCCCCGTGTGCATGGGCGGAGTGCAACCTGTACCAGAACGTGGATTTCCCCGAACACGATCTCCTCGTTGGAGAGATCCAGGGGGCATACGCGAAGGACGGGGAGCTCACCGACGGCCTGGTGGATATTTCCAAGCTCAGGCCGCTTCTCTTCGACATGGCCGGCAAGAAGTACCGGTCCCTCGGGACGGAACGGCGCGCGTGCTGGAATGTAGTAAAGCAACTCAAAGGGAAGGAATAGGAAACCAAGGAGGATCGATGCCATGCAGATTGAATTAAAGTGCTTTTCTTCAATCGTAAATCCGGGCACGTGCGACTACAAGGACAGCACCGGATACGAGCTCGCAGAGGGTCAGACCGTAGAGGACCTGATTCAGGCTGCCGGAGTGGACAAGGAGAAGCTGAAGATCGCGTTTGTGAATGGGAGGGTCGTGGCGATCGACACGGTTCTACAACCCGGTGACCAGGTAGGGCTGGCCCCGGCTGTGGGCGGCATGTAGCGCTCGAGGATGCGGCTCGCCCCTGGGCGTATTGACCCAGTGTGTGAAACAATAGACAGCAAAAAGACAACGTGCTGAAAACAATTATCGCCACTCCGGCGGTATTGACCTTGTCTTTCTGGCTCATCGCGGATTTCAGTGTCTGTTTGCGACCAAGGGCCAATAGCTGGCTCACCAGGTCCCTTGCACGCTCACCCGCATGAAGGATTCAGCTCAAGCGAATCCTTGTGCGGCGTCCTATCACCCGACGGCGTTAATAGCATCTCCGAGTAGCCGATGATTGGAGAAAGCAGGGTATTCAGGTCATGGGCGGACGATCGTTTTGCCCTGGTGGTCACGGACATGACCATGCCCGGCATGAGGGGAGACCGTTTGGCGGAGGAGATCATGGCCATACGCTCGGACATCCCGGTCATCTTGAGCACCGGCTACAGCAAGCAGATATCGAATGAAAAGGCGCGGGAAATGGGGATTCGTGCCTTTGTTATGAAGCCCCTCACACAGCACGAGTTGGCGAACACGGTTCGGAAGGTGCTGGACGAGAAACCCCAGAAGTAGCCTCAAGGTTCTGCTCGGAGGTCAATGATTGCACTGCAATCCCTGCGGTTTCAGCCCCCGCTGAATGTGCATGATAAGACTGCATAAGGGATTAGAGTGGTTTCCTTGGAGTAGGCTTTAGCCTTGATTTCTTGGGGCAGGCGGATAGAGTTGGGCAAATTTCTGGGGATGGAGTCTTCCGTTAAACCGCCCGGGCCGGGCTGATGACTCCTACCGCCAAGGTAAAGGCAGCGGTAGGGTTCAAATGGTCCAAAGACGCACCCGCTGTAAAGCGGGTTTTTTTGTGCCTGCGCAACTCCACGGACTGAATTTACCGTTAATGTGGTTCATTTTCCTCGAGGCACGTGTTATTATCAAACCTATCAGGATTAAAGACGGTGATGAGTGTGGCTTTTTATCGCGGAGAGAGCGCAGGAGCTGGAGGGCTCTATCCCCGACCCGCCAAGCTACCGTGACAAGTGGCGTCGCAGGTGGTAAATGGTAGGATGCATGATCTATGGCAAAAATGTTGAGGGTCGATAATGGTTTCACTCCATGCCCCGTTGCTGTCGGAGATGAGCTGTTTCCAAATGGCATTTTTGTTTTTAATATCACAAGACTGATTGAGTACATTCAAAAAAACTCTGACAGCATCACTCTGGAAGAAGTAGCGGTAAGCGATTTTTTCGAAGGTTTTTCATCCATCAACGAGGCCCATATCAATTCCGTTAAGATTTCCAAGCCTGTAATTGTGGCAGAACTTTCTCCAGGGTATTATAACTTAATTGATGGCAACCACAGAATGGAAAAAGCTCGAAGAATGGGAATAAAGAAATTGCCGGCATATAAACTGAATGTTGATCATCACATTTTATTTTTGACCAGCACAAAGGCTTATGTTGCCTACGTCGAATATTGGAATAGCAAACTGAAAAACTGAAAGGACATATACGAATTATTTTCTATGTTTCGCAGAGGCCAAAACATAATCTCCTGGCGTAATCACTGAATCACTGAATCCTGGAGAGGGATGATCGCAAACTTACGGTTCCGCCCGCTGCTGATCCGCAGCCCCGTTATGCACTGAAAACATCTTAGCCAAAATGGAGAATGGGCCTTGAGCGATTTTGTTGAGAAAGTGCACACCTTGATCCGCGCTGGCGAGGTTCGGATCTCTGAGCACGGATACGATGAGATTGCGGAGGACGCACTCACAGCGAGGGAAGTGCTCAGTGGCATTCCGGACGTAGTGGTAGTTGAGGAATACCCGAACTATTCGAAAGGACCATGTGTTCTGTTCTTGCAAAAGGATAGAAATGGAGCACCGATTCATGTTGTATGGGGTATCCCAAGGGGCCATGATAACCCTGTGGTTCTGATCACTGCCTATCGCCCGGATCCGGAGCGATGGGATCAGTCATTCACGCGGAGGCGGTAACAATGAGACAGCGTAAAAAATCGAAGTATGTACATGAAGGTCAATATGTGGCGGAAGTTGAGGTTGAACTACTGGAAGATGATACCGGTTGGTCACCTTATCTCAGCGTCGAGGATGCGTATAAACTTGATGACGTGAGAGATGCTCTTCGACAGAGGGATCTGGAGTCAGCGTCTAAGTATGGACGAATCTACGAACTCCGTCCGGTCGCCCAACAATGATGGCATAACTAATGCAACGGACGCAAAAAGCCGCGCCGCTGATTAGCGGCGTTCCCGGCGACGCAGTCGCCGGGAATTTCACGGTAGACGGCGTCCGCTACCCTGCGGCGTTCCCGCGGGCGAGGATCTCCTGCGCGCACCGCATGGGAAGCCGCACGTCTCCCAGTCCCGCTCTGCCGTCTCCATGAAAATCGGTTCCACCGGAAACCAGCAGGCCGTGCCTTTTTGCGATCGCGCCGTAGTGGCGTCGGACCTCCTCTCGCAGGGACGCGGCATAAGGGTAGTGCACCTCTAAGCCGTCCAGGCCGGCCTGAATGAGCGGCATGGTCACGGATCGATCAAACGTCTCCCGGTCCACGCACCCATGATCCACCGCGGGATGGGCGAGAACGGACACCGCCCCGGAGGCCTTCAGGAGATCCATCCCCTCGAAAATTCCTGCATAGGAGGGCGGCTGCGACCATTGGGCCA
>CAYYVD010000407.1:0-4082 GCA_964475045.1 uncultured Desulfobacterales bacterium | reverse complement strand
GGGTTCACCAGCTGCGTCGTGCACAGACCGAAGAGCACCTCCGCGTGCGTCATGGCCAGCACCCCGCTGAAGCAGTAGGGCGCGCTGATCCCGGCCATGGGCATGGCCGAGTCGAACACCGGCAGACCCGCCTTGGCCACCTTGTAGAAGTGCTCCGAGAAGTTCTCGTTCACCTCCAGGGGCGAGCGGGTCAGGCAGAAGACGATCATGATGTCCTTCTTGGTCTCGTAGATCTCCACCGCACGCTCCAGCGCCCGGTCCGAGGTCACGGCAAAGTACATGGGCTTGGTGCAGTTCTCCACCATGAGGTTCATCTGCTCCACCTCGTTCTTGAGCTTGATTCCCCGGCCCATGCCGCTCACGATGTCGTTCGCCTCGGCCACCTGCGCAATGCGCACCGCGTGCTCGGGCTCGGGAAACACACCCCCTTCCCCGGCCTCGTCGTCGTAGACGTAGGGCGCCGTGCCCCCGATGAAGAAGCTGTTCCTCGGCACAAAGAACGCGTCCACCTTGGGAACGGTCTCCAGACACTTCTCCACCAGGTCGTTGGTGACGAAGATCCGGTCCTCCCACACATAGGCCAGCCCCTCGGCCTCCTGCTCCTGAAAGGTCCGCAGGATCTCCGGCTGCTTGCAGCCCACCCCGATGTTCTCCAGAATCCACAGGGCGTCCCGGTGGACGCGAAGAAGCATCTCCACGGTCTCCTTGCCGAACACGGCTTCCGATTGTGCGATCTGTGCTTGATTCACGATGGCTGTTTACCCTTTCTGAGAAAAAAATTGTCGGTGCGAGGCTAAGAAGGCGACTGGTAGCCTTCCAGCTTGTCCAGCAGGGCTCGATCGACCAGCACCCCTTCACGGGCGGCCTTCTCCCGGGCCTGAAGGCGTTTGTCGTTGGGCAGACGCGTACCTTCCTGCCCCAGGATCTCGCGAAAGAGCCCCTCGATTCGGTGATGGAAACCCGCATCGCCGAACCGGGCGGGGTCCAGGCACAGCATGAACTGACCCACCCGGGGCGGCCCGCCCAGGTTGTCGTTGAAGGCGGATGCGGCATAGGACCAGTTGGCACCCGTGAGGCCCGCCGCCAGGGTTTCCACCAGAAGCGCCAGATTGTACCCTTTGTAGCCGCCGAAGGGAAGCATGCTTCCCTCGAGCGCCTTGGATGGATCCAGGGTGGGGTGCCCTTCCGCGTCGATGGCCCATCCGGGATCCAGTTCCTCCCCCTTGGCCTGGCGTTCGAACAGCGTCACCTTGGCGGTCAGGCTGGAGGACTGGTCGAACACCACCGGAGGCCGATCCGCCGAGGGGATGGCCGCCGCCATGGGGTTGGTGCCGAACACAGGCTTTTTTCCTCCCCACGGGGCGATGATGGCCGGCGCGTTGGCAAACATCATGGCCAGGTACCCCTCCCGGGCCAAGGGCTCGATCAGGTGCCCCAGCACCCCGCAGGCATAGGAGTTTCCAACGGCCATGGCGGCCACTCCGTTCTCCCGGACCATCTCCAGAAGCCTCTCGCGGCCCAGCTCGATGGCCGGGTGCGCAAAGCCCTCCCGGGCGTCCACGTAGCCGGCGGCCGGTGCGGTCTGGACCCACTGAGGCACCGCGTTTCCGTCCACCTTGCCGCAGCGCAGGTGTTCGCAGTACAGGTGCAGGTAGCCCAGCCCGATGTTTCTCAGGCCGTCCGCCTCGGCCTGGCGAATGGACTCGGCCACCGGGGCTGCGTTCTCCCGGGAGGCGCCACTGCCCATCAGCGCTCCCATGGCCAGCTCGTACACCTGGTCCAGGCTCAAACGGATGTCCTCGCTCATGGCATCTCCTTTCTAGCCGGCGAATGGGTCCGTCGACTCACGTCTCTAGCGTCCTTTTGCGCACCTCCACCCGCCCGAGATCCCCGTCCACCCGGACCCAGTCGTCCACGTCCACCAACGCAAAGACGTCGCCGTCGAGATCGGTGACCGAGGGGATCTTCATGGCCGCAACGGCCCCGGCCGTGCGTGCGTCCATCCTGGGGAACACCATGCCCGCCGGCCCGACGCCGTTCACCAGGCAGGTGTGCAGGCGGACCGACCAGCCCGTGGAGCCCAAAGCACCCGCGATGATGAGGATGGCGTCCTTCAGCCGCCTGCCGCGCAGGGAGTGCCCGAGCTGAATGATCTCTCCGGTCCGGTAGTCGAGCGCCGCGTTGCCCTGCAGCGACTCCCCGATGAGGGCCGGTCCTTCGGCCCGTCCGGGCATGATGCCTCGCCCCAGGATGGTCACGATCCGGGGCATGTCAAGGCTCCCATCGGCCGCTCAAGGCGGCTCGAAGGCACTGCTGCCGAGATCCGTAGAACACCTTCCCGGTAAACTGGGACCTCTGGGGGTTGGCCTGCTTGGCCGCGTCGAATGCGATGCTCCCGGCCCCCTCCGGCAGCTTGCCCGTGAGGAGCGCGCAGCTCCCCGCAAAGAGCCTGCCGCCGGCCGCCTCGATGATCTCGGTGTACCCGTTCAGGTCCGCCAGGCAGCGAATCGCGGGCGCGGTCCAGATGTGCAAAGTCACGTGATCGCTCACCTTTCTGCCTTCGAGGGACCGGGCCACGTCGGCGATCTGCTCCAGGGAGTCGTGGGGGCAGCCCAGGTGGACGTAGTCCACGTGACCGCCGCCCGATTCGCAGAGGAACGCGCGGGCCTCCTCCAGGTCCTGCTGGGTGATGGAGATCTCCGTCTCGGGCCGCTTCCCGGAAAAGGCGGTCTGTGAATCCGGCGCCTCGGGGGTCACACCGATCACATGACAGAGCTCGATGCCTCCCGAGGTGGCCATGGTGGCGAAGGCCGAGCGAAGCCTTTCCGCGTCGGCGGTCTCCGGCCTCTCGAGTCGGATCGCGGGGATCGAGAACGGAGGGCTCTTCCGCCCCAGGACGAAGCCCAGGGTGTCCCAGTCGTACACGGTCTCGGTGGCGCACTCCAGATGAACCAGCACATTGGCCGCGCGCTGCTCCTTGACGTGGTTCCCCCAGTAGGCGGTCCGGCCGCACATGGCCGAGCAGAAGGCCGCCGGAATGCCGTCCGCATTGGCGCAGGCGCCCCACAGGGAGTTCATGAAGAGGATGGCGTGGGACTCCGTGCACACGTAGTGCTCCCCCATGACCGGGACGAACCCCGTCAGGTAGGGAACGCACGTGCCCGCCATGTGCACGCCCGCCCGCTTGTACCGGTCCAGGTAGGCCCGGTTCAGGGCGGCCTCGTCCTCACGAAAGCCCAGATCCGCCCAGCGCTCCAGATCCATGCGCAGGGCGCAGGTCTGGGTGTAGCAGGCCGTGTCGCGGTCGAAGGTCAGGGGATCCTCACTCGCGAAGTGCATCAGGGCGATGGCCTGGTCGATGTCCTGCCGGCGGACGGCTTCGAGGTACAGGTGGCTGCCGCAGAAGACCTGGGCCTTGGTGACCCGGCAGAGCCGATCCGCACCCAGGGCCTCGGCGTATCGAACGATGAACGTCATGGAGGTCTGCTTGACGCGGCCCCGGGAGCCGTCCAGCATCCGTTGCTCCTCGTCTGTCAGCTGAAGGGCCACGCCGGTCGACCATGCCTCCCGGTTCAGTAAGAGATGAAGTACTGGGAGATGCGCTCCAGATACTGGAGGATCACGTTGCGCTTGAACGCTTCCCCCTTCTCCGGATCCCGTTGAGAAAATACCTCGATGGAGTCGCGGATCTCCTTGGCCTCGATCTCCACCTCGGCCTCCATGTTGGACCGTTCAAAGGCCAGAAACCAGAACCGGAGCGTCTGGTAGTAGAGATGATTGGAGATCTCCCGGTTGGCCCGGCTCTTGGCGGCCTCGAACAGGAGCTCCCGAAGCTGGATGTCGATCTCGATCAGCTCGATCCGGCTGTTCTCGGGGCGCACCTCGTAGCAGGCTTCGACCAGTGCCTCCATGCGGGCCAGGTGCTCCTCCTGAATGTTCTTGGAGGCGAACCATCCCGTGCTCCCCTCCACGAAGATCCGGTTGTGGTAGATGTCCCTGGCCTCCTGAAAATCCGTCCAGCTCACCAGGATCGCCGCTCGAGGCATGATGGTGACGAGCTTCTCCCACTCGAGCCGCAGCAG
>CAYYVD010000406.1:0-4102 GCA_964475045.1 uncultured Desulfobacterales bacterium | reverse complement strand
AGGTCTTCGAGCCCTTTTTTACGACCAAGGGCCTCAGCAAGGGGACCGGGTTGGGGCTGGCCTCGGTGTACGGCATCGTCAAGGCCCACGGCGGGTACATCGACGTGGTGTCCGAGAAGGGGCGCGGCACCACCTTTCAGATGTACCTTCCCTCCACCGAGGCGCCTGCGGAAGCGCCTGCGGAAGAAGAGCCGTCCATCCACCCCGGAACCGGAACCGTCCTGCTCGTGGACGACGAGGCGACCGTGCTGGACGTGGGCGGGGAGATGCTCACCAGGCTGCGCTACGAGGTGATCCGCGCCGCGAGCGGCGAGGAGGCGATCCGCCTGTTTCGGGAGCATCAGGGTCGCATCGAGCTCGTGATCCTGGACATGATCATGCCGGGCGCGGGGGGCGGGGAGGTGTTCGATCGACTGAAGCGGATCGACCCCCACGTCAAGGTCCTGCTCTCGAGCGGCTATAGCGTGGACGGAAAGGCCGCGGAGATCCTGAAGCGGGGATGCGACGACTTCATTCAGAAGCCGTTCGACATGACAGTGCTCTCCCGGAAGGTGAGTCGGCTTCTGAGAAAACCGTAGCCTCGCGTCCACGCCGCCGGAGCGGCCTCTGAGCGCGGGGACAGGAAAAGAGGGTTGGTATGTACGATTTTCTGCTGAACGAGCGGCAGCTGGCGCTGCGCGAGGAAGTGCGTGATCTGGTGCGATGGGTCCCCAAGCAGATGATCCTGGACATGGATGCGGACCGGATCCGGTTTCCCCGGGAGTTTCTGGCCGAAGCGGGCCGGCGAAACCTCATGGGCTGCCGTTACCCGGAGGCCTGGGGCGGCCGGGGGATGGACTGGGTTACCACCTGCATGGTCATGGAGGAGGTGGGCACCCTGGGATACATTTTCGCGTGTGTGTTCGGTGTAGGCGCGGAGCTCGTGTGCGACGCCGTCATCCTGCACGGTACGGACGCCCAGAAGGAGACCTACGTCCGGCCCCTGCTTCGAGGCGAGAAGTTCGCGGCCGAGTGCTTGACCGAACCGAGGGGCGGCTCGGACTTCTTCGGGACCACCACCACGGCCGTGGACCGGGGGGACCACTTCCGGCTCACCGGGCAGAAACGGTTCATCGTGGGCGCGGAGGGCGCGGACTTCTTTCTGGTCTATGCGCGCACCGATCCGGAGGCCGAGCCCCACAAGGCCCTGACCTGCTTCATTGTGGACCGGGAAGAGGGGGTGAGCACGGAGTACCTGTACGGCCTCATGGGATGCCGGGGCGGCGGCGCGGGCCGGGTGGTCTTCCAGGACGTGCGGGTTCCGCGGGAGAACGTGGTGGGCAATGTCAACGGGGCCTATGCCGTTTTCAACACCATGATGATCCCGGAGCGCCTGGGCACGGCCGCCATGACCGTGGGGGCGGCCCGTCCGGCCCTGGACGTGGCCACGGGCTACACCACCCGGCGGAAGGCCTTCGGGCAGGTCATCGCCCAGTTTCAGGGGGTGAGCTTTCAGGTGGCCGAGGCGGCCACCCTGCTGGATGCCGCCCGGTCCATGGTGTACACCACGGCGCGCGCCGTGGGCGCGGGGGTGGAGCCCAGGCGGATTCGAAGACTGGTCTCGGAGACCAAGAAGTTCGTCACCGAGTCGTGCCAGAAGGCCGCCCATCACGCCATGCAGGTCATGGGGGGCATCGGGTACACCAACGTCTTTTCCGTGGAGCGCATCGTGCGCGATCTCCGGCTGGCGTCCATCTGGACGGGCACGAACGAGATCATGGCCGCCATTGCGGCCAACGAGTGGTACCGGGAGCACGGGAAGGAACGGGCCCGGGCGCCGCGGGACTTCGAGGACGACGCGGCCGAGTCCGGGGCCGTGGAGGAGAAGGTGTACGAGTAGGACGGACCTAGGCTCCTTCCCGTGCGGCCGTCCTCATCGAGAGCACCCCAGAGCGCCCGGAGAGCTTTCAGGAGGCCTGCTGCCGCAGGGCATTTTCCTCCCGCCCGAGCACCCGGTCCATGTCCAGTAGAATTTTGACTCCGCCTTCCTGCTTGGCCATCCCCAAAATGAAGTCCGTCCGGACGGAGCGACCCAGGGAGGCCGCTCCCTCGATCTCCGAGGCCTTCATCTCATTCACCTCCGAGACCGAGTCCACAATCACCCCGATCTGGGTGCTTTCCGCTCCGTTGCCCACGTCCAGGATGATGATGCAGGTACGGTCGCTGTACTCGCAGCCCCCCATGCCGAATCGAAGCCTGAGGTCCATCACCGGGATCATTTTCCCGCGCAGGTTTACCACCCCTCGAACATGGCCGGGGGATTGGGGCATGGAACGGATGGGCATCATTCCAATGATCTCTTTGACCTTGAGGATGTCGATGCCGAACTCCTGGCCGCCGAGGCGGAAGGTGAGATACTTCCCCTCCAGGTTCAGCATGGACTTGGCGGCGCCGCATCGATCACGCCCGCTCCGCTCGAGGATCTCGGTGACCGTTTTGTCGTCATCCCGTCGCCGGGACGGAAGGTGGTGCCTGTGGCGGTCGGTGCAGGCCGCCTCCGCAAACCGGGTGTCGATGAACGCCTCCAGATCGATGCGCGATCCGATCCCCATTTTCTCCACCATGTACGACTGCATGTACTCGAAGTCGGCGATCTCCGGATAGAGATCGCCGGTACGGATACCGTTCTCCTCCGTCAGGACGTTTTTGAGCAAGGGGGCCTTCAGTCCGAGGGTCCCTTCCGGGTCCAGGAAGCGCACGGCGATCTCAGCGGCGGTCTCTGGCTTTTTCTCGATGTAACGGCCCGCATCCACCAGCAGGCGGGTGAACTCGTACACCGCGTCCGTGTAAGGCCCGATGATGTCGTCCCTCATGGCCACCACGCAGCACGGATGGTTGTTCCAGAGCTCGCTGGAGAGAAACTGGCTCTCGGCGATGCCGGCGGCGATGGACTTGGTGCCGAGGGGCTCGGCCACCATGAACCCGCAGGCCTGTGGGTTGCCTCGAAGAAACTCGGGCATCTTGACCGGCGCCGTGACCTCGAAGGTGACGTCGGGCGTTCCCTCGCCGGTCATGCCGGAGGAGAGGCCGATGCGGTCGAAGAACCAGTGGGAGAGCATGTGGTGGATGGACATCTGGTGAGGAATGAGAAAGGACTTGCCTCGAAAAAAGTCCCGGTAGGGTGGCCGGTACATGCCGGTTTGGTTGCGTACGAACATGCTGCCGTTCTTGTGCGCCAGCAGAATCATGCGCACGGGTGCCTCAAAGGCGAACAGATCCATGGCGATGGGAGCCAGGATGCAGGCGGCGTCGACCGTGCCTTTGCGGAGTGCGTCACGCACGGGGTTCCAACCGGACATGCACACGGTCTCCAGATCAAAGGTGTCGGCGTGCGCCTCGCGGGTTCCCAGCAGGTGCTTGAGCACCCCCAGGACCAGATGGTCCGTGATCTGGATGTGGGCCACGCGAAGGGTGACCCTGCCCGACCGCGCATGGGTCGTTTGCCGTTCCTCGGGCGTGGGCGCCGTCACTGCATCCTCGAGCACGCCGAAGGCTTCGTCGATCTTCGCTTCGAGCTCGGTCTCGTTGAACGGCTTGGCCACAAAGCTGCTGACGCCGGCATCCAAGGCCTTCTTCTCCTGCTTCAAGTCCCCCTGACCTGTCGCCATGATGAACGGGATCTTGCGTGTTTCCTCATGGGACCGGATCCACTGGAGCAGGTCGTAGCCGTTCTTGTTGGGCATGTTCCAGTCGCTGATCACGAGATCGAACGGTCCGGCCTCCTGGATGCAGGTGACGGCCTCGTCGCCGTCCCCGGCCTCGGTCACGTGATCGAAGCCCAGGAAGGTCAGGGTCTTCCGTTCGATTTTCCGCATGGTTGCGGCGTCCTCCACCAGCAGGATCTTGATGCTTGAACGATCGAGGTTCATGGATGGTCTCCGTCCGAGCGCGGTGCAGTTTTTCATCGATTCCATTTCGCGTGCTGCGCCGCCCGCGGGGACGGCGTCCGGGTCATGGATGTATCAACTTCCGTGCCAAAGGAGAGGTGGTGGAAACGCTTCCCGGGAGTGCACCTGCGAGGGGCGGGGCGGGGAGCCCGGGTTGCTGAGGGCAGGCGGCCGGC
>CAYYVD010000405.1:0-4144 GCA_964475045.1 uncultured Desulfobacterales bacterium | reverse complement strand
TGGCCGCCACGGCCTCGCTGCTGAACCCGGAGAGCGCTTCACGAGGGGAAAGGACCCCCGTGGAGGCGAGCAGCACGAGCACGATCACGGCCGCGATCTCCGGCGCGATCCAATCGAACGAAAAGAACACCACGGCCGCAGCCAGGATCCCCAGAACGAGATAGGCGTCCATGCTCATCTTCTGCGACGACTCCTTCTCCCTTCGGCAAGGACGAGCAACCCGGAATCCAGGTAGTCTATGCGATCAGATGCACGAAGGAAAAGGGTGAACGGCCTATTCCAAGGGCCGGTTGGCCTGCGGTTGGCCAAGAAGCCAAATTATCCGGGGCTTCTTCGACCAGGTCATCGTAACCACCTCGCGGACATGATCTCCTGGTGGAAGCGCTGGGCGGGCTTCGGGTTCGACCGGGGACCCCCAAGAGCCGCCTCACCTCCTACAAGATCCTCGAACACGTCGAGCTCCGGACATGCCCTCTTTTTTTCTTGACCTTTTTACCTCTCTTCAAGATACTACCTGGACCTAACGAATAATTCCCTAGACACTAAATCGACCCATGTTGACTTGGAGAGGGAAAACTGTATCGAGGTGTCAGAAACCCTGCTTCTCACAGAGAGAGGTGGGGTTTTGTATTTGTCGAACCAAAGCATTTGTATCTGTTTCTACAGGGTATGTGAAAGCCTTAATTATCGCAACGTTCCAAACGCCCACACGATGGTCGGTTTCTTTTGGCCTGCCTGACGACTGCATCTAATGGCATTCAAACAAACCAGATCAATATTATTGGATGTATATGAAAAGATTGAAACGGATAAATGAAAAATTAGACCAAGAACCATCATGAATCTTGCCATCTATGTTTTACATATTAATATCACCATTCAATAAATGATTATTGGAGGGGAAAATGCAAATTAAAACCAGCGATTTGCCAGGCATCGGCAAGCGATACTCATTTACCACGTCACAAGAAGAACATTTGGTCGTGATTCTGCATCAAACTGGAAATAGAGAGATCTATCATTTCGTGGACGAGAATGCTGATGAGCCAGACTTCAGCGTGAACCTTACAGATGATGAAGCCAGGCAACTCGGAGTTCTCCTCATGGGGGTGGACTATCAGCCGGTAGCCGACGACCGTATGGAGCTCTTGCTCAAAAAGTTTCGCATCGAATGGATCAGGGTTTCTCCCGACAGCTGTTTGGCTCATAAGAAAATCATCGAATCCCGTATTAGATCCACAACGGGAACCACAATCATTGGAATTCAAAGGGGTGACGAAATCATTGGCAGTCCGGATGTTGAAGAGATGATTCTACCCGGTGATGTTCTGATGGCGATAGGCAAAAGGGAACAAATCAAAAAGCTAGCATCTCTTTGTGAATACTGATATATAATAATTTACAGCAAATGAAATATATTTGCAGACTAATCAACACTTATAAAGACAATTAAATAACACATTGCTACCACAAAAATACTTGTAGAAAACTATGGAAAATATCCCATTTCTTTTTATTTTTGGTTTGATTTTATGTGGTTTTTCTCTCGTTAGTTTGTCCTCAGAGAAATTAAAACTGCCTTCAGTATTGCTCTACATCATCCTTGGGCTTGTGGTTTCTCCATTTTTCATGCAGCTTCATGCAATTCATGCGGTTGCTGAAGTTGGGATTGTATTGCTTTTTTTTGTTTTGGGGTTGGATTTTCCCTTGTCCAGGATGATGAGCATTTCAAAAAAAATTTGGCCGGCAGGCTTCATTGACATCGTACTTAATCTTGCTGGGTCTATGCTAATCGCGATCATATTTGGCTTGAACTTTGTCTCATCCTTTATCTTGGGCTCCATGGCGTATGCCACCAGTTCCTCCATCTCTGCAAAGGAATTGGAGGAAAAGAAACGGCTGGCCAATCCTGAAGCAGAGTTTATTTTGGCCTTGCTCATTTTCGAAGACTTGATTGCACCCATATTAGTTTCTATCATTGCTGGAATGAGCAATGGTGATAATTTTTCAAGTATTTTTATAGTTATATTATTGAGCCAAATCATCCTTCTCTTAGGGGGAGCTTTATTCATCGGGCATTTCGGATTCAAAAAACTGCATGAATTTGCAGGAAAACACATACAAAAGGAGTTTGTTCCTCTTTTTGCTGTTGGGCTGGCACTTGGATATGCCGGGCTGGCCATCTGGCTTGGGCTGTCCGAAGTCCTTGGAGCATTCCTGGCAGGAGTCATGCTCTCCGAGACCGATCGATCCCAGGAAATCGAGCATTTGATTTTACCCCTCAGAAATATAACCCTTCCATTCTTCTTTTTCTGGTTCGGAACAACCATCAATATAGGCCAGGGAGTGCCTTACGTGGGATTGCTGTCAGCTCTGTTGATATGGGGGATCATTGGCAAAATATGCACAGCCTACTATGGCTCTCGATTGTTCGGGCTCAACAAGAAAGTGTCTATTCGGGCGGCTTTTTCCATGATTCAGAGGGGAGAATTTTCAGTGATTATTGCCAGCTTGACCAATCAGTCTCTTAAGATTTTCAGTGGAATCTATATTCTGGTTTCTGCATTTATTGGAATTCTATTTTTCAGTCAAGCCCCTGCAATCGCCAAACGGTATGGTGGCTCAAGGAGGCCATCCGCCCCCAAAGATACCGGAAAAGCCTTCTGATTCCCCTCCTATGATGAGCTTTTGTAAAAACCTGTCCAGCCTTGGGATTTCAAGAGGTTATAGCGTGCCCAGCGGCGGGTGAGCGGGTTTTTGCGAACCCGTCACGACTCCGCCCTCCTCTTCTCCTCGCTCCTGATCTCTCTTCGGAGCAGCTTTCCCACCTTGGATTTGGGCAGCATGTCCCGGAACTCGATGTACTGGGGAATCTTGTAGTCCACGAGCCTGCCCCGGCACCAGCGGATGAGGTCGTAGCCGGTGATGCCCTTGACATCCTCCTTGAGGACGACGAACGCCTTGATGCGCTCCCCCACCTTCTCGTCGGGGAGGCCCACCACGCAGGCACCGATGACCGAGGGGTGCTCCTGGAGGACCGATTCGACCTCGGAGGATGAGACGCGGTAGCCCTTGTGCTTGATGGTGTCCACGGTGCGGTCGATGAAGTAGAGGTTGCCCTCGTCGTCCTGGGAGATCACGTCGGCGGTTCGGTAGAAGAGCTTGCCGTCCATCTCCACGAAGGCCTCGGCCGTCTCCTCGGGCTTGTTCCAGTAGGCGGGGACCATGCGCTCCGAGTGGACCAGAAGCTCGCCCGGGGTGCCGAGCACCACGGGCTCGAGGGTGTCGGTGTCCACGATGCGGATCTCTTTGCTGGGGACCACCTGGCCGATGCTCTTGACCGGGTTCTCCTGGTCCGTGGGGCACATGGACACGCCTCCGCAGGTCTCGGTGGCGCCGTAGCCCTGGTAGATGGGGCGGCCGAAGGTCTTGCGCCAGCGTTCATTGACCTCCACGGGAAGGACGTCCCCGCCGTTGAAGCAGTAGGTGAGGCTGCTCAGGTCGTACATGTCCAGGCGGTCGTGCTCCAGGATCATGCGGTAGAGGGTGGGCACGCCGATGAGGGTGGTGGCCTTGTAGCGCTGGACCGCATTGAAGATGGCGTCCAGGTTCACCTTGGGCATGAGCACGATGGTACCGCCCATGAGGAGGGTGCTGAGCGCCGTGGTCTGGCCGAGGATGTGGAAGAGCGGCACCGTGCCGATCACCACGCCCTGGTCCGAGGGAAAGAGCGGGTCGGAGCAGACGATCTGCTCGAGGGCGCTTTCGATGTAGAGGCCGTGGGAGATGGGCACGCCCTTGGGGAACTTGGTAGTCCCGCCGGTGTAGAGGATCTCCATGGTGTCGGTTTCTTTTTTGTCGAGGGGCGGCAGGTCCTTTCCTCTTCCTTTTCCACGGAGCACCATGGAGCGGAAGGAGAAGGTCTCCCCCTCTCTCCAGGAGGCCTTTCCGCGGGGTACCTTGTCAAAGGCCCAGCCGAAGAGCCGCTTCCACCAAGGGAGCAGGTCCGAGAGGCGGGAGACGATGGCGATCTCCAGGTCGGTCTCGTCCAGGGCCTGCTTCACGTAGCCGTAGTTGGTGTCCGCACAGACGATGAATTTGGATTGGCTGTCATTGGCGATGTAGGCGAGGTCGTGGACCGTGT
>CAYYVD010000404.1:0-4151 GCA_964475045.1 uncultured Desulfobacterales bacterium | reverse complement strand
GGCGGCACCCCTCGCCCCGGAGCGCATTCCGGCCCCGGCCTGGCACCTCCTGGACCCCCGGGCCTACCGCCTCCCCCTGAAGGGCCGGCCCTTTCTCATGACGGCCCCCATTCGCGGCTGCCCCTACCGGTGCACCTTCTGCACCGCGCCCCTCTACTACGGGCGCAGGCTCCGCAAGCGCCCGGTGGCGCACGTGCTGGACGAGATCGCCGCCAACGCGGCCGCGCACGGCGTTCGGGACGTCTTCGTCTGGGCGGACACCTTCACCGCGGACCGGGGCTACGTGACGGACTTCTGCGAGGGGCTCCTCGAGCGGGACCTCGAGGTGGCCTGGACCTGCAACAGCCGGGTGGACACGGTGGACCGGGCGCTCCTCGCCCTCATGCGCCGGGCCGGGTGCTGGATGGTCTCCTTCGGGCTCGAGTCGGGGAGCCAGGCGGTCCTCGACCGCTCACAAAAGGGCATCACCGTGGAGCGCTCGAGACAGGCCGTGCAAGAGGCCCACGAGGCCGGGCTTCGGGTCTCGGGGCACTTCATGCTGGGGCTCCCCGGGGAGACGCCCTCGAGCCTGGCCGAGACCGTGGACCTGGCCCTCGCCCTCCCCCTCGACATCGCCCAGTTCTACGCGGCCTCCCCGTTTCCGGGCACCCGCCTCTACGACGAGGCCCTGCAAGCGGGCTGGCTCGAGCGGCCCCAGGGCTTCAGCCAGGGCCAGGCCGTGATGCACCTCCCCGGGCTCTCGGCCGAGGCGGTGAACGCCGCCCGCAAGCGGGCCTTTCGCCGGTTCTACAGCCGGCCTCGATCCCTCTGGAAGCTCCTCACCCTGATGGACCCCCGCATGCTGCTGCATGCCGGGGACAACCTTCGCGGGGTGCTTCGCTGGATGCGGGGGACGCGCTAGGGATTCAGGAGGGGCACGACGCCGGTTGGGAACTTGCTCACCTTTTTGTTGACATTGGATGCATTGCGCCCTAACATGTATGCACCTGATGCAATCACATACGGAGATCGCTGGAGGCACGACATCATGGCGACCACAATCACCACCCGTCTGGACGATCAGAACGTGAAAAGAATCGATGAACTGGCCGCCCGAAAAGGCATGGACAGATCAACGATTTTGCGGTCATTTCTGTTGTCTGCACTGAAAGAACATACCATTCGCGAGTATCTGGAGAAATATCAGGAAGGCAGAACCACCCTTTGGGAAGCTGCGGAAGCCTGTGATCTGACGCTTTGGGACATGGTGCAGGAGATACAGCAGAGGCACGTTCACACCTCTTACGGCATGAAAGAGCTGGAAAAAGACCTGAGGGATCTCTAAATGGAGCGCGTTGTTTCAAATGCCACACCGCTCATTTATTTGGCGAAAGCGGATCAACTCCATCTCCTTCATGATATGTTCAAAGAAATCATGATTCCCCAGGCTTTTTACAAAGAAGTGATCATTCAAGGGATACAAAAAAAAGAAAATGATGCATTTAGAATAAAAGCAATGATCGAATACGGATGGTTGGAGGTTAGAGACGTCAAAGTAAGCTACCAACCAAAGCTGCCTATCCACTCCGGGGAAGCAGAAGTGATTTCATTGGCCAGAGAAATGGATGTCAGAATCGTTCTCATGGATGACAGCAAGGCACGTACTGCCGCGGAATTGGCCGGCCTCACCCCGAAGGGCACTCTCTGGTTGCTCCTGAAGGCCGTAAAGCGAAAGACCCTGAATTTCGACCAGTTTCTTGCCACGCTCGAGGATATTGTCCGTTCCGGCTTTTACATCAAAGAAGACGTATTCCTGAAGGCCGTGCACACCGCCAAAAACCTCTCCACCCCAAAAAAAGACTAAAGAGCACGGGACCCTCCTCGATGGTCACCTGCCCCTCCAGATGCCGCGAGCGACTCACGCCCCCGATGAAGCGGGGATCTCCTCGGCCACGGCCTTGAAGAAATCCTCCGACCACAGGGCCAACCGGGAGGTGTCGCGAAGAAACGGGAGCACATCCTGCTTTGCGGCCTCGATGTCCAGGGCTTCAATGGCCCGAAACAATCGATCCTTCCAGCCGTTGGGCCTGACCGTGACCCAAGCAGCGGAAGGCCTGGGCGTATCCAGAAAAACGCTCTCTGCGCTCCTGAACGGCCGTTTCGGCCTCTCTGCGGAAATGGCGATTCGCCTTTCAAAGGCGTTGAAGGCCGTGCAGACATCCACAAGTGCTGGACGCCCCCCCCTCGAACGTGATACACCCCAAGGCATTCCTCAGGACCGCCATCTGGTGCGCTCGCTCTTTCTGGAGGTCTTCCTTGTCGAAAACCCGCAGGCTCCTTGAGCACCCCCTCTACCCCGGCCTCCTCTGGGCCCTCTACCTGGGGCTCGTGGGCGTGTTCGTCCACGTGATCGACCACCAGCCCCCCCACGAGATCACGGGCTTCCTTCAAAAGGCCCTCCCCTGGATCCTCCGCGGAAACCTCGCCCTCCTCGCCCTCTGCCTCCTCGCCTGCCGCCGCGACATTCGACGAGCCCTCACCCTCCCTCACTCCCACCGCGCCACCCTCGCCGCCCTCCTCCTCCTGGGCCTCGTCCTCGTGACCCTCGTCGCCCCCCGCACCCACCGCATCTTCTTCGACGAGGACATCTACGGCAACGTCGCCCAGACCATGGCCCGGGCCGACCGGGCCGCCATGTGCAACTACGGCACCTTCGAGTACGGCGAGTACAAGGCCCACTGGCTCTCCTACAACAAGCAGCCCGCCGGGTGGCCGTTTCTCGTGAGCATCGCCTTTCAGCTCCTCGGCACCAACGAGCTCTACGCCTTCGCCCTCAACAACGCCCTCTTCCTCGGCTCCATCGCCCTCGCCTTCTTCCTGGCCCGCACCCTCTTTCGCTCCTCCTTTGCCGCCGCCATGGCGGCCCTCGCCTACACCCTCATCCCCCAGAACCTCCACTGGTTCAACACGGCCTCGGCCGAGCCCTCGGCCGCCTGCCTCACGGCCGCCCTGATCCTCTCGGTGATCACCTGGCTTCGGACCCGGAAGAAACGACACCTCCTCCTCTCGGCCGCCCTCCTTCCCCTCGCCTGCCAGATGCGCCCCGAGAGCGTGCTCCTCATCCCCTGGACGGCCGCGGCCATCCTGATCCTCTCCCCCCGCACCACCCTCGACCGCACCGTCTGGACGACCGCCCTCCTCGCCGCCCTCCTCCTCCTCCCCCACGGCCTCCACCTGTTCGCCACCAGCGGCCACTCCTGGGGCTCGGACGGCACCAAGTTCTCCCTCGAGTTCTTCGGCGACAACCTCTCCACCAACGGCCTCTTCTACCTCAACAACAAACTCTTCCCCGCCCTCCTCACCGCCCTCGCCGCCCTGGGCCTGGCCTTCGCCCCGGGCCTCCCCAAGCGACGCCTCCTCCTCCTCGCCTGGCTTCTTCCCTTCTGGGGCATCTTCCTCTTCTTCTACGCCGGGAGCTACCGCTACGGCGCGGACATCCGCTTCGCCCTGGTCTCCTTCATGCCCCTGGCCCTTCTCGCGGGCGGCGGCGCCCAGGCCCTGCGGCGGGCCCTTCAACGCCTCCCGCTCACCCCCCACGGACCGGCCCTGGGCATCGCCGTCCTCATCGCCCTCGCCGCCCTCCCCTTCCTCCCCCACGTCCGCACCGTCGGACAAGAGGCCTGGAGCTCCCGCACCAGCCACGCCCTCGCCCGCCAGTGGAAGGATCTCCTCCCCTCCCGCTCCATCGTCCTCTCCCAGGTCCCCTCCATGTGGCTCCTCTGGGGCCAGGGGGCCATTCAGACCTATGCCGGCGAGAACGACCCGGGCCTCATCGAGACCCTGCTTCGCCGCTACAACGGCCACGTCTACTTCTTTCACGGCTACTGGTGCAACACCCGCAACGAGCGCAACCGCCGCCTCTGCCAAACGATGCAGGACCGCTACCGTCTCGAGCCCATCGCCACGGACCACGAGCAGGACGCCACCTACACCCTCTACCGACTCAAAACGGGGCCCCAAGGCCCCGTTCCCTAAGACCGCCCCCGGCGCGCTACCGCTTCCTACGCCACCGCCAGACCAGCACCGCCATCACCACCGCAAAGAGCCCGACCGCCACCGCCACGTACACTCGAAAGAGCACGGGACCCTCCTCGATGGTCACCTGCCCCTCC
>CAYYVD010000403.1:0-4164 GCA_964475045.1 uncultured Desulfobacterales bacterium | reverse complement strand
CACTGGTGGCATCGCTTGGTCTCTTCCATGGCGAACTCCCTTCTCTTGTGTGGTCTCTGAGTGGCGATATCTTGTTCCCGGGGAATGGACCCCCGGGGGAATTCACGGGTTTTTGGCGGCCGCTTGCCCGCGGCGTTGGCGCTTCGACGGGGTGGTAAACCTCACCTGCGGAAACCATTGCCATGCCGGCGGTTGGGGCATGGATGGCCGCGCGGAAAGCGCAATTCCCTTCGGCGGCATGTGAAATGCCGCTCCACAAAACCACTGCATCATCGGCCGCCGGGCCTTCGCTCTGGCGCGACGTCCCGCTTCCTTCGGGCGGGACGTGCGCCGCCGCTCCGGCCCGGCCGAACCGGCGCCGTCTCCCGTTCCGGCCCGGCGGTGGCGGGACAACCCCCTGAAAACCCCATGCCCACCCCGCACGGCCGCGGCCCGCGGGGTGAGCCACAAAAGCTAAAAAGGTAAGAATCCAAAACCTAACGGGTCCTGGCGAGCCGGAAGCCCAGGTAGTAGTACCTGTCCTCCGGATCGTTCCTGTAGCGATTCGCGGATCGGCAGGCCCTGGCGCTGCAGTTCCAGCTGCCGCCGCGGATCACACGGACCCGGCCGCTTTCCACATATATAGGGTTCTCATGAGCGTGCTTGCTGTAGGCATCCTTTGCATATATGTCGCTGCACCACTCCCACACGTTCCCGCTCATGTCATAGATGCCCAAGCCGTTGAAAGCCTGGGTCCCCACCTCGTGCGTCCGGCCTCCGCTGTTGCCATCGTACCAGGCCAAGCGGTCCACATCCTCCCCGCCGCAGTACGTCTCGCCCCTGCCGCCGCTCCGGCACGCATACTCCCACTCCGCTTCCGTGGGCAACCGATACGCATGCCCTGTCTTCTTGGACAGCCACTCGGCAAACGCTGTGGCCTCCTTCCACGACACACAGCACACCGGGTGGTCCGCTTCCTGGGTAAACCCTTCCGGGTCCGCCATTCCATCACACCTCCAGTGATTCGAACCTTCTCCCCGGTAGCCCGTCTCAGAAACGAACCGCTCCCACTGCCCCACGGTCACCTCGTGCACCCCCATCCAGAACCCGTCCACGCACACCTCGTGGACCGGCTTTTCATCGTCGTCCCCCTCATTCGAACCCATTTGAAAGCACCCGCCGGGCACCCACACGAACTCCATGCCCAGGCTGTTCGTGAAGCCGGAAGGAACCTCCCCTCCCCCAGTGCTTCCGGTTTCGGTTGGCCGGGTTTGTTTGGAAAGGAACCATCCTCCAATGCCCACAGCCGCCACCAGCAGGACCAGCGAAACCCAGATCAAGGGCCGGCGTTGGGTTCTTGGTCTAGCCGGGGTTGGGGACGACCCAGGACCCGACCTGTCGGAGGGGGGCCCGGAGGACGGGATGGAGACAGGCGCCGGCAGCGCCTCATCGGGCAAAAGCTCCGGCTCGATCAGCTCCTGGGGCTCCTCTGACAGATCCGGAGAGGCGGGTCCCCGCTCCAGGGCCTTTCGAACACCCTCCACCGCCTCGAACATGGCCTCGGCCGAGGCGTAGCGCTCTTCCGGGTTGGCCCGGACGGCCGAGCGCACCAGGTCGTCCCAGGCCGGGATTAGGGAGGGATCGATCTGGCTGGGGAGCTCGAACCCGGGCTCCTCGTGCCCGGTGAGGAGGCGGAAGGCCATGAGCCCGACGGCGTAGACGTCGCTTCGGGCATCGGCCTTCTCCCCCCGCTTCTGCTCGGGCGCCATGTAGGCGTAGGTGCCCAGGAAGGACCGGGTGGACGTGCCCGGTCCGCCGGTCTCCTTGACCGTGCCGGCGGCGCCCATGGTGAGGGAGACGGACTCCTGGGCCCGGCTCAGGACCCACTCCTCGCCCACGAGTCGCACCAGGCCGAAATCCGAGATCTTGACGCGGACCTCCTCCAGGCTGTCGCCCTCGAGGAGGATGTTGGCGGGCTTCAGGTCCCGGTGGACCACGCCGCGGCCGTGGGCGTAGCTGAGGCCCTCGAGGACCTGTCCCAGGATCCGTGCGACCAGCCCTTGACCCAGGCGGCCTTTGCGGGCGGCGGCCAGATCCGCCAGGCTCACGTAGCGCCTGCCTTCGTGGGCCACACCGGAGACCCGCTCCAGGCGCATCCAGTAGCGACCGTCGGTCTCGCCGAAATCGTCCACCCGGACCACGGAGGGGTGGTCCAGGTGCCCCATGACCTGGGCCTCCCGCTTGAACCGCTCCAGGAACCCGGACCGGCTGGAGAGGTCCGGGGGGATGAGCTTGAGCGCGAAGGTCCGGCGAAGGACCTGGTGTTCCACCTCGAACACCTCGCCCATGCCGCCCCGGCCCAGGAACCGGACGATGCGATACTGGCCGAATGCGGCGCCCGGTTTCAGGCTGCCGGTGGAAGACGGGTCGCCTTCGCTCATGGGTTCCCCGTGAATGGATTCTCTGTTCCCGGCGTAGGGCGGCATTTTGCATGCCGTCGCAAGATCCAACGCATCGCCGCGGCCGTCATCGCGCGGCGGGGTGTAAAACCCCGCCCTACAAAACCCTTGCCGGGGGCTGGCATCTGCTCCTCACACCCGCCCGGGCTTCCGCTCCTGGAACCGGCTCACTGCCTCGCGCACGTCCTCCTTGAGGGCCTCGGTCAGCTTGCCCACGCCCGCCTCGTCCCTGGAGGCTGCGGCCCGCTGGAGCTTCTCGCTCCGATCCCGCAGCCTGCCCGCCAGGGACTTCATGGTGGTGGTATGGGTCTCGGCCAGGGAGGCGTTCCTCCGGGTGGCGGCCTGGGCGTGGAGACCCGGGGCCCGCTCCACCCGGGCGATCAGGTCTTTGACGTCCGCCTGCACGTCCCGCACGGACGTGCTGAGTTCGGTCCGATCGGCCGCGACCAGGTCGTCGTGGGCCCGGCTCAGGTCGTCCCGGGCCTTTCGGAGCTCGTCCAGGACCGCGTTCAGTCCGGCGTCGTCCTTGGCGGCCATGCCCCGGGCGGCCAAGGCCGCGCTCTTCCGGCGACTGGTGCCCAGGAAGACCAGAAGGACCGCCACCAGGAGGGCGGCCCCTCCGATCACCGTGTACTGAGGCAGACGGTAAGCCCCGAAGCTCTCGGCAAAGACCACGCTCCCCCTTTCCACATCGGCCAGCTTGAGGAAGACTTCAACACTGCAGTAGAGGCTGGAGCAGCGGTTCTTGACCACCTTGCCCAGGAGCAGGCCTTCCACTCCCTGGATCCGGCCGGGCTCCACAGGCTGCCTGGGGTCGGCGATGGGGCTGAGCTGGATGCCCTGCTCCTCCAGGATCCGGTCCAGGTCCTGCCGCTCGACCAGGTGGTAGCGGGTCTCCTTCTTGATGGTGGCGGTGAGGGCGTCCACCAAGGCTCCGTCGTCCCCCTGAATGGGCGGGATGCCCAGGAGCCGGAAGTGGATGTCATCGGGCAGCCGGGCCACGACCCGGTCGGCGATCTCCTGGACCACCTTCCGGTAGTTCTCCTTCTCCAGGTCCTGGAGCGGACCGCTCTCGGCCCGAACCGCCACCGCCTGGAGCAGGAACGCGGCCGCCGCGGCCACCAGGATGCACAGGACGGGTCTTCTCATGGCCGGTTCTCCTTCCTTGTCGGGGATTCTTGAAACCACTACCCCATAAGACGCCACGGGGCAAGGTTTTCTGCACAAAAACGCCGGGTTCCCGGCGTAGCGCGGCATTTCATATGCCGCCGGAAGGGCCGGCGCAGCGCAGCGGCCAGCGCCCCGCGGCCGGGGGTCAAACCCCGCCCTACGAACACCATTGCCAGGACGGCAGGGGCGACCCTATGGCACCCGTTCCAGCACCAGCCTCTTTCCGGTCCGTCCCCGGAACCGGAACCGGTCCAGTTTCTCGAGCATGCCGGCCAGAAGGTCCGGGTCCTGGGCGAACCGCACGAAGAAGACGCTCTTGACCGGGTGATACCCCACGCTGTCCGGGTCGACCTCCCGCACCCAGCGAAGCGCAGCCAGGTTCCGCTCGAACTTGGCGTGTGCCCCCGCGTCGGTCAAGCCCCGCACCTCCACCACCAGGTCCCGGACCGGGGGGTGAAAGAGCACCTCCACCAGGCCGTCCACGAGCGCGGCCGAAGCCGCTTGCCGCGCCTGGGCCAGGGCCTGCGGATCGGCGTGGGGGTCGGGCAGGTTCTCT
>CAYYVD010000402.1:0-4177 GCA_964475045.1 uncultured Desulfobacterales bacterium | reverse complement strand
CCCCTGAGAGGTCTTCTTTCATCTTACGGTCCAATCTTTCGAATCCACCACCGGCCTCCGAAGCCTTCCTCCTGCAAAGTTACCAGGCAATGAGGAGTCCTTCAACAGCAAACCCTTCACCCAGAGGAACGAACGGCCCGCTTCACGCCTCCGGGGGCGCCTCGAAAAAAGGGAGCCCCCGCCGCACCGGAACCTGCCGGGGCAGACGGGGGAGCGAAAGAAGGGGTTTTCCCCGGGGGCCCGGCGTCAAAGCAGGTCGTCGATCAGCACGCAGGCCAGCCCGAAGGCATCGCTCACGCCGGAGCGAGTGACCTCGCCCCGAATCACGTTCGCCCCGAGGCGGATGCCCAGGTTCTCCCACATGGCCCGCTCCCAGCCCTTGTCGGCGATCTCCACGGCGTAGGGAAGGGTCGCGTTGGTCAAGGCCAGGGTCGACGTTCTCGCCACGGCGCCGGGCATGTTGGCCACGCAGTAGTGAACCACGCCGTCGATGGTGTAGATGGGGTCCGAGTGGGTGGTGGGCCGGGAGGTCTCGAAGCACCCGCCCTGGTCGATGGCCACATCCACCAGCACCGAGCCCCTCTTCATGGTCTTGAGCATCTCCCGGGTCACCAGCCGCGGGGCCTTGGCCCCCGGAATGAGCACCGCCCCCACCACCACGTCCGCCTTGGTCACCAGATCCCGAATGACCGCCGGGCTGGACATGAGGGGAAAGCAGTTGCTGGGCATGACGTCGCTCAGGTAGCGCAGCCGGTTCAGGTCCGTGTCCAGGAGGTAGACCTTGGCGCCCAGACCGCAGGCCATCTTGGCCGCGTTGGTGCCCACCACGCCGCCGCCGATGACCACGACCGTGCCGGGGTCCACGCCGGGGACCCCCCCCAGGAGGACCCCGTGCCCGCCGTGGATCATCTCCAGGTACTTGGCCCCCTGCTGAATGGCCATGCGTCCGGCCACCTCGCTCATGGGCGTGAGCAGGGGCAGGGACCCGTCCTCGTCCTCGATGGTCTCGTAGGCGATAGTCACCGACTTGCTCTCGATCAGGGCCTGGGTGAGCCCCTCGGCCGCGGCCAGGTGGAGGTAGGTGAACACGATCTGGCCCTCCCGGATCAGGGCGTACTCCGAGGGCTGGGGCTCCTTGACGTGCATGACCATCTCGGCCCGCTCGTAGATCCCGGCCGGGGCGGCCACGATCTCGGCCCCGGCCTCCTCGTAGAGCGGGTCCTCGAACCCGCTCTTCGCCCCGGCCGCCTGCTCCACCAGCACGGTGTGGCCGTTCTCGCGCAGGACCTCCACGCCGGCCGGGGTCATGGACACCCGGTTCTCCGCTGTCTTGATTTCCTTCAGGATTCCCACGATCATGGTCGACTCCTCCTCGGCAAGGGTTGGAATACGCTCCAATGCGCCGGTGGGCCCTTTGCAGGGCGGCGCCGGTGTCGATCCCTCAAATTAGCAAAAGGCCTGCCAAACCCGCCGGCCCGAGAGCGTCCTACAGGGTTTCTCCAGGTCCCGCCGTGGGCGCGGATCTCGGCACCCTCCCTTTTCGGGGATGCCCGGTTTGGAGCCCTCCGAGGACCGCTCTGGTCGAAAATCGTTCCAGACCAAAACGCAGGACCACGACAACACCTTGAAATTCATATCTTTCACAGATGGAACGGTTTTGTTCCGAATGGTCTATTTTCGTTCCAACCCGTGCTTCTTGAGCTTGTTCAGGAGGGTGGTGTGGGAGACGCCCAGCCGGCGGGCCGCCTGGCGCACGCTCGCCGACCGGGACAGGGCCTCCGCCAGGATCTGCCGCTCGTAGCGTCCCAGCCGCCCCCGCAGGGAGGAGGGCCCGGAAGCGTCCTCCGGGAGGGGTTCGCGGCGGGCTCCGCCCCGGGCCACCTCGAAGCTGAACAGGATGTCCGCCTCGGAGATCTCGTCTTCCTCGCACAGAATGCCCGCCCGCTCGATCACGTTTCGAAGCTCCCGCACGTTGCCCGGCCAGTCGTGGCTCACGAGCTTCTCGAGGGCTTCCCGGCTCAGGCGCTGGGGCGTCTGGTCCAGCCTGGCGTTGAGCTGGAACAGGAAGTGGTCCGCCAGGACGCCGATGTCCTCGGTGCGCTCCTTCAGGGGAGGGATGTGAATGGGGAGCACGTTGATCCGGTAGTAGAGGTCGCGCCGGAACGCGCCCTCGTCCACCATCTGCTCCAGGTTGCGGTTGGTGGCCGTGATGATGCGGGTGTCCACGGGGATCTCCTCCCGCCCACCGATTCGGCGGGCCCGCTTCTCCTGAATGACCCGCAGGAGCTTGGCCTGCGGGCCCGGCGGCAGGTCCGCGATCTCGTCCAGGAACAGGGTGCCCCCGCGGGCCACCTCGAACAGCCCGGCCTTGCCCTCCCGCCGGGCGCCGGTGAAGGCGCCGCCCGTGTACCCGAAGAGCTCGCTCTCCAGGAGCGTCTCCGGAAGGGCCGCGCAGTTGACCGGCACAAAGGCCCCTTCCCGTCCGCTCTCCGTGTGGATGGCCCGGGCCAGCAGCTCCTTGCCGGTCCCGCTCTCCCCCCGCACCGAGACCACCGCGTCGGTGCCCGCGATCTTCTGGGCGAAGCTGAGCGCCTCCTGCACGGACGGGCTCCGGCCGATGAAGTCGCTGAAGGCGATCTCCTCGGGCCGGCTCACGGCCCGGGCCAGCTCCCGCACCTCCACCATGTCCTTCATGATCTCCACGGCCCCGACGATCCGGCCGTCGGCGTCGGCAATGGGCTTGCCCGTGGCAAAGAACTGATACCGCCCGGTGCCGGCGATTAGGTTGCGCTTCTCGTTGGTGAAGGGCTTGCCCTCGAGGCACCGGGCGAGCCCCGCGTCCGCTCCCTTGATCCCGGAGACCGCCTCGCCCACCACGTCCCGGTGCTCGCACCCCAGGATTCGCCGGGCGACCCGGTTGATGGTGCTGATGCGCCGCTCCTCGTCGATGGACAGGATCCCGTCGCTCACGTTGTCCAGGACCACGCGAAAGGTGTTCTCCCGCTCCTCCCGCGGCAGGGTTCGAATGAAACGGATCGCCTGGAGGTCGGGCACGTCCCGAAGGACCCGCGCCAGCCGGTCCCGCTCGGCCTGGCTGCTCTCGAGCTCGGTCTCCATGAACACGTGGGCCTTCCGCTCGCGCCGCTCCACCTCCATGGAGACGATGTTCACCTCGGCCCGGGCGAGCCGCGCCGAGATGTCGGCCACAATGCCGACGCGATCCAGCAAGATCATGTGCACCCGCAACGACCGCATCTCACCCCGTCCAATGGAATTTCGGGGACACCATACGAAATAGGATATTTCGGGGACACCATACGAAACTCATCGGCCCTCCAGGCCAGGAGCCTCGCGATGCCGTCTCAACTTCCAGGTTCCAGGTGGCAAGCAGGACCAAGAACGCCCGTCACCGGGTCCCCTAGGGTAGGTCGCAAGGTCCATGCTTCATGCAACAAACCATTGCGCGGCGCTAACCCGCGAGCCCGGCGGCTGGGCCAGGCCGTAGGCCTGAGCCCAGACGGCGCGCGCAGTCGGGTTGAGTTGCCTGGTTCCGGCGCTAGCGGCGCCGGGACCAGGCAACTCAACGAAGTTAGCGCCGCGCATTCCCGGCGACGCAGTCGCCGGGAATCTATCCACAAAACAACGTCGATTCTTGACGATAAAAACCCATCTATCAAGAAAATCCGACAATTCCCGCTCGACCGGTACTGAAGACATCCCTACGGCATTCGGCCGGAAGACAGCGATGGGTTTGGCGAGAGCCGATGCAGGCACGCGTTTCTCGAGCCTCAATGGGCTGGAAGAGCTCGGGCGGATCCACTTCCGGTTGGCGCACGTCCTTCTCCTTTCGAGCGGGGCTCGACCCCCGCGTCATCCCAGAAGCCAGTACAGGCCCATGCCCAGGACAACGCTCCCGCCCAGGGACCGGGTCTTGAGGGCGAAGAGAAACGTGGGCACGGCCACCAGGAGCTCCGGTCGAAGGAGGTCCAGGTGCCGGGGCTCGCCCGTGGTCACCAGGGCCGGCAGCACCAGGGCGCTCAGGACGGCCGCGGGGATGAGGTCCAGCCAGTCCAAGGCCCACGGCGGGAGCCTTCGGCGGGTGAGCGCGAACAGGGGAATCCACCTTCAAGAATGGTAAACCATCTTTACCAAAGTACATTAATCCCGAAATATTAGT
>CAYYVD010000401.1:0-4182 GCA_964475045.1 uncultured Desulfobacterales bacterium | reverse complement strand
CTCGTCCATGCCCATGCCGGTGTCCTCCACCTCGAGCAGGACATAGGCCGCTTCCTTGGGCATGTATGGCTTGCCCTGCATGTCCTCCCAGGACACGTCCCGGGTCCTGAGAACCAGGTCCCCGCCGCGGGGCATGGCGTCCGCGGCATTGACGAAGAGGTTCATCAGGGCCTGCTCGATCTGGCCCCGGTCCGCAAGAACGGCGTGCAGCGACGGGCGAAGCCCCAGGCGCACCCGGATCTCCTTTCGGGCGGATCCGAAGGTCCTCGCGGTCTCCTCCACCAGATGGTTGAGCTGAACGGGCCGCATCTCGTATCGGCCCTCCCGGGCGTATCCCAGAAGCTGCCGGGTCAGCTCCGACCCGCTCCTCACCAGCTTCTCGATGGTCTTGATCCGCTCCCCGTGAGGGTGGTCCGGAGGCAGTTCCAGGCCCATGAGGGAGGCGTTGCCCTGAATCCCCATCAGCAGGTTGTTGAAGTTGTGCGCGATGCCTCCGGCCAGCGTCCCCACCGCCTCCATGCGCTGGGCATGCTGGAGCTGCGCCTGGAGCCGCGCCCTCTCCTGACGGGCGATCTCCCGCTCGGTCACATCCCGGATCAGTCCCCGGAACCCCACCGGCTGGCCTTTCTCGTCCAGGTTCAGGGACACGGAGGTTTCCACGACGCCCCGCGAGCCGTCCTTTCGAATGGTCTCCCATTCGAAGCCCTTTTCGGACCGTCCGGTCCGATAGACCCGATTGAACGCGGCGTACACGTCCCGGGCGGTCTCGCGGTCCATGTACCTGCGGTTGTTGGTGCCGATCAGCTCCTCTCTGCTGCACCCCAGCACGGTGGACATGGCCTGATTCACGAAGGTGAAGCTGCCGGCGAGGTCCACCTCGTAGTAGCCCTCGTCCATGTTCTCGAGGATGCTTCGGTGCCTCTCCTCACTCGAGCGCATCGCCGCCTCGGCGCGAACCCGCTCCCCGATGTCCAGATACATGGAGTAGGCGCCCACCTGCCGCCCCTCGACGGCAATGGGGAACACGAGCACCTCCACGGGGACCAGGGCCCCGTCCTTTCGGCGTCGTACGGTCTCGTAGGACACCTTCTCGCCTCGATCGACCCGTCGGGTCATGGACCGGGCCTCTTCCATCCGTTCCTCGGGGACGATGAGCCCGTCCGCCTCCCGGCCAACCACCTCCTCCGCGGTATAGCCGAAGATCCGGGTGAACGCCCGGTTGGCCTGCTGGATCACCCCGTCGCTCCATCCCCGCACCATGGCCACCTGGGCGTTTTCGAACAGCTCGAGAAGGTAGGCGCGCTCGACGGCCAGAGCGCTCGACGTCTTCTCTTTTTCCTGGAGAAGCTGGTCCAGGTCGTCCTTGATCAGCAGGAAGGCCTCGAACACGGGGTTGAGCGGGTGGGCCCCGTTACCGGCCGCCGACGGCAAATCGCTCAGGCCGTTCCTCTCCCAGTTGATGCCGCCGAGAAACCGCAGGACGTCGTCGACCCACTCCCCCATGGGCTCCGGGGACGGAAGATCGCGCAGGCGTTCCGGGGAACCCGTCGCCCGGGCGGTCTCGCCGGCCTTCAAACGAGCGTTCGTCACCAGACGCCACGCGTCGTCCGGGTCCTCGGCCACGACCACTTGAAAGGGGACCATGGGCCGGGCCATGCGGATGGCCGCGGCAAGCAGTCTTCCTCCGCCGTAGAACACATTCACACGAAACGCGTACCGGGCATGCACGGAAGCGGCGTAATCCGGAAACGCCCTTCGGGCCTTCCAGGCCGCGCCGGTGACGTCCTTCAGGCCGTTCATGAGAAAAAACGAGCTCCCTTCGAGCCCCATGGAGCCGAGTACCTCCCGCATGTGCTTGAACATCGGCTCGAGGTGCCGTTCTTCGAGAAACCCTGAGGACGCCGTGTGAACCACATCCCCGGCAAGGCGCTCGTACCGGATGGAGAACCCTTCGAGGTGAAGGGTCCAGGCATCGCGCCTCTCTCCCCGGGACCAGGGAACACCCTGCGATTCTTCGCCGTCCGGTCCCGCCGGCAGGGCGACGAGCCCTTCTTCACGGGGCCTCGAGGCGCCGTAGGGCGCGGACGGGGACAACCCGTGGCCGGAGAGGCAATCCAGGGCCCAGCCGACGGCCTCCTGCTCGTCCTTGGCGATGTGGACCCGAACGTCCGAGGGCGTCAACCGTTTGGCCAGCTGGATGCTGATCTTGAGCACCGGAGAAGTCGTCAGAAAAACCACACCCACCATGCGGTCCCTGCGCCTCATGTCCCGAATGAAGGCCTTCCGGGCATCCAGGGAGACGCCTTGCAGGTCGGTGTAGTCCTCGATCTGGACATAGCGTCGACCGGGTCCGAGCTGCTCCCGAATCAGCTCCCGCGTCAGATCCAGGGCCTCCATCACGTCCCGGAGGGTGCCGTACCCCGAAGGACGGCTGTGAAGTATCCGATCCCCAAGGAACCGCAGGGTCAGCCGATAGTCGCGCCCGAAATCCACATTCGTCCAACCGGGCTTCTGCAGAATGGGCAGCCCGGAGATGCCGCAACGCGCAGAACACTCCGGACCGCTGTCCGAACGATCCTCCGAGCTCATGCTGTGCTCCCTTCCTGTTGGAGCCGAAACGAAATCCCGCGTTCGATCAGGTTGCGGCCTGTTGGCCTCGATCGCTCCGGGCCGCGGCGAGGGATTGTACCGCAACTCCCCGGCGAAGGCAAAGCCGGCGAAGATACCGTATTCGAGTGGTTCCTTATGCTAAGGCGGGCTGACGCCCGCAACCCAGCAGAGGAACAGCCGGCTCTGGGGGCCGGTGAGAACCGCGGACCTGCGTTCCTGAAACCTGCTGGCGAAGCGCCTCGAATTCTGCTATGCCCTGAGCATGCAGCGTGTCATTCGAGAGGCGAGGTCCTTTTCCGTCTCCTGCGCTCGAGACGCCCGGGGCAGCCATGACTGGGAGCACACGCGCAGGGTCCATGCCCTGTGCCTTCGCATCGGCCGGGCCGAGGGAGCCCGGGTGCCCGTGCTGGAGCTGGCCGCCTATCTCCACGATGTGGGGCGCAGGGCCCAGGACGAGGCCCAGGGAAGCTTGTGCCACGCGGATCGCGGCGCAGCCATGGCGCTTGCCTTTCTTCAACACCGGCTGGAGGACGGAGAGATCCTGGCGAACGTGGTCCACTGCATCCGGTCGCACCGGTTTCGCGGCCGTCACCGTCCGGAAACCCTCGAGGCACGGGTCCTCTTCGATGCGGACAAGCTGGACGCCATCGGCGCCGTGGGCGTCGGCCGCGCCTTTCAGTTCGCCGGCGAGGTGGGGGCCACCCTGCACAATCCTTACGCCCGCCCGGAGGACACGGCGCCGTACACCCGGGAGGACACGGCCTACCGGGAGTACCGTCTCAAGCTGTCCAGGATTCGGGAGGGGATGCTCACACACGAAGGGCGCAGGCTGGCTGAAGAACGGCACACCTTCATGGAGCGGTTTTTCGACCGCTTTCTGGAAGAGGTGGCGGGAAAGCGGTGACCGACCGCGATCTCACTCGAAGAGTTCGGTGCTGATGTAGCGCTCGCCCGTGCTGGGGAGGATGGTCACGATCCGCTTGCCCCGGGTCTCGGGCCTTCGAGCCACCTGAATCGCCGCCGCCACGGCGGCCCCGGACGAGATCCCGCAGAGCAGCCCCTCCACCGCGGCGAGGGCTCGAGCCGTTTCGAAGGCCTTCTCGTCCTCCACCGTGACCACCTCGTCGATCACGTCCGGATTGAGCACCCTGGGCACGAACCCGGCGCCGATCCCCTGGATCTTGTGGGGGCCGGGACGGCCGCCACTCAGGATGGGAGAGCCCGCAGGCTCTACGGCCACGGTCCGGAAACCGGGGCGCCTTCCGCGCAGGGCCTCGGCCACGCCCGTCAGGGTGCCCCCGGTCCCCACACACGCCACGAAAACGTCCACCTCACCGCCGGCGGCCTCCCAGATCTCCTCGGCGGTGGTGCGCCGGTGCACGTCCGGGTTGGCCGGGTTGGAAAACTGATCCGGCATGAAGGCATTCTCCGACGCCTCCAGAATTTCTCGGGCCTTTTCCAGGGCCCCTTGCATGCCCCGGTCCCCGGGAGTGAGCACCAGCTCGGCCCCCAGGTGGCTCAACAGCTTTCTCCGCTCCACGCTCATGGTCTCGGGCATGGTCAGGATCAGCC
>CAYYVD010000400.1:0-4192 GCA_964475045.1 uncultured Desulfobacterales bacterium | reverse complement strand
CGCTGGTCTTCGGGGACCGGGTGCGGGCGGCCTCGGACCACGGGGCGGGCGGGGACCCGGGGGTGGTCTACGAGTACCTGGGGACGGGGGTTACCGAGGACCTGGCCACGGTGGACTTCTCGGACAAGGACCTGTGGAAGGCGTTGAGCGAGAGCAACGTGATTCCGGAGTCCATTGTCAAGGCGGGACTGAAGCAGGCGGGGGTGAAGATCGCGGGCGGCACGAAGGGGATGAGCGGGCTGGTGGCGCGGAACGACGTTCGGAGCGAGGTGGACGCGACCATCGAGGGGTCCACGGTGACGGCGTCGGGACCGGTGGTGATCTCGGCCCGGGAAGGGGCGCACATCCGGGCCCTGGACGACAGCGTGATCTCCGGTGGCGGGGACAACAAGTCCGGGGTGATCGTGAACAACCTGGTGCTGGGCTCGGCGAACGCGGTCATCTCCAAGAGCGACGTGCGGACCACGGCGGGGAGCGGCGGGGACATCACCCTGGACGCGCGGAACACGGCGGGGATCGACGCCTCGGCGCTCTCGAGCGTGTCGGCCAAGGAGGCCATCGGGTTCGTGGTGGCGTTCAACACGATCGGGTGGCAGGCGCAGGACCTGTTGACCCAGACCATCGACGCGATCATCGGTGCGCCCATGATCGCGGAGGCGGACGATCCCAAGTACGTGGTGCCCATGGTGGGCTCCGGGGACGTGGGGTTCCGGGACGTGGTGGAGCTGGGGGCGGACTTTGCGGGGAGCGGGGAGCCGGGCGGGCGGTACGAGTTTCAGGGGACGGCCGATGAGGGGACGGGTCTGGACCTGAATGCGGAGGACTATACGGACGAGAGCCGGTGGCGGAAGCTGCTGGACGTGAACGTGTTCGGTGGCGTGGAGGCGTCCGAGGCGCTGGCGGCGATCGTGGACTCGACGGTGTGGGCGGACGGGGACCTGGGGTTGACGGCGGTCTCGGCGGCGCAGGCGGACGTGGTGGTGGGGAGCACGTCGGTCTCCGAGGCCGGAGGGGACTTTGCGATTGCGGCGAAGTTCGGCAAGGACGGCATGTCGGGCGGGGGGCTTCTGGCGGGGAACAAGGTGGCGGCGCAGGCCCGTGCGTTCATCGACAACACGAACGCGGCGGCCGGGGCCGCGGTGACGGCTGGGGGCTCGGTGTCCGTCGAGGCCGAGGACCGGACGGGCCTGGATGCGGCGAGCGAGCTGGTGATCTCGTCGGTGACCACGAACACGGTGGACGCGCTCAAGGGGGTGGCGGGGACGCTGGGTCTGGACGACTACCAGTTCACGACGGCCTCGGGGACCCAGGCGCTGCTGAAGGGGCGGGCCGAGGCGCTGGCCGCGGGGGAGGATCCGTTCGACCCGGCGCAGGGTTTTCTGCCACGGATTCTGGGGGACCGGGTGTGGGTGTCCCAGGACTGGATCGACGGGGGCGGTCAGGCGAACGGGGAGGGGGTGTACGAGTACATCGGTGCGGGGGAGACCCTGGACCTGGGGGCGGCGGACTACACGGACGCGACGCGTTGGGCGAAGATGGAGCAGGCGGACTACGAGGACCTGCTGTTCCCGGAGATCGGCAACCTGACGGACTCCAACTCCCGTGCGTACGGCGGCCTGGTGGTGATGAACGACGTGCGTGGGGGCGCGGAGGCGTATGTGACGGATGCGACCGTGACGACCGTGGATGGGGACGTGACGGTGCGCGCGACGGAGAACGCCACGCTTCGAGCGAACGCGGTGAGCAACGTGACGTCTTCGGGCGGGAGCGCGTTCGGCGGTGGGACGTCCCTGGCGGTGAACGGTCAAATCGTGACCAACCTGGTGCTGAGCTCGGCCCTGGCGACCATCGAGGACAGCACGGTGACGGCGGGGGATGCGGACCCGCTGGATGGAAACGACTTCGGGCACGTGGTGGTGGAGGCGCGAAACACGGCGCGCCTGGACGCCACCCTGAGCGCCTCGACCCAGACGGGCGAGACCGCGGTGGGGGTGACCCTGGCGTTCAACACGATCGGGTGGAAGCCGCAGAACGTGCTGTTCAACGCCATTGACGCGCTTCTGGGGGATCCGCTGCTCTCCGAGGCCTTTGACGGCGAGGACCCGTCGCGGGTGGAGGCGGTGATCCGCAACTCGGTGGTCACGGCGGACGGCGACGTGATCCTGACGGCCCTCAACCGGACCCAGCTCAACGCCACGGTGAGCAATGCGGCCGAGTCCACGGCCTCGGCCCTCTTCAAGGCCTCGGGCATGGGCTTCGGCGGCATCCTGGCGAGCAACAAGGTGAGCAGCCGGGCCCGGGCCGTTGTGGAGCACGAGACCGCGGACCACACCACGGGCGATGGGACCGTTCCCGTGGAGCCCGGGGACTGGGTCCGGCTCGACTCCGGTGCGATCTACGAGTACACGGGCGCGGCCAAGGCCCTGGACCTGGCCGAGGGGGTCCAGAACTACGCGGACAACGGGGACTGGGAGCCGGTGGCGGAGCACGGGTTCCCGACCGTGGTGGACGCGGGCGGCTCGGTGACCATCACGGCCGAGGACCACGCCGGGATCTACTCCAACGCCAAGGTCGTGGTCTCCTCCATCACCACGAACGACGGCGGCCTGTCCGTGATCGACGAGACCATCGGCGACATCGTGGCGGCCGACTACGAGAGCACGGACGGGGACAAGGTCCTGAGCTTCGGGGACCGGGTGCGTCTGGCGGACGACTACGCCACCCCGGCGTTCGGCACCGGGGACGGGACGCAGGCCCTGACCGCGGATCAGTTGGTGCAGGTGGCCGAGGACTACCTGGCCTGGGACTTCGAGACCGGCGAGGGCCAGGAGTACGTGCAGGCCGGGGACAAGGTGCTCCTGGCGGGCGGCTATGGGGGCGGCGGGACCCCGGGCGGGGTGTACGTGTACACCGGGGCCGGCGGACCCACGCTGCTGGACCTGAGCGCCCAGGACTACTCGACAGGCCCCTGGAAGCCGGTGGGAGGCGAGGCCGGCAAGATCTACCGATACACGGGTCCGGACACCACCCTGAACCTGGGCGCCCAGGACTACGGCAACGGGGCCCTGTGGCAGGCGATCGGCGGGACCCCCGGGAGCGTGTACCAGTACCTGGGGACCGAGCAGGTGCTGGACCTGGGGATTCAGGACTACAGCGACCTGGACTACTGGAAGGAGGAGTCGCTGACCAACCTGGTTCCGGACGGGATCAACATCACCGAGTCGGACTCCAAGGCCATCGGGGGACTGGTGGTGGTGAACGACGTGCGCGGTGAGGCCGAGGCGGCCATTCGGGACGCCACGGTGACGGCGGGAACCGGGGACGTGCTGGTGAGCGCTCTGGAGAACGCGACCATCTGGGCCAAGGCGGACAACTCGGTGAGCTCGTCGGGGGGGAGCTCGTTCACCGGGGGCGGGGACAGCCTGGCGGTGAACGGGACTATCGCCACGAACGTGGTGCAGTCCTCGGCCCTGGCGACGATCCAGGGGAGCACGGTGGAGGCCGGGGGCGACGTGGTGGTGGATGGTCGGAACACCTCGCGTCTGGACGCCACCACGCTTCAGGCGACCACGTCGGAGGGGGACACCATCGGGGTGATCCTGGCCTTCAACACGGTGGGCTGGGAGTCGCAGAACATTCTGTTCAACGCCATCGACGCCCTGCTGGGCACCCCCATCGGGAACGAGAACCCGGCCCTGGTGGAGGCGAGCATCGTTGATTCGACGGTGACGGCCGGGGGCGATGTGGTCCTGACGGCGCGGTCCACGGCGGAGATCGAGGCGGAGATCCGGAACGACGCCACGGCGGCGGCGGTGGCGCTGTTCAAGGCGTCGGCGGCGAGCTACTCGGGGATCCTGGCGTCGAACCGGGTGAGCAGCCGGGCGAAGGCGGGGATCTTCGGGAGCACGGTGGAGGCCGGGGCCGGGGTGAGGGTCACGGCGGACGATGACGCGTTCATCGACGCAGAGACGCGGCTCAAGTCCATCACCTCGGCGGTGAACGACGGGGGTGCGGGGATCCTGCTGGATGCGGTGAACGAGCTTCTCGGGGGGTATCGGTACACGAGCAAGTCGGGGACGCAGTCCCTGGCGACCGGGGACAAGGTGCGGGTGGCCTCGGACTACGCCGCGGCGCTGCCGATTATCACTTCCGCAGCCGTACACAACGTCGCAAGGAGAACCAGAATCTGGGG
>CAYYVD010000399.1:0-4194 GCA_964475045.1 uncultured Desulfobacterales bacterium | reverse complement strand
GACTGGTTCTTCGCCATCAACGAGTTCAACGGGCCCTCCGCCGGCAACTGCACCGAGGAGGCCCTGCTCCAGGGGATCTGCGAGGTGGTGGAGCGGCACGTCTCGTCCCTGGTGAGCCGAAAACGGCTGAGGACCGCATCTCTGCGTCTGGACGGCGTTCGCGACGAGGTGGTCCGGGACATGATCGCCAAGTACCGGTCGGCCGGGGTGCGGCTGTTCCCCACGGACTTCACCCTGGACATGGGGATCCCCAGTGTGGGTGTGCTGGCCTACGATTCGGCCACCTTTCCGGAAAAAAGCGAGATCGTCTGGACGGCCGGCACCACCCCCTCGCCCGAAAAAGCGCTGAGCCGGGCACTCACCGAGGTGGCGCAGCTGGCCGGGGACTTCAACACCGGGTCCCGGTACGTTGCAAGCGGGCTTCCCAAGATCAAAGGGCGGGAGGACGCGGACTTCGTGACCCAACCCGGCAGGGAAGTGGATCTCTCGAGCCTTCCCGACCTCTCCCATCCCAATCTTCGCGTGGAGGTGGAGAACTGCCTCGCGGCCCTTTCGCGTCGCGGGTTCGAGGTCCTCACCATCGACATCACCCACCCGCTTCTGGGCGTTCCGGCCTTCTACACCCTGATCCCCGGGGCCCATTTCCGGGAACGGGCGGCAGGCACGAGCGTGGGCCTGTTCACGGCCAAGCTGATCGCCGAGCGGGGCGATCCCCGGTGGGCAATGGAGGAGCTCGAGAGGCTGGACGCCCTGCTCCCCGGGCGGTACTACATTCGGTTCTTTCAGGGGCTGAGCCTTCTTGCCCTGGGAGACCCCGAGGGGGGGCTGCGGAAGCTGGAGGCCGCCCTCGAGCTGGATCCCCATCCCGAGGACCTTCCCAGCATCTACTCCTACATGGGTCAATGCCTCAAGGAGCTCCAGCGTTACGAGGAAGCCCTCCGAATGCTCCAAAAGGGAGTGCAGGCGGATCCGGAGCGGACGGACCTGCACAATCTGATGGGCTTCTGCCACTTCAAGCGGAAGGAGCACGAGGAGGCCGTCGCGTGCTTTCAACGGGTGCTGGCGCTGGATCCTTCCTCGGCCATCGACTACGCCAACATCGCCTCCAACTACCGGGAGATGGGAGACCGAAAGAACGCCATTCGGTACTATCGCATGGCCCTGGAGCTGGATCCGGGCATCGACTTCGCCCGTCAAAGCCTGGCCGCACTGGAGGGAACGGCCGGTGAAGACTGATCAGCCTTCCTCGTCCAGCACCTCCCGGACGATCTTGAGCATGTCCTTGAGCCGGTAGGGCTTGGGGATGAACCGCTCGGCCCCCAGGTCCAGGGCCTCCCGCGCGTGATCGGTGGAGGTGTGGCCGGTGGCCACCACGACCTTCACCTTCGGGTCGGCCTCCTTGAGGGCCTGCAGGCACTTCCGCCCCCCCATTCCGGGCATGTTCAGGTCCAGGATCACGAGGTCGATTCGGCCCTGTTCGCGCACATAGCGGTCCAGGGCCTCCTCCCCGCTGCCGGCGGACACGGTCTGGTAGCCGTAACGGCCGAGAATGTCGCCGCCGACCTCGAGGATGCTCTCCTCGTCGTCCACCAGGAGAATGCACTCCCGGCCGCCCGGGATCTGCGTCTGCTCCATGGCCTTGCGGTCCGGAATCGCCTCCTGTGGAAGCACCGGAAAGTAGATGCGGAACGAGGCCCCCGCTCCCGAAGGGCTTTCGCAGAGGATGGCTCCCCCGTGGTTCTTCACGATCCCGTAGACCATGGCCAGACCCAGGCCCGTCCCCTCCCCCGTGGGCTTGGTCGTGAAAAAGGGCTCGTAGATGTGATCCATGATCTTCGGATCGATGCCGCAGCCCGTGTCCGAGATCCGCAGCAGAACGTAGGAGCCGGGATGGAGCGCCGGATGCAGAAGGGCGTCCTCTTCGGACAGCCGGAGGTTTCGCGTGCGAAAACCGAGGACCCCTCCGTCGGGCATGGCGTCCCGGGCGTTGACGGCCACGTTCATCAGCACCTGCTCCAGCTGGACCGGATCCGCGTTGATGAAGCTCAGGTCCTCCGCCAGGTCCGTCTGAATGCGAATCATCTTGGGGATCGTTCGCTCCAGGAGCAGGACCACCTGACGGACCTCGTGGTTGAGGTCCACCGGGCGAAGGTGGCTCTCCACTTTCCGGCTGAAGATGAGAAGGCGCTCCGTGAGCTCGCTCGCCCTGCGGGCCGAGCGGTCGATGGAGGCCAACTTGTTGTGGTCGGGATGATCCTCCTTCTTGTTCATCATCAACAGCTGGGTGTACCCGGAGATGGCTTGAAGAATGTTGTTGAAGTCGTGCGCGATGCCCCCGGCGAGGGTCCCGATGGCTTCCATCTTGTGGGCCTGGGAGAGCTGGGCCTCCAGCTGCTTGCGCCCGGAGATGTCCCGCAGCATCACGAGCATGCCCGCCGGGTTCCCCTCGTGGTCGTCGTATCTCGATGCACTGACGCTGACCTGGATCAGACGACCGTCCTTGGCGGTGCGCAACGTCTCGTACCCGGAGACGGGAACACCGTCGTCGTGGAGGGCTCGAATGAACTCCATGGTCTGGGACTGCTCGGACTCCGGAACGAACGGAATGCGCCTTCCCTCCAGCTCCTCCAGGGTCCATCCAAAGAGGCGGGTAAAGGCCGGGCTCACGTACTGGACCAGTCCCTCGAGGTCGTAGATGACCACGGCGTCGGCTGAGGACTGGAGCAGGGACCGATACAGCTGCTCCCGCCGGGTGGCCTCCTCGTACAGGGTGCGGTAGCGCTCCTCGCTCTGCCGAAGCGCTTCCTCCGCCCGGGCCCGAGCCGTGATGTCCTCGTAGGTCATGAGCTGCCGATGCTCCTTGGTCATCACGGCGCGGAAGTGGATGATCTTGTCCTGGCCGCCCTTGCAACGGACGGTGAAGATCCTCGGCTTGATCTCCCCGATGCTCATCTCCTGCGGGCTGTCCTGGGTCCAGACGCCGCGGACCCTGTCCCGGTAGGCTGGATCGGGGTAGGCCTTGTGAAACCAGGTCGTCTTGTCCGGGAGCTCCTCCAGGGTGTACCCGAAGATCTCCGTGAACTTGGGGTTGAAGTACTCGAAGCTTCGGTCCGCGTTCATGATGGACATGCCGAAAGGCGCGTCCTCCGCAAAGACCCGAAACAGCTCCTCGCTCTCTCTCCAGGCGGCCTCGGCCGCCTTGAGCTCGGAAACCTCCGTCTCGAGCATGCGAATGGTCCGGGAGAGCCTGAGGGCATGCTCCTGGACCTTCTCGTTCGAGTGGTCCCGGGACGCATCCAGCAGGGCCTCCGCGGTCTCGCGGGCGCTTCGAAGCGCCTCCTCGAGCCGCTTTCGGCTGGAATCAAGGCCTTGGGGATCGGGGCGAGACACCTTTGTCATGCTGCCTGTGAGACCTCCTCTCCCGTGCGGACAACGCTGCGTTCAGGCGCGCTGTCAAGCGTCGCCTGGAACGCCTGCTTGGGGCCCCTTGTCTTCTCCATCCAAATCGCTATCGCTATCGGGATCGGGATCGAGATGTCCGTTCTCTTCCCCGCAGGCCGCTTGCTTCTCTCGAACCCGTATCCCCCCCCAGTGAGGCGATGTTCAACGGAATCGACTGGCCCGCCCGCAGCCATGGGTCTCGTGCAGGTCGATGAACTCCGTTCAGCTCCCCGGCCTTTTCGTACACCCGGACGACGTAGCCGATCGACAACCGATTTAGGGCCAGTCTCCCGTGTCCCAGTGTCATGATGCTTCGATCCCGATTTCGATTTCGATGGCCCCAACCACAGAAAAGTGCGGCATTCTATATCACAATGGGCAGAGATGTACAGGGTTCGAGTCGGCGTTTTCGAGGGGCCTGGACAGGCCCCGCGGGATGCGCTATGCTGCGTTGAAACGAACCCGAACGGAAGGAGCCGTCCATGCCTTGCAAGATTCTGGTCGCCATCGACGAGTCGGAAAACGCATTGCGCGCCGTGGACTTCGTCTGCCGCCACTTCACGCCGGATCATCGAGTCACCTTCCTGAGCGTGATCCCGGACACGGCCGCCCTGTGCAACATGAACAGCCCCACCCTGACCCCCTACTTCATGAGCCAAAAGAATGCCTTCTGCGATCTGGAAGAAAAGAAGCACGAGGTCGTGCGATCGGCGATGGAACAGGCCAAGAACCGACTGGTTCAATCCGGCTTTG
>CAYYVD010000398.1:0-4206 GCA_964475045.1 uncultured Desulfobacterales bacterium | reverse complement strand
TTCCTGGCCTTTGACGGTCAGGAGCTCGCCAACGGGCTCAAGCTGGCCGTGGAGGAGATCAATGCGGCCGGCGGAATCAAGTCCATGGGCGGGGCCAAGCTCAAGGTCCTGACCGGAGACTCCGAGGGCAAGCCGCAGGTGGCCATTCGGGAGGTGGAGCGGCTGTACAGTGCCGGGGCCGTGGCCCTGACCGGCTGCTATCAGTCCTCGGTCACCCTGGTGGCCACCCAGATCGCAGAGAAGTTCAAGGTGCCCTTCGTGGTCTCGGTGGCGGTGGATGACAAGGTGACGGGCCGGGGCTTCGGCTACACCTTCCGCGTGCAGCCCAACGCGCGCCAGATGTCCCGCGACACGGTCCAGTACCTTTCCGAGATCATCAAGGCCAAGGGCAGCAGCGCCAGGACCATCGCCTACCTGCACGACGACACCGCTTTCGGCACGTCCCTGTCCGGGCACGTCATCGACTTTGCCCCCGAGTACGGGCTCGAGGTCATCGAGGACGTCCCCTACAGCCCCAAGTCCGCGGACGTGACCACCGAGGTGGGCAAGATCAAGGCGGCCGGCGCGGATCTGGTCATGGACACGGGGTACTTCGGGGACGGGGTGCGCGTCTACAAGACCATGCACGACGTCCGGCTTCGGTGCGAGGCCATTGTGGGGTGCGGCAACGGCGCCTTCAGCCACCCCAAGTTCATCGAGGAGCTGGGCGGGATCACCGAGAACGTGTTGGACGGAAACTACCGGGCCAACCCTCTCAGTGACTTGACCAAGAAGGCCATGAGCCACTACAAGGAGGTGTACGGCCGCGACATGGGGGCCTCCACGGTCTTCGCCTACATCGCGCCCTACGTGATCGCCGACGCCCTCGAGCGGGCCGGCACCACGGACCGCAAGGCCGTTCGGGACGCCCTGGCGGCCACGAACATCACCGACCACATTCTGCCCCAGGGCCCCATCGTGTTCGACGAGAACGGTCAGAACAAGAACGCGGCCGCGGCCATGATGCAGATTCGAGACCAGGAGATCCAGGTGGTCTGGCCCAAGCAGTACGCGCAGACCCAGCCGATCTTCCCGGTCCCGAAGCTCGGTTGATCCCACCCTGAACCCGGCACGGGGGCGGCCCTTCGCCGCCCCCGTGCACCATACGACAGCGGGCGGTGCCCATGAACACGTCCTTCGTCCTGCAGTCCCTGATCAACGGCCTGCTCATCGGCGGCGTCTACTCGCTGGTGGCCATCGGCCTGAACATGATCTTCGGGGTGATGAAGATCATCAACTTCGCGCACGGCTCGTTGATGATGGTCGGGATGTACGTCTGCTACTGGGCGGTTCGGCTCGGGGGCGTGGATCCGTACCTGTCCATCCTCCTGGTCGTGCCGTTCCTCTTCGTGCTGGGCGCCTTTCTCCAGCGCTTCTTCATCAACCCCATCATCGACGCGCCCGAGCACAACCAGCTCCTGCTGACCCTGGGGTTGTCCCTGTTCCTGGAGAACCTGGCCCTGTTTCTCTGGAGCCCGGACTACCGGGTCCTGCAGACCGGGTACGCCGCCGTGAACTTCTACTTCGGCGATCTCTCCCTGTCCCTCGTCCGGGTGCTGGCCTTCGTCATCTCCATGATCGGGACCGCGCTCCTGTTCCTGCTCCTGACGCGGACGGATCTCGGCAAGGCCATTCGGGCGGCCAGCGAGGAACCGGTGGGCGCCATGCTCGTCGGGGTGAACGTGCGGCGGATCTACGTGGTCTCCTTCGGCGTGGGCGCGGCCTGCGCCGGGGTGGCGGGCGCGGCCGTGGCGCCGTTCTTTCCCGTCTACCCCACGGTGGGGGGCCTGTTCGTCATCACCGCCTTCGTGGTGGTGGTCCTGGGCGGCATGGGGAGCTTCATCGGGGCGTTTTTCGGGGGCATCATCATCGGCATGGCCGAGAGCATCGGGGCCATCTTTCTGCCGGCCTCCATGAAGTCGCTCATCTCCTTTGTGATCTTCGTCCTGATCCTGTTGTTTAAGCCGTCGGGCCTGTTTGGAGGGAAGTCGTGAGCGCAGGTGAGGACAAACAAAGCCATCTGGGCCGCAGCATGGGGGGAGGCGCCTGGTGCGTGACCCTGGCCCTCGTGGTGGGGCTCCACTTTCTGCCGTGGATCTGGCCGAGCGTGGTGCACACCATGATCATGATCTTCCTCTTTGCCATCATGGGTCAGGGCTGGAACGTGCTCTCCGGGTACGCCGGGCAGTTCTCCTTCGGGCACTCCCTGTTCTTCGGCATGGGGGCCTACACCAGCTCGCTGCTCTACGTCAAGTTGGGGCTGACGCCCTGGATCGGTCTTCCGGCCGCCATGGCCCTGTCCGCGGCCACCGGGCTCTTCGTGGGGTTCCTGAGCTTCCGCTACGAGCTGAAGGGCCCCTTCTTCGCCCTGATCATGCTGGCGTTTGCGGAGATCTTCTACGTCATCGCCATGGGCTGGGAGTGGGTGGGCGGCGCCCTGGGCGTGCTCATCCCCCTGGAGGGCGACTCCTGGGGCCTGATGCAGTTCACCAGCAAGAAGCCGTTCTACTTCATGCTGCTCTGGCTCACCGCGGCCTCCCTCTACCTGGTGTGGAAGCTGGAGGGCACCCGCATGGGGCTCTACTTCCAGGCGGCCCGCGAGGACCAGGACGCGGCCGAGGCCCTGGGCGTGAACTCCTTCCGCTACCGGCAGATCGCCATGGCCATCTCCGCGGCCATGACCGCCGTGGGAGGCACCATCTACGCCCAGTATCTCCTCTACATCGACCCGGACACCACCTTCGGGGTGCTCAACTCCGTGGAGATCATGCTCCGGCCCATCATCGGCGGCCCGGGCACCGTCCTGGGACCGTTGCTCGGATCCCTGGTGCTGACCCCCCTCTCCGAGGTGACGCGGGTGGCCTTTCAGGCTTACTCCGGCGCCTACCTCATGTTCTACGGGGCCATCCTGGTGGCCGTCATCATGTTCCTTCCGGACGGGCTGATGGGCATGGTCCGGCGCGTCACGGAACGGTTCCGAAAAAGGAGGCCCTGACATGGCCGAGGCCGGAAACCTCACGGTGGAAGGGGTGTCCAAGTCCTTTCGCGGGCTGCAGGCCTTGAGCGACGTCTCCCTCCGGGTCGAGCCCGGGGAGATCGTAGGGTTGATCGGCCCGAACGGGGCCGGCAAGACCACTCTGTTCAACGCCGTCTCGGGCTTCTTCTCCCCGGACCGGGGGCGCATCGAGTTCGACGGGCATAGCCTGCTCGGAAGAAAGCCCCACGACATCTGCAAGCTGGGGCTCGCACGCACCTTCCAGATCGTCAAGCCGTTCGGAAACCTGAGCGTGCTGGAAAACGTGGCCGTGGGCGGATTCAACCACACCATTCGGCCCCACGTGGCCGAGGAGGAGAGCCACCGCATCCTGGGGTTCGTGGGGCTGGCGTCCAAGACCTCCATGCCCGCCCGCAACCTGACCACCCCGGACCGCAAGCGCCTGGAAGTGGCCCGGGCCCTGGCCACCCGGCCCACCCTCCTGCTCCTCGACGAGGTCATGGCCGGGTTGAACCCCACGGAAAAAGACGAGGTGATCGGTCTGGTCCGCGGCATTCGGGACGCCGGGACCTCGGTCCTGATCATCGAGCACGCCATGCGGGTGATCATGGGGCTCTGCGACCGGATCTACGTGCTCGACTACGGACGCCTGATCGCAGAGGGACCTCCCGCGGCGATCAGCTCCGATCCCAAGGTGATCGAGGCCTATCTGGGGAAGGAATATGCCACTGCTCAGCATCACTGACATGGAGATGTTTTACGGTCCCGTCCAGATCCTCTGGGGCGTGTCCTTCGAGCTCCAGGAGGGGGAGACGGTCTCGCTTCTGGGGGCCAACGGCGCGGGCAAAACCACCACGGTCAACGGCGTGGCCGGTGTGTACCCGGTCGGCGGGGGGCGGATCACCTTCGACGGGAACGACGTCACCGGTTGGCCGGCCCACAAGCGGGTGGAGGCCGGTCTGATCATGGTGCCGGAAGGGCGCAAGATCTTTCCCTCCCTCTCGGTCCTCGAGAACCTGGAGATGGGCTCCTTCCTCAAGAAGCCCAAGGCCAGACGGCAGGAGAGCCTCGAACGGGTGATGGCCATGTTCCCCGTGCTGCGGGAGCGGCGGGATCAGGGAGCGGGGACCCTCTCCGGCGGCGAGCAGCAGATGCTGGCCCTGGGCCGCGGG
>CAYYVD010000397.1:0-4257 GCA_964475045.1 uncultured Desulfobacterales bacterium | reverse complement strand
ACTGGAAGCTGGTCAAGATCGGCACCACCCAGACCCAGCGAAAGCTGTTTTTCAACCTGGCCAAGGAGAAGGAAAAGCTCATCGCCCAGGGCTTCGATCCGGCGCCCCAGCTGCTCGCCGAGCGCCTGGACGTGAAGGAAGAGGAGATCGAGGAGATGAGCCAGCGCCTGGGAGGCGCCGAACTGAGCTTGAACGCTCCCGTGGGCGACGAGGGCAAGGAGGCCTACAGCTCCTTCCTGCCGGACCCATCCATCGGCGCGGATCAGCAGATCTCCGAGGTGGAGCGCCGGGAGACCCTGCTGGAGAACCTGAGCGACTTTCGAGAGACCTTGTCCGGCAAGGAGCTGGACATCTTCGACCACCGCATCATGTCCGAGAGCCCGTTGACCCTGCAGGAGCTCGGTGACAAGTACGGCATCAGCCGGGAACGGGTCCGCCAGATCCAGGAGCGGATCGTGAAGAACATCAAGGAATGGTTGAGTGAACGAATTCCCAACTTCGAGGACGAGTACTCGAACTTCGTCTGACTCGTCCGGCCGGCCGGTGAGGAGGTGCGGTTGGGCTGCGTCGCTCGAGACGGAACAGGGCCGCCTGCGCAAGGCCCTGAGAAAACGCGAGAAAAGAACCATGTTTCGAAACATCCAAGACGGTACCGCAGCCTTCCCGGCCGCACTGCCCCTGCTGCTTTTGCTGATCTGCGCCGGGTGCGCAGGCGTGGACAAAGGGCTGGAGCCGCATCCTTCCTTTCCCATGTCCGAGCACGTCGAGATCTCGCCCCTGCCCCCGCCCACCGAGATCGAGCGGGCCACTCGAAAGGCCTACGCAGCCTTTACCCTGTTCGCCCTGCACAGTGCACACGGGCGGTACGAAGAAGCCCGAAAGCACCTGGAGCGGGCCATTCAGAACGACCCTGACAACGTGTTTCTGCTCCAGAGAATGGCCCTGCTGCTCAAGCAGCTGGAGGAGAACGAGGCCGCCCTGTCCTATGCTCGAAAGTGCGTGGAGCTGGAACCGGAAAGGGTGGAGCACCACCTGCTCTCCGCAGAGATCGCCGGCCTCCTCGGACGGGAGGAGGAGGCGATTCGATCCTACGATGAGGCTTTGGAGATCGAGCCCGGTCACAAACGGGCCCGGCTGGTGCTGACGACCCTCCTCATCAAGACGAGGCGTTACGACCAGGCGCTGAGTCAACTGAGCCGCATCATCGAGCAGGACCCGAACCTCGTCATCGCTCACTACTACCGCGGGCGGGTCCGTCTGGAAAAAGGCGACCACGAACGTTCCGAGGAGTCCTACCTGGAGGCCCTCCGGTTGAACGAACGGATGGAGCCCGCCCTGTTCGACCTGGGCAGTCTCTATCAGATGCAGGCCCGCTTCGAGGATGCAGTGGAGATCTACGAACGACTCATCGACTACTACCCGGTGAACTTGGTCGTGCGAGAGCGGCTCATCGACCTGTACTACAAGCTCGGTCGAGAAAATGAGGCGGAAAAACAGATGGAAGCCATCAAGGGCCAATCCAAGCCCGGAGAGCGGATTCGACAGTCCCTGGGCCTGATCTACCTGCGACACGGGAAGCTGGACGAATCCATCAACGAGCTGGACATGATCGTGCAGGCCTGGCCCGGTGACGACAAGTCCAGGTACTACCTGGCCTCGGCCTACGAAGAGCGGGGGGACCTCGACCGGGCCCTGGAGCACTTTCGCAAGCTGGAAAAGGACTCCGAGTTCTACACCAACGCCCGAATGCACATCGCCTACATCCTGGACGCGCAGGGGCGTAACGAGGAGGCCGTCACAGTGCTGCGTGAAGGCCTTCAGGTGGGAGAGGACCGCCAGGAGCTCCACCTGATGCTCGCATCCCTCCTCGAGGGGCAGGAAAAGTACCAGGAGGCCGAAACGATCCTCCGAGAAGCCTTGAACAAGGACGCCGAGGACGCAGAGCTGATCTTCCGCCTGGGCGTGGTGCTCGACAAGCAGGGCCTGCGGGATCGATCACTCGATCAGATGCGCCGGGTCCTGGAGATCGATCCGGACAACGCGGACGCACTCAACTACATCGGTTACACCTACGCCGAGCAGGGCATCCGCCTGGACGAGGCCCTCGACATGATTCAAAAAGCCCTGCGAATCAAACCGGAGAGCGGGTACATCACGGACAGCCTGGGCTGGGTGTACTATCAGAAAGGCGACTATGAGCAGGCCATGACATACCTCGAGAAGGCCGCCGAGCTTCAGCCCGAGGACCCGACCATCACCGAGCACCTCGGGGACGTGTACGTCAAGAACGGCCTGTACGAAAAGGCCCTGAAGGCCTATCGCAGAGCCCTTCAGCTGGACCCCACCGATCCGGAGGCGGTGCAGAAGAAGATCGAGGAGATCGAAGCCCGCCCGAAACCGTCCAAGGGAAGCGATTGACGACCCATCCACAGACCGCGCCCCTTCGCCTCCCCGGCCTCGTCCGCCACCTGCTGATCCTCGCCCTGATCTCCGGCTGTGCGGCCCTTCGTCCAGCCCGGCCGCCCCTGAGCCCCTCCGAGGTCGAGACGGTGCTTCACCGTTTGACGACCCAGAATGAACGTGTGACCACCTTCTACTCCATGGGTTCCGTGTCCCTGCGGCAGTGGGTCGTGGAGTCCGAGGAGGCCGACATCCTGGTGGTGGGAAGCCGGGACCCGCTGCGCATCAAGGTGGAGATCACCCACTCCTGGGGCGCACCCGTGCTTCACATCCTGGTGGACCGGGAACGGTTCGAAGCGTTTTCCTACCCCGACAAGGTCTTCTACACCGGCCCGGCGACCCCCGGGGTCCTCAACCGGTTCCTTCCCTCGCCCCCGGACCTGGATCACATGTGGGCCCTCCTTCGAGGGTACCCCGACCTTCCGGAACCGGCGTCCGTCCGGTCCGAGGAAGGTCCCCGCGTGGCCTGCGGTCCGGACTGCCCCGGCGGGGCGTCCTGGTCCCTGAAGCTTCACGCGGACACCCTGGAGCCCGAACGGCTCGCCTTTCCCGATAGCCGCCTCCAGGTGGCCTTTGACGACATTCGGACCGCGGACGGAATCCGGTTCGCCGGTGTGGTGAGGTTTCTGCCCCAGGACCGAAGCGGGCAGGTGGTGATCCGGAACCGCCGGATGGTCTTCAACCGGGAGATCCCGGACGCCGTCTACACCCTGAAAACCCCCGGCCCTTACCGGGAGGTGGAGCTCCAGGAGGCGGAATGAGCTTTCCGCCGAGCGAGGCGCCTCGGCGAAGAAGGCCTTTCAGATCCCCCGCTGACCGAAGAAGAGCCCCTTCATGATCTCCAAAGGATGCGTGGCTCAGGCTCCCTCCACGATCAGGGCCACCGCCAGGTTGGCTTGGTGGAGGGCGGCGATGCCCACGCGCGGGGCCATGAGCCCCCGTCCGGGTTCGGCGGCCGAGACCAGATCCCCCACCATGAAAACCCGGTCCCCGAGGCGGAGGGTCTGGATGCGGTTGCTGTCCCCGTAGCCGGCCACGCCCGAGGCCCCGATCAGGTACACGTCCGGCAGGGCCTCCGCCGCTCCCCGAATCAACATGGCCTTGGCCTCGGCCCGGTCGAGGCACTCCAGGAGCACATCCACACCCTCGAAGACCTCTCCGAGGTTGTGCTCGTTCAGAACGACCCGGTGCGTGACCACTCGAACGCACGGGTTCACGGACGCGAGCTGGCGGACCATGGCCTCGGTCTTGGCCAGGCCGATGTCCTCGACCCGGTAGTGCTGGCGGTTCAGGTTGCTCGGCTCCACCACGTCGAAGTCCGTCAGGATCAGCTCGCCCACACCCACCCGGGCCAGGGCCAGGGCTGCGGCCGATCCCAGCCCGCCCAACCCGGCCACGCCCACCCGGGCGCATCGTACGCGCTCGTGGACCCCCGGTGTGTGGCGGGCCGACATCAGTGCCTCGAGCTCCTCCTCGCCGGGGACCTCCCCCCGACGGATCAGCACCACCCGGTCCCCGTCCCGAAGCGGGGCGTCCGGTTCGGACGGAAAGCCGTTCACGATGATCAGATCGGCCTCGGGCTTGACCTCGTCCCGGACTCGTCCGGCGGTGGCGCCGTCCTCCACGGTTCGGGAGGCTTCGTTGACGAGAATATGCATGGGGGGCTCCCCGGTCCCGCGGGTCGGGCCTTTCTGGCCAAGGCGGATCGGGGCCCGCAACGATCAAGGCCTCCCGCTGATGTCCGCCATCTTGCATCTCATCTTCGGGCCATCTTCGGCTGCGGCTCAATCGCAAAAT
>CAYYVD010000396.1:2332-4257 GCA_964475045.1 uncultured Desulfobacterales bacterium | reverse complement strand
GCATGGGCATGGACTCCCTGAGCAGCGGAGAGACCATCGGCTGGGCCATGGAGTGTTTCCAAAAGGGCCTCCTGGGCCCCGAGGACGTGGACGGCCTCGACTTCACCTGGGGCAACCAGGAGACCGTGGAGAAGATCCTCGGCATGATCGTCCGGCGGGAAGGCGTCGGGGACGCCTTTGCCGAAGGGACACGCTCCCTGGCCCGGCGGTTCGGCCGGGGCACCGAGAAGTGGGCCCTTCACGTAAAGGGGCTCGATGTGATCTGCGGCGACCCCAGGGGCATCAAGGCCTTCGGCTTGACCTACGCCGTCGCCTCCCGGGGGGCCGACCACCTGAGGGCCGAGCCCTTCTTCGAGCTGACCGAGCGCTACGACGAGGCGGAGCGGCGCTGGGGCATCCGGGACATCGCGGACCGCCTCTCCAACAACGGCAAGGCCGTTCTGGTGGAGCACACCGAACGCCAGGCCCTCCTGACCGACTGCATGACCATGTGCAAGAATATCGGCCTGTCCATGGACGTGATGGACTTCGAGCTCGCCGCCCGGCTCCTGCGGGCGGGCACAGGGCTCGACTTCACCACCGACCGCGTGAACAAGAGCCTGCGGGGCATCATCGACGCCGACCGGCGGCTGAACATCGACCTCGGCATCGACGCGTCCACGGACACCCTTCCCTGCCGATTCACCGACGAACCGCTGAAGGAGGGCCCGTCCAAGGACCAGGTGGTGCCGGTGAAGAAGATGGTCCAGGAGTACTACGAGTTGCGCGGCTGGGGGCCCGACGGCACCCCGCCGTCCAAGTAAGGCACGGCGCGACGCGCGGCCGTATCGCCCGCGCGAAAGCCGGTTTGGTAGGCGTTTCAGGAAACAGGCATCCGTAAACACCACTTTCGAACGATGCTCGGCCGGAAACGGTCTCGAGCACAAGCGGGTTTCCGGCCCGGAAGCGACGGCCTTTCTGTGCGAAGACATCGCCGCCAGACGGAAACCGGGGAGGAAGACCATGATGAAGAGAACGTTTGCCGTGATGTTTACCCTGATGGCCACCCTGCTGTTCGCCGTTACGGCTCCGGCCGCCGAGGTGAAGGACAGCATCCACGTAGGAGACGCCGGGGCCTTCACCGGGGACGCCGCCGCGCCCTGCATGGAGATCTTCAACTCGGCCCAGATCGCCGTGGACGAGTGGAACGCCAAAGGCGGAATTCGGGGAGCCAAGATCAAGCACGTCATGGGGGACGACGCCATGGACCCGGCCCAGGCCGTGAACGTGGCCCACAAGTTCGTGGCGGACGACCTGATGTTCGGGGTCATCGGTCCCCCCATGAGCCACACGGCCCAGGCCACCCTCAAGATCTACGGCACCAACGACATGGCCACCATCACCACGGCCGCCTCCAAGCCGGAGCTCACCGAGCAGGGGTACAACCACTTCTTCCGCGTGAACGCGCGCAACGACGCCCACGGTCCCAACTGCGCCCGTTTCATCGTGGAGGAGCTGGGGGCCAAGAAGGTGGCCATCCTGAACGAGAAGGTGGCCTACACCGTGAACCTGGCCAAACAGACCATCAAGGCCCTGAAGGAGCTCGGGGTCACGGACATCATGCAGGACACCATTGTGGGCGGGGCTAAGGACTACTCCGCGGTGATGACCAAGGTCAAGTCCTACGACCCGGACGTCCTCTTCTTCATGGCCACCGCGGCGCCGGACCACGCCATCGCCGTGCGGCAGATGGAGGAGTTCGGCATCGACGCCCACTACTTCGCCACCGAGGGAGGCCGGGACAAGAAGGACTTCATCGAGGCGGCCGAGGGCGCGGCCGAGGGGGCCTACATCTACCACTTCTCCCCGGACATCTACGCCATCCCCGAGGCCAAGGGCTACATCGAGAAGTACGAGAAGCAGTACGGCAGCATCAGCGGGTTCGG
>CAYYVD010000396.1:0-2232 GCA_964475045.1 uncultured Desulfobacterales bacterium | reverse complement strand
CCAAGGGCTACATCGAGAAGTACGAGAAGCAGTACGGCAGCATCAGCGGGTTCGGTCCTCCGGCCTACGAGGCCATGAACATCCTGCTGCTGGCCATGGACCGGGCCGCCGAGGACGGCGACATCACCCGCAAGGAGGTCATCGAGGAGCTCCACAAGATCGAGGGATACGAAGGCATCCTCGGCTTTCCCGTCACCTTCAATGACAAGGGAGACCTCGCCGGCGGGGCCACCTACTTCTTCAAGGTCGTGGACGGCGACTTCAGGCAGGTCGGCGTCATGAGCGGCAACATGTAGAAACCCGGCACAGGACCCCGGCCGAGGAGGCCGGGGTCCACCGGTCTCTGGCGTTCACATCTGCTGGTCCGATCCCATGGACGTCCTCTCCCAGCTGCCCCAGCAGCTCATCAACGGCCTCACCCTTGGCGGGGTGTACGCGCTGATCGCCATCGGCTACACCATGGTGTACGGCATTCTGTTCATGCTGAACTTTGCCCACGGCGAGATCTACATGATCGGCGGCTTCGCCGGGTGGTGGGTCCTGCACCTCCTGAGCTCGGGAAACCGGCTTCTCATGCACGCCGCCCTGGTGATCGCGCTCATGATCGTGGGGGCCATGGCGGTCTCGGGCCTGGTGGGGGTGCTCTCGGAGCGTTTCGCCTACCGGCCTCTACGCCAGGCCCCTCGCATGAACGCACTCCTGAGCGCCCTGGGCGTCTCCATCTTCCTCCAGAACCTGGTTCTGAACTTTCAGGGGGCCAAGCCTCGTTTCTTTCACGTCTCGGCCCTGATTCCCGACGGCTTGCGGGTCATTGAGATCGGCGGTGTGATCTTCTCCTTCATGCGCGGGCTGGTCATCTCGGTCTGCTTCCTCTTCATGGGGGTCCTCACCTACGTGATCAAGAAGACCAAGATGGGCAAGGCCATGCGGGCCACGGCCCAGGATATCGAGGCGGCCAATTTCATGGGCATCGACACGGATCGGATCATCGTGCTGGTGTTCCTGATCGGCTCGGCCCTGGGCGGTGCGGCCGGGACCCTCGTGGGGTTGCTCTTCACGCAGGTGGACTACTATGTGGGGTTCCAGGCGGGGATCAAGGGGTTCACCGCCGCGGTCCTGGGGGGCATCGGCAACATTTTCGGGGCCATGCTGGGAGGCATCATTCTGGGGCTCCTCGAGGCCCTGGCCACGAGCTTCTTCCCATCGGCTTACAAGGACGTGGTGGCATTCACCGTGCTGATCGTGGTGCTCATTTTCAAGCCGAGCGGGTTGATGGGCGAACAGATGCGCGAGAAGGTGTGATGACCAACGTCTTCCTGGACTGGGGAACCCGGCGCAGCCACCGCGTTGCGTTTTACGCGGCCGCGTTGGGACTGCTGGTCGCCCTTCCCCACGTCATGCCCGACAACTACTGGCTCCGCATCTACAGCATGACCGGGGTCTACGTCATGCTGGCCCTGGGCCTCAACGTGGTGGCGGGATTCACGGGTCTCCTGGACCTCTCCTACGTGGCCTTCTTCGGCATCGGGGCCTACACCTTCGCCCTGGTCTCATCGGCCCAGTTCGACGTACACCTGCCCTTCCTGGTTGCCCTCCCCGCAGCCGCCTTCATCACCATGGGCTTCGGCCTGGCCCTGGGATCCACGAGCATTCGGCTGAGCGGGGACTACCTGGCCATCGTCACCCTGGCCTTCGCCCAGATCTTCAAGCTCCTTCTCCTCAACCTGGATCAGCCCGTCAACATCACCGGCGGGGTGAACGGGATCTTCGGCTTCGACCCCATCGTGATCTTCGGCTGGCGTCTCATGTCCCCGGTGGCCTACAGCTATCTCATCTGGGGGGCGGCGCTCGTGGCCATCGTGGCCAGCTGGCGGCTCAAGAGGTCCCGCTACGGCCGCGGCTGGGAGGCCATTCGGGAGGACGAGCTGGCGGCCGAAGCCCTGGGAGTGAGCACCACCTGGATGAAGCTCAAGGCCTTTGCCGGCGGCGCCTTCGTGGCGGGCGCCACCGGCGCGATCTTCGCCTCCTTCCAGGACTCGGTCTTCCCGAACAACTTCGACTTTCCCCAGCTGGTCATCGTCTACTGCATGGTGATCCTGGGGGGCCTGGGCAACATCCCGGGCGTGATCCTGGGCGCCATCCTCCTGACCGTCCTGCCCGAGTTCCTGCGGGAGTACGGGGCCTACCGCATGATGTCCTACGGCCTCATCCTGGTGGTGCTCATGGCGGTCC
>CAYYVD010000395.1:0-4270 GCA_964475045.1 uncultured Desulfobacterales bacterium | reverse complement strand
GCTTCCGACAAGAAGGGGCCGGTCAAGCTGACCCACAAGAAGCACGTCGAGGAGGACGGTACGGCGTGCACGGACTGCCACCACGTGTTCGAGGACGGCAAGAACGTGTGGAAGGAAGGCGATCCGGTCCAGAAGTGCTCCGAGTGCCACGACTACGAGAAGAGCGAAGGCGGCGCCTTGAAGCTTCAGCTGGCCTTCCACAAGAACTGCAAGGACTGCCACAAGGATGCCTACAAAGCAGGCAAGAAGGACGCTCCCTTCCGCAAGTGCAACGACTGCCACGAGTAGGAAGCCGGGCGTTTTTCCACCCTGAACAACAGGTCTCGAGAGGGCCGCTTTCCTCGAAAAGCGGCCCTTTTTTCGTGCCTCCTCGGTCCCCGTCCCGGACCGCCCCCGCCTCCCTCCGCCTCAGGTCATCCCCAAGGGCCGTTGCCCGGGCAGCATGACCCCGGGAAAAGGTCGCACAAGAAAACGCCCTGCCCCTCGTCGGAGGCAGGGCGTTGCAGAAAACAAAGGGAAGCGGGCCGGCTAGACCTCGGTGACGGTGATGGCTTCCTGATCACAGACCTCGACACAGCTCTCGCAACCCAGGCACTCCTCTGCGTTCACCGGGTCCGCCTTTCCGTCCACGATCTCGTACACGTCCACGGGGCACACCTCTACGCACTCCTCGCAGCCTTCGCATTTCTCCTTGTCCACCACGACCTCGTAACCCATCTCCGATTCCTCCCATATTTAGAATTGATTAGAGAATCCAACAGCTTGGATGTTCATGAAACCGCTCCGCGGCAAGCGAGACACGGCTCGATTTAACAGAGGACGCCCACCGTGTCAAGCGGTTTTTGAATTTCGGGGACACCATACGAAACTCGCAATTTCGGGGACACCATACGAAACTCAGGAGGCTCCGGACCCAGAGACCCGCGAGGCCGTTGCAAGCGGCCGGTCATTCCCGCGACACCGGCGTCCCAGGTGCCCGATTGCGAGTCAGTTGGAACCTGTGCCGGTGTCGCGGGGTTTGCCTGCAACCTGGAACTTGCAGCTTGAAGCGGCGACGCGGGGCTCCCAGTCTGAAAAACCGAAGGGATCAAGTGCGGCGGTTCAGAAACCCTCTACTCTACAACCCTCTACAGCCCCCAAACCAACAACCCCGGCCCGTTTCCGGGCCGGGGCTTCTGTGGGGTCTTCTTCTCGTTTTTCGCGCTTCCGGCGGTCTTGGGCTTTTCCCTGAAACCGGCGACCTGCAACGCGCGACTTACTTGTACTTCGCCCCGTAGTAGGCCACGCCCGCGGCCTCCTCCTTCACGCCCACCGCCATCTTGTAGAGCACGGTGAGGATGAAGAAGCCCGTGGCGAAGATGCCGATGGAGATGGCCATCTCCGGCGCGGTGGGCCAGTAGGGCGTCACCCCTTCGAAGGGGTTGGGCGTGAAACCGGCGATGATCAGTCCCATGCCCTTGTCGATCCAGGTGCTCACGATCACCGCAACGCAGGCCACGGCCAGGGTGTCCATGTTGCGCCGGGTGCTGGGCACGATGAGCAGGATCAGCGCCAGCACGGCCACGGCCGCTGCGGTCCACATCCAGGGCACCAGGTAGGTGTGCCCGTGCAGCCCGGAAAAGAGGAACTGGAAGGGATGCATGTGGCCCGGGATCTGGCTGTAGAAAACGGTGAACAGCTCCAGCAGGTAGAAGAAGAAGTTGATGATGAAGGCGTAGGCCACGATCCCGCCCAGGGTCCGCATGGCCTCCTTGCCCGGATCGAACCGGCTCACCTTGCGCACGATCAGGCAGAGCAGCAGGAGCAGGGCCGGTCCCGAGGCGAAGGCCGAGGACAGAAAGCGCGCGGCCATGATGGCCGTGAGCCAGTAGTGGCGGCCCGGAAGACCGGCGTACAGGAACGCCGTCACCGTGTGGATGCTGAACGCCCAGGGAATGGAGATATAGGCCAGCACCTTGACCCACTTCTGGTAGTGGATGCCCTTGCGCTCCGCGCTCAGCACGTTCCACCCCACCACGATGTTCAGGAGCAGGTACACGCTCAGCACGGTCATGTCCCAGAACAGGATGGAGTTGGGCGTGGGATGGAGCACCACGTTCATGATGCGGGTCGGCTGACCCACGTCCACGAACACGAAGAGCATGCACATGATGACCGCGGCAATGGCCAGGAACTCACCCAGGATGGTGATCTTGCCGAACTCCTTGTAGTCGTGCAGGTAGTAGGGCAGCACCACCATCACGCCGCCGGCGGCCACGCCCACCAGGTAGGTCAGCTGGGCGATGTAGAACCCCCAGGAGACGTCCCGGCTCATGCCCGTGATCTTCAAGCCCACGAAGAACTGGTAGAGGTAGGTGCCGAACCCCATGCCCATGAGCGCGAGCAGAAAGATCAGCCATCCCCAGTACGCTTGATTCCCTCGAATGGTTTTCTCTAGCATAACGACCTCATATCACGTAGAAAACGTTCGGTCCCGTGCCAAGCTCGGGCTTCCGCCGGATCGTGTAGTGCTCCCGGAGCACCTCCCGGACCTCGGAGTCCGGATCCGCAAGGTCTCCGAACACCAGCGCCCCTTCCACCTCCTCGGCCGCCGCCTCCACGCAGGCCGGGTACTCGCCCTTGGCCAGGCGCTCGGCGCAGAAGTTGCACTTCTCCACCACCCCCATGCTGCGTGTCGGGTACTCGGCGTTCCAGGGAAAGCCCGGGTTCAGGGCCTCGGGGGCCTTTCGGGGGTCCCCCCAGTTGAAGCTGCGGGACCCATACGGGCAAGCGGCCATGCAGAACCGGCACCCGATGCACCGGTGCATGTCCATCATCACGATGCCGTCCTCGCGCTTGAAGGTCGCTTTGGTCGGGCAGACCCGCACGCAGGGAGGGTTGGTGCACTGGTTGCACAGCAGGAGGAACTGCATCTCCTCCACCTTCTCGGTCAGGTACTCGTTCTCCCGGCCGGGAAAGGAGTGATGGTAGGTCTCCTTCCAGATCCACTTGACCTCGTCCTTGGGGTTCCCGATGTTGGGGACGTTGTGGAAGCGGTGGCAGGCCCGAATGCACTTGTCCATCAGGGTCTCGTCCATCTTGTGCATGTCCACGACCATGCCCCACTTCTTACCCTCGATCAGAGGGACCTCCTGGGCCTCCACCTCCCCGGGGGCCAGCAGCTCGAAGGCCGTCTTTCCCCCGAGGCCCACCAGGGTGGAGATCCCGGCGATCTTCAAAAACTCCCGTCTGTTGACGCCCATCACTCACTCTCCTTCGGCTCGATGTGACAATCCCAGCAAAAGGGGTCCACGCCTGCGTAGTTGTGGCAGCTGTCGCAGAATTTGGTCTTGTTGGAGTGGCACTCCATACAGGTGACCTGCAGGCTCTTGTAGTGGATCTCGCCGGTGAACTCGCTCTTGTAGTACCGGTCCGCGTCCCGGATGGCCTCGTCCCGCCACTCGTCGAGCACCTTCATGTGCTCGGTCGTCATGTAGGCCTTGGGCTCGATGCACTTCCCGGCCTCCTTGGCCTTGGGCGTGAGCTCGGCCTCCGGCGCCCTGGCCGCCTTGCCGGCCGTGTAGAAAAACGGAAACAGCATCAGGGCCAACCCGATCACAAGCCCGGTTATGATCTTGCCACCGTCATACATCCTCTTCCTCCTCCATGCCGGGGAGAGGCTCTCCGCGCAGATCCGTGGTCCGCTTCTTCTCCCCATCCAAGATTAGGGCATTCCCGACCATCTCGTGGACTCCGGTCACCCCCACCTCCGGCACCCAGTACTGCATGAGATCCGGAAAGGCCGCCCGGTCGATGGCGCAGACGCAGGCGAGCATGTTGACCCCGTGCTTCTCGTGCACGTGCCGCACCGCATTCGCCCGGGGCAGCCCGCCGCGCATCCTGAGCTCCATGTCCTCGCCCGCATTCAGCCCGGCGCCGCTTCCGCAGCAGAAGGTCTGCTCTCGTATGGTGTTCTCGGGCATCTCGTAGAATTGGTTGCAGACGTTCTTGATCACGTACCGTGGCTCCTCCAGGAGGCCCATGCCCCGGGCCGGGTTGCAGGAGTCGTGGTAGGTCACCACCAGGTTGTCGTTGCGGCTCTTGTCCAGCTTGAGCTTGTTGTTCTTGATCAGGTCCGCCGTGAACTCGGTGATGTGGACCATCTTGGTGGAGCCGGCGTTTTCGAACCGGGTCCCGGTGATGGGCGAGACCGGCACCTCCAGGTGATCGGGCGGGCCGTTGAAGGTGTCCATGTACTGGTGGATGACCCGCCACATGTGGCCGCACTCCC
>CAYYVD010000394.1:0-4305 GCA_964475045.1 uncultured Desulfobacterales bacterium | reverse complement strand
ACCTGCGTGGTCCTGATCGACATGTCCGGCAACATCATCGCCCATCTGGATACCGGAGACATCCAGCACGACATCTACTCACTTGCAGCGCTCGCCGCCGGGAACTTCGGTGCGGTCAGCGCCATGGCCAAGATCATCGGGGAAGAGGAGTTTTCCCTGCTCTTTCACAAGGGGGCCAAGGAGAACATCCATTTCAGCAAAGTCATGGACGACTTTCTGCTGGTTACCATCTTCGGCAAAACGGTCTCGCTGGGCTTCCTGAGGATGAAGGTGGCCGAAGCCATCGGGAAAATCGAAAAGACCCTGAAGGGGTGAGCACGAGGTACATCGTCTTGGCATTCGTCAATCTCAAAAAGAAAGAAATTCAGGTCAAAATCGTTTACTACGGCCCTGGTAGGGGCGGAAAAACCACCAACCTGGAATACATTTACAATCGCTTCAACGAACGTATCAAGGCGGAAATGGTCACCATCAAGACCCACGGAGACCGCACTTTGTTCTTTGATTTTCTTCCTTTTGACATTGGAAAGATCAAGGGATATGATGTCAAAATTCAGCTCTACACCGTCCCGGGGCAGGTGAAATACAATGCCACGAGAAGGCTGGTTTTGAGAGGAGTGGACGGAATTGTGTTTGTTGCGGATTCCATGGCGGTTCGAAAAGAAAAGAACATGTTGTCTCTCAAGAATCTCGAGGAAAACCTGTCTGCATACAAGAAGGACCTGAAGCGGATTCCCCTGGTGATCCAGTACAACAAGCGGGACCTTGCCGAGCAGGGCATTCCACTGCTCTCCTATGACGCTCTGGAGAGTGCGCTGAACTCCGAGCTCAAAGTGCCGTCCTTCGAAGCCAGCGCTTTGAGTGGGAAAAATGTGGTAACGACCATGAAAAGGATCATTGCCCTGACCATGGCTTCACTGGAGAAACAACTCAGCTAGTTCCCATCCATCAACGAATTTTGGTCACTGCAGGGTTTCCAATGAAGAAAGGAGGATTTTTTGTCAAGATCACGGAGATCAAGAGGGGCCGCGGAGGCGTACTCTCGTACGCCGCACAAGAAACCTCGCTGGTCGACGATGAGATTGGCAAAAAAGGCCCTTTCCGGATGGAAACCAGCTAGGAGGTTCTGACGTGGACAGACCATCGGACGAGGCCGTCACCTCGGAAGTGGAGAAACGCCTGAACGACATCTTCGGTGAGGACGAGGACGAGCATCCCGCATTCCTGGAGAGCAGCCCCATCGATCAGGAATCTCCCCTGCGGAACCTGAAGGGCATCATCCTTTCCATCGACTGGGAGATCACCGACGAAATCATGGGCCACTTCCTCGAGGAAATCGACCGCCTCCAGGCGTCCTATGCGGAAGCAAAAATCCCGACCCTGTTTCTCCAGCTTCTGGGCTCGGTGGGCAAGTACATACGAAACCAGAAGTCCCGCGCACATCCGGACTCCATCCGCGTGCTGAACTCCGTGTACAACAGCTTCGAAAAGGTCCTGCTCGACGAAGACATGCCCGACGCCGAAAAGCGCCAGTGGCTCTACGCCGAGGTCAACCGCTTCAAGAAGCTCAAGCAGGACATCGCTCGCGGACGAGAGGGAAAGGCCTCTTCCGAAACAACACCATCCCCTACCCCGCAGGTCGAGGAGCAGGCATCGCCTCAGGTAGCGGCAACCGATGAAACTCCGCGATCCACAATGGAGCTCGATGGAATGCCTCCGCACGAGGCCTTCGCGTATGCTCTGGAAGAAATCAAACAGGTCATCAAGGCCGAGTTTCAGGCCCTGCGCGCGGAGCTGAGGCTCTGGCGCGAAGGCCGATGACGGGAGAGGGGGCTCGACCCTGACCCTTGCTCCTCGCGGTCTTTCCGCACCGGGCCTTTCGGCCCCAAGCGCACATCCACTGTACCTGAACGAATCGGAGGGGTGGAATGGACGTGACATCGGGTGATTTGTCCGCCCTGGTGTTCAAGCGGGTCCCGGCTCAGAACCTGGGCGAGGTTTCCCTGGACGGCCAGATGCTGAGCGTCCTCATGGAGGTGGACGGACGGCAGAGCGTCGGGGTGATTGCACAGAAGCTGGGAATGAACCTGGGTGCGATCCGTCCGGCGATCTCCGGGCTTCTGGAGCTGAAGCTCATCGAGGCCGGCGAGGACGCCCTCCTGGTCCTGGATGAGGAGTTTCTGGCCTTTCTCAGGAAACGGCTCGCCCTGGCCGTTGGACCCATTGCCGAGGTCCTGATCGAGGACGCGGCCGGGGACCTGGGTTATACGCCGGAGCGCTTCCCCGCCCACCGGGCGGCCGAGCTGGTGGACCTTCTGGCCCGGCAGATCCGCCGGGAGGACAAGATGACTGCGTTCAAGCAGGACATGGTCAACATGATCCGAGAGAAGGGGTACTGACCCAGACACACCCGCTGGTGATGCGTCGGAGAGAGGACGGCGCTCCGGACATGCACATGGAGGACAAGGAGTTCAGTCATGATTGTCAGTTGCGAAGAGTGCGGAAAACGTTATCGGATCGACGCCGGGAAGATCAAAGGCAAGCAGGCCAGGTTCAACTGCAAGGATTGCGGTCACGTCATCACGGTGACCAAGCCCCCGGAGGAGCCCTCCGCGGCGCCTGCGGCGGACATGGAGGCCACCCTCCCCTTTCCGTCCAAGCCGGGTCCTGAGGCCGAGGGAGCGCAGGAGCCGCCGCAGGAGGAGGCCGAAGCACCCAAGAAAAAAGAGAAGAAGTCCAAGGGCAGGAAGGTCTCTCTCCCCACACGGTTTGGTCTTCGAAGCAAGATGATCCTGCTCTTTTTCCTGGTTCCCATCCTTTGCATCGCAGCGGCGGGCTGGATCTACATCCAGCAGATCAACAACCTCTCCGGGCTGATCACGGGCCGAAGCGCCAATGTGGTCAATCGGATGGCCGAAGACCTGATCGACATGAAGGCCAAAACCGTGGCCAAGCAGGTGGACATCTATCTGAACGCGCGACCCGGCCTGCCCGAGACACGGTTCAACAGCCACCCCGAGTTCAAGGACATTGCCGTCCAGAAGGTCGGAACGACCGGGTACACCGCCCTGTACGAGCGTCCAGGCTCCGACGGGGTGTGGCGGACCTGGGCCCACGTCAATGAGAAAATCATCGGCATCGACATGAAAGACCTTCGCGAGCCCCTTGGAAAGAGCTTTCCGGGGTTCTGGAAGGTGTACACAGGGGTCAAGGAAAACAAGGCTTCTCGCGGCTATTACACGTGGAAAGACAAGGACGGTGCGTTTCGAGACAAATTCATGGTCTGTACGCCCGTCCAGGGTACGCCCTACGTGATCGCCGCCACCACGTACCTCTATGAGTTCACCAACCCCATTCAGGAGCTGCGGACGAAAACCGCCGAGGGCACCCAGGCGACCCGGAATACCATCCTGGCCATCCTGGGCGCGACCATCGTCCTCATCGGGCTCATCGTCTCCCTGTTCGGGCACCGCCTCACCGGCCGGATTCAATCCCTGACCGATGTGGCCGACCGCATCAGCGTCGGCGAGCTCGAGGCCTCTGTGGACGTGCAGTCCAAGGACGAGATCGGGGATCTCGCCGATGCGGTCTCACGCATGCAGGACAGCATTCGTCTCTCGATCGAAAGGCTGAGGAGGAAGCGATAGGCGCAACGCGGCGCCTGGACGTGAAGAAACCGCCGGGAGCCCGTGCGCTGAATCGTCTGGAGGCGGCATGGGCGTGACGTCTCGGGTGATTTGTCGGCCGTGGTGTTCAAGCGGGTTTCCGCTCAAGGCCTGGGGGAGGTTTCACTGGACGGGCGCATGTTGAGCGCCCTCGCGGAGGTGGACGGCCGGCAGAGCGCCGGGGCCGCTGCGCAGAAGCCGGGTATGGACCCGGGGGCCCTCCACTCCCTCATCAAGGGGCCGGTGGAACGGAAGCTGATCAAGGCGGACGAGGAGGCCCAGTGTGGACGGCGCTCCGGATATGTACACGGACAATAAGGAGTCCAGTCATGATCGTCATTTGCGAAGAGTGCGGGAAACGATATCGGATCGATGCGGACAAGATGAAAGGCCGCCAGGCGAGGTTCAACTGCAAGGGTTGCGGCCATGTCGTCACGGTGACCAAGCCCTCGGAGAAGCCTCCCGCCCCTGCGGCGGACCTGGAGGCCGCCCCCGCTCCGGAGCCGCCGAAACCGCCCCCCGCTCCGGAGCCGCCACAGGAAGCGGCGGGCGAGGAAAAGTCCAAGGACAAGGGAAAGAAGGCCAAAAAGAAGAAAGAGAAGAAAGAAAAACCCGAGAAGAAAAAGGGCGGAAAGCCGGC
>CAYYVD010000393.1:0-4305 GCA_964475045.1 uncultured Desulfobacterales bacterium | reverse complement strand
GCCATCGAACTTGAGCGCCTCTCGGTCCGCGAGGCACGCGAGGGACGCAGGTTGATCTGGGCCATGTACCACAAGCACGTTCTCTACCGCCGAACCAAGCAGGCCATGCCGAAGAACGTCCCCAACGCGAACGACGACCGCTGGCTCCAGGCCTTCGCCTACGTGGCCAGACGCCTCTTCGAACGTCCCCGCTACCTCATCCTCCCCATCAACCCCCCAACCGAGGAACCATCATGAACATCTCCCCAAAATCCGACTGGTCCCCACTCGACGAACCACACACGAGCCAGATGGCCGCCCAAATCCTCGCGATGCTCCGCGACGCCACCCACCACCCACTTGACCCCGCACACCTCCACGTCACAGGAGCCACACTACTCCTCTTGGCAAAGGAAAGCCACGCCCTGGGCATCGACGTAGGCCGAAACGAGTACCGAGCATTCCTCCGATCCGATGTCGCCCCCTGTCTCAACTGACCCTAACACACCGCCCCGTTCAACCCCCGTCACAGCCCGTCCGACCCCGCACGCACCCCGCACGCCGCCCGCACGGGGCCATGACCCACCCTGTCACCCCTAACAAACCGCCCCCCAACCCCTTCGATCATGCCGCCGCCCCCTCTCGTGTGCTACCCACATGGGGGGGGGTGTCGTTGGTGGGTGATGCAAGGGGGCATGGTCGGGGGGTCGCAAGCGACGCCGGGTGCACGGGCCGCGTTTCTCGCGTCACTCTGGACGGGGTGCGGAGACTCGCTCCCCCTCTGGGGGAGTGGCCCCTTGGACGGTTAGTTGCGCGGAGGCGGAATCCCCCGTGCCCAACGCCCCCGCGTGCTAAGGGGGGGCGTGGGCCGGGTCATGCGGAGTCTCGCGGGCTTCGCTGCGTCTCCGATCGCGTTCCTCGCGGCGGCCTAAGGGCCGTCCATAAAAGACGCCGATCGGGGCCAGGAAGATCGGAACGGCCACCCATGAGTCCCCCCCGCGGGGGACTCGTGGCCTGATGTCGCGGTGCCTCGCGTGCGGATGCGGATTTCCCGAGGTTCCAGGTCTGCGATCCGCAAAGCCGGATCACAGACACACCTCGGGCAGACTACTGCCTCGGGCCGGCAGGCCCCACTCATGCCGTGGAGGCAGCCCTCTCGTGGCCGAAGACGGCCACCGGGCGGGCAGCCCGTGGCCCCGAGGATGGCCCCGATCGGCGGGACTGACACGACGCTGTCAGCGACGCACGCGCGAGGCACACCCACAGCACGCGACCTTCCCCGCCTGACACCCACCCCAAACCCACAGCACGGGGGGCGTAGCACGCTCCAACCTCACCCATCGGAACCCCATCGCCGCGCAATCGCCTCGTAGTCGCCTCGTAGCTCGATCGAGCTTTGGAGTCCCCTTGCCCAGCTTCACGGCCCCCGTCCAACTGATCGCACAGAGCCGCGATCAGTCGGAGTCCACCGGGGACCGATCAGCCGGCCAGCCGCCCACACCCCGGCATCCACCCACCCCCCCCGGATGATGCATCGGCCCCCGCGTGGCAGCGTGCCCCGCACGGCGGGCCTTGGCCTCGATCCACCAGGCGAACCCCAGGTCCACCATCGCCGCCGTCACACGCTGCCCGTCCGTCGGATGCACCAGGTCCCCGACCACCCGCCCCCATCGGTCCGTCCCGCACGACCGCAACACCCACCACGACGACCGATCGACGAGATCCCGCAGCCCCGCACGGGCCGCCGCCCCCGCAATGCGGTTCGCTCCGCGCAGCTCGGCCGTCTCGATCGACGCCAACCGCACGAACCGACGCACACGGACACCGAAGCCAAGGTCGATGTCCACCTCAACGGTGTCCCCGTCGATGACCCGCTCCACCGTGCATGCGTGCCTCATGCCAACCTCACGGCAAGGTAGTGTCCACCACAAGCGGCCCCGACCCACTGTCACCATCGAACCGCGGATCACTGCTGATCGTCACCTCCGGCGGCGAGCCGGCCGCAGACATCGCAGACCCGAACCCCTCGTCCCCCAGAGCGGCCCCGAAACCCCCAGGCCGATCGTCGTTGCCCACCGCCCCCACCACTCGCCCAAACTGATCGACCCCCACCTGGTCGATGTTCACGATCCCGCCCCCACTCTCAACGAAGTCTCTCGCGACCCCGATCGCACTTTGCCCGATGAACTTCCACGGCCCGAAACGTTCCTCAACGTCTCGCGTCGAGTCCCGCCACACCTGCACACCACCGGCCCCAGGCCCCGAGAACACCTGCACCACCAGCGTGTCCCCGTTCAGAATCCGCAGCACCTGCCCCGTCGCCACATCACCGAAGGCCATCGCACACCCCCACACCCACACACCCGCTCTGTGGCACATGCTCCCCATCTCGCCGCACCGGCGATCTTTTATGCTGCCCCACGCAGGCCGCCGTTGCTACGATCTGACACATGGTCACCATCCTCACACAGGCCGTCTCCGAAGGCAACGACCTCCGCCTGATCCTGGAAGTCGTCGGTGCCGTGGTCGCCGCCCTCATGGGCATCTTCGGCGGACGCCAGATCGAAAAGAGGTCCAAGCGATGAAATTCAAAAGCGCACTCGTCACGCAGGCGTCCGGCTCCATCGGCGGCATGACCGCCGCCCACAACAAAGGCGGCCTATACCTTCGCGGCCGCTCGATCCCCACCAACCCCGCCACCGCCGCACAGGTCGCAGTCCGCGGCTTCCTCCGCGACCTCACAAGCGCCTGGCAAGAAGTCCTCACCGCCGCCCAACGCGACGCGTGGGCGACCTACGCCGACAACGTTTTGATCCCCGACGCCCTCGGCGAACCGCGCAACATCGGGGCAATCGACCACTACGTGAGGTCCAACGTCCCCCGCCTCCAGGCAGGCCTCGACCGCGTCGACGATGGCCCCACGGTCTTTGACCTCGGCTCTTTCACCGACCCAGACCTCTTCGCTTTCGCAGGCGATCCGTCCAACCTCAGCGTCTTCTTCGCAGACGGCGACGCATGGGTGCAAGAAACCGGCTCGGCGATGCTCGTCTACACGAGCCGCCAGCAGGCCCCGAGCATCAACTTCTTCAAAGGGCCTTATCGGTTCGCCGGAGCCATCAACGGCGACGGCTCGATGCCGCCCACATCCCCGGGAGGCGTCACTCCGCCGTTCGGGTACGCCCTGGACAACAAAGCCTTCGTCCAAATCCGCGTCACCAGGAACGACGGCCGTTTGAGCGGCGTCTTCAGGGCCTCCACCATCATCTCGACCATCTGACGCCGCCCCCCACCACCAGCCCACACCCCATCGGCCACAGACCCGCTCTGTGGCCGATGCTCTATCATCGTCCCCCCGCCGCCCCTCTGAAATTTTCCGCTTGCAGTACTCAAGCCCACCCACTACGCTGGTCGATGTAGTCAGCAGGGACGTGTGAGGTGATGGCTCACACCAGCGGCTGACGCCCACGGAGCGGGTCGGGCGGAAACGCCCACCCAGACGGCCGAGCCGAGCCACAGGCACACGCAAGGCCGCTCTTTCTTCTTCCCCCCCCCAGGGGCGACGCCGTTCCCCGGCGGCGTACCACGGGGGCCGCAAGGCCCCCCGCCCCCTTCACTTGAGGCGACCGAAGGGAGCCTCTAGAAACATCTGAACACCAGGCCTCATCAGCCCCATGATCCACTCGACCGCCTACCAACGACTCGCCCACGGCCCCTACGAACCCGCCCGCAGCCGCGTCATTCAGGCGCTGCTCGACCAGGCCGGCCCCCCAGACGTCGCGGCCAGCACCCAGGACCAAGCCGCCGCGAAGCTGGCAGTCAAGCTCCAGTCCTGCTGCCTCCACTCCGCCGTCCATGAGGACGCCGACGGCTTCCCGGTCGTGACCGAGCAACGATGCCGCTCCCGCCTCTGCCCCCGTTGCGCCCGCATCCGCTCACGCGACCTGACCCACAAGCTCACCGTCGCCCTGCGCAACATGAGCAGCCCGCGCATGCTCACGCTCACGCTCGCCGCCTCGGCCCAGCCCCTCCGCGACCAACTCGACCGCCTGGTGCAATGCTTCCGCCGATTGCGCAAGCACCGCGAATTCAAGGCCCACGTCCAGGGCGGTGCCTACACGCTGGAGTGCACCTTCAACCACGCGACCGGCCATTGGCACCCCCACCTCCATGCATTGCTAGACGGCAAATTCTGGCACCAAAGCGCGATCGCCGACCTATGGCACGAGGTCACCGGCGACAGCCGCATCGTGGACATCCGGATGATCTACGACGCACATCAAGGTGCTCGCTACGTTGCGGGCTACGTCGCAAAATCCAGCGACATCA
>CAYYVD010000392.1:0-4317 GCA_964475045.1 uncultured Desulfobacterales bacterium | reverse complement strand
GATGAGCGGGACGCCGTCATCCCGAAAAGGGGGACGCCGGTAAGAAACCTAACTCTCTTCCATCAGCCGATACCCGCCCTCCCGTGCGACCCCCTCCCCCCGTGCCACCCCATACCCCACGGCCGGAGGGCTCATGTCCAGACGCCTGGCCACCTCCCGAATCGTCATGCCCAGCTCCCGCACCGCCCAGTAGCAGAACAGGCTCCTGGCCCGCACCCTCCGCGGCTGCTTGCCCTTGGAGAGCACCTCCTGCGGATCCACGTCCAACAGCTCCGCCACCCGCCCGGCGATGCCGTCCAGATCCAACCCCAGACGCCTCAGCCGGTACCGGCGCTCGTAGTCGTCCTCGCCCCGCGAGAGCAGCTCGTCCACGAACGAAGCATCTCCCAGGATCCGCTCGTCGCCCTTCACGGAACCGCCCGGATTTCTCCTCTGCGATTTCACCCCGGTCCAACCGCCGGCACTCCGTACCAGCCCCCCTCCGGACAGATCCGGCCGGCGCCCCTGGTCCAGGCCCCCCTCCACAAAGGCCGCGTAGGCCGACCTTGCCCGGTCTCCGTCTTCGGCGAAGCACCCCAGCACGAAGTCCACGTCCTGCCAGGGCCGCTGAATGCGCCCCATCAGCGCCCCGTGTCCGCAGTGGGGGTGATCGGCGAGCTCCTGGACGGTCGTCACCACGCCGGCGCGCACCGGGTTGAGGTGAATGTAGCGCACCAGCTCCTTGAAGTAGGCGTTCTCCTGGCAGACGATGGACTTGTACCGGTTCTGAAAGAGCCGGCCGCTGCGCTCGTGGCGTCGATTGAACCGCACCGCATAGCCGGTCAAAAGCCTTCGCATCACGGTGGCCATGGGGGTGACGCCCCGCCGAAGAAGAAAGTGGGCGTGGTTCGGCATGAGCGCCCATGCGTAGCAGGGCGTTCCGGTCTGAGGAAGGAGATGCGCCAGGCGCTCCTGCAGATCCTCCTGGTCCCGGTGGTCCAGGAAGATCTCACGGCGTTCCATTCCCCGAATCATGATGTGTTGGAGCACGCCGGGTGCATCCAGACGGGCTTGTCTCGGCATGGAGGGATTGTATCAGCGCACGAAAAAAAAGAAAGCCCCATGTGGACCTGCGTCCCGAGTCCGATCGAAAGGCCTGGCCCCGGCCGCAACCCGTCCGCGGCGTCCCTCCTTTGCCACATCCGGCGAATGTTGGGTTTTTTACCGGCGCCCCTCCTTTGCCAGGGAGAGGATGCGCTCCTCGGGGAGCTGGCGGAGCTCCACGGCGGAGCGGTCCGCACGCAGCCGCTCGACCCGGCCTCCCCGCACCAAATGGAACTGCCCGACGGACTGCCCCGGCAGCCGGGAGGAGACGTCCTCACGAAACTCCTTGAGCATGGGACGCATCTTGCGCAGGGACGGCTCCTCCTTGATCAACCCCAGAAACCAGGAGTGGATGTTGTCCCGGCACCGGTAGTCGAAGTCCCCCGGGTTCTGGGAGGCCAGGAGCAGGCCCAGGCCGGCGGAGCGGGCGCGTTTGAGCAGGTGCTCCATGGGTTCCTTGGTGGCCGGCTTTCGCGCGGCCGGGAGGTAGAGGTCGGCCTCGTCGAACAGGACCACGGCCTGAAGCGTCTGCTGGGGATGGCGGCTCGTCCACCGGCCCAGTTCGATGAGAAGCCTCGCGACCCAAAACAGCAAGTCCTGCTCGTCGCCGAGAAACTTGGTGCTGATGATGGAAAGCCGCGTGCGCCCCGGACGGTGGTGCACCCCCTGCCCCAGGAGCGCCTCCATGCTCAGCCGTTCCGCCCCGGACGCCAGAAGACGCCCCTTTCCAAGACGCAGGGTCTCCAGATCGTTCACCAGTTTGTCGAACAGCTTCACGTCGAGCTTCCCCACGGCACTGAGCAGGCTCGGATCCCGCTCGTCCAGCATCTTCACGAGTGCCTCCAGGGTGACCTCCTCGGCCGGCACCAGCTGCGACAGGACTCCTACGGCGCACTTGAGGATCGCGTGCAGGCTCTTGGGCCTCGCGGTGCCCAGGTTGTACCCCATCATCTGACACAGGGCCGTGGCGGCATACCCGATGATCCGCTCCCGCTCCACGGACGGGAGGTCGGAGACGTCCTCCGGGACCAGGGTCATGGACAGGCCGCGTCCCCGGGGGTCGCCCGGCGTGTACAGGCTCACGTCCACCCGCTCCAGAAGCGCCTTTCGGCGGTCCTCCGCCGCGTCGGTGGGCGCAGGCGCTCTCCGGCCGTCCGGGTCCGCGTAGCTGCACAGGTCGCCCTTGCGGTCGATGACCAGGGCGGGCACACCGGAGAGCAGAAGCTGCTCCACCAGCACCATGGCCACCGTGGACTTCCCGCTCCCCGTTCCCCCGAGAAAGGCCGCGTGCCGGGTGAGCTCGTCGGGCTTCAGAACCACCTCTTCGGAGGCGAGCCCTTCCTGGCGGCCGACGGTCAGGGGCCCGAAGGTCTTCTTCACGGGTTCCCCCCGGCCCTTCGGCTCCGCAGACGGGGTCTCGGCGGGTCGGCCGGCGGGCTCGGCCTGCAAAGGCCGTTTCGAGGGGGCCTCGGGCTTCACCCGGGTGAGGGTGCGCTCCGGGAGGTCGAGGATCGCACGAAGCCCCGGGAGGCTGGTGAAGGGCCGTTCCACCCGCCGCCAGTCCGCGAACCCGGGGTGTTGTCCGTGCCGCTCGGCAAAGGCCGGGTAGGCCGCCATGACCCGCCAGTCGGACGCCTCGATCACGGCCCGCCGCGCACCTCGGGCCACCAGCTCACCTAGGTACCGGCAGATCTGGGTCCGCGGGTTGCTCGGCCAGTCCGTGCTGCGGACTAGGACGAATTGCCGCTTTCCGGCGCGCTCAGCCGCTTCCCGAATTTGGCGGGCCAGGGCGCCGCCCCTGGCCGACTTGTTGCAGATGCGGATCCACAGCCGCGTGGTCCCGTAGGCGGCATCGATGCAGGTGCCCCGGTGGGCCGTGCGGACGGCGGGCGCCGGGTCCAGCTCCTCGCCGCTCAACTCCAGCGTCCGGGCCAGCAGCGCCGCCTGGTCGGCGTCCTCGTCCGGGGTCTCCAACTCGAGGTTCCGCAGGTGGTCGTTCCACGCCTGCTGAAGCGCCTGCGCCGGCGGGGGCTGAAGCGAGGGTTTCTCCTCGAAGGCGGGCTCGGGCAGCCGCTGTCGCTGCACGGCACGCTCCCGGTGCACCCGGCAGTGGTCGAGCACGTCCCGGGTGCGCATCGAGGCCAGGCCGTCCAGGTCGCCCGGGGTGAAGGGGAAGAACGAATCCGCCTCGTCCACGGAAAGGTCGAAGGCCTCGTAGTAGTGCCGCAGCCTCAGGGCCACCATGTCCCGGACCTCTCGGGCGCTCCGCGTCTCCTCCAGCTGGATGGGTTCGGGCGCGTTCTCCAGGCGGTCCCGAATGGGCCTGGCCAGGACCCCTCGAAGCTCCGTGTAGAACTCACCGAGACAGGAAACCACCACGATGGACGAAGGCACCTTGTCGATGAACGAGGTCACCGCGCTCATGGCCCGGCGGAAACGGTCCTTGGCCTGGTCCATGTTGTAGATGTCCTCCAGCTGGTCCAGGCAGAGCACGACGATGTTCCCGTGGGTGCCCCACATGACCCGGGCCAGCTGCTCCAGCAGGTCCATGGGATCCTCCTCCCCGGTCCTGGGGGCGATTCCCCCCAGACGGGACTGCTGGGCCGGGGACAGGCCCTGGGCGTTCAGGAACTTGAGTGCGTAGTTCTTGAGCACCGGGTTCCCGGGCTGGAGGTACAGGAGGGCCGACAGGACGTCGATGTCCACCTTCTCCAGCGATGGTTCCTCCACGAGCAGCTCGGCGATGCGCCGGACGACCCGGTTCAGCCGGTCCGCCCCGAGCCCGCCCTCCCGCAGCTTGGGCACGATGTCCCCGCCCTTGGCGTACCGCTCCGTCAGGCGCTGAAACTGCGGTCCTTCGATCAGGGCGTTGGACAGGCGCATGAGCCCGGTCAGGGGTCCGGAGCTGTTCCAGTAGGGCTTGTCCAGGGAGTCGAGGAGATTCCGTAGCATGTATCGGCCGTCGTATTCCGTCATGGTGCTCATCTGCATGTAGCCGAAGTACCCGGCCCCCTGACCGTGGAGGTGGCTGCGAAAGGCCCGCATGAGATGGGTCTTGCCGGCCCCGGCCTCGCCCTTGAGGAGCAGGATGCGGCCGGCCTCGCGGTGCTCCGATGTCGAGGCCCGGTCCACCAGCCTCCGGTAGGTCTCCCGGGCCTCCCCGTGGATGTGCTCCACGTCGAAGGGGTCCTCCCGCCAGATGTCCTGGCGGTGCGCCACTGCGTGAAAGACCTC
>CAYYVD010000391.1:0-4338 GCA_964475045.1 uncultured Desulfobacterales bacterium | reverse complement strand
GGGGTTGAACATCTCGACCCAGGTGCTCAAGGAGACCATCAACCCGGGCCGGGCCATGGGCATCGCCGCCAACACCCTCAAGGGGTTGAGCGGCGTGCTCACGAACGTGTTCATGATCGTACTGACCGTGATGTTCATCCTGTTCGAGGCCTCGACCCTGCCTCGAAAGATCGCGGCCACCCTGAGCGGACCCGAGGAGGACTCCCTGTCCCGGCTCGGCGGGTTCATGGAGAGCCTGAACCGCTACCTGGCCATCAAGACGCTCTTCAGCCTGCTCACGGGACTCGTGGTCGGCGTCTGGCTTGTCATCCTGGGGGTGGACTATCCCATTCTGTGGGGTCTGCTGGCCTTCATGTTGAACTACGTGCCCAGCATCGGCTCGATCATCGCGGCCATCCCGGCTTGCCTGCTCGCACTGGTCCAGCTGGGCCTGGGCTCGGCCCTGCTCGCCGCGCTGGGGTACCTGGCGGCCAACATCACCTTCGGCAGCTTTCTGGAGCCCCGGCTCCTGGGCCGGCGTCTGGGGCTCTCCACCCTGGTGGTGTGGCTCTCCCTGGTCTTCTGGGGCTGGGTGCTGGGACCGGTGGGTATGCTGCTCTCGGTGCCCCTGACCATGATCGTCAAGATCGCGCTCGAGAGCAACGAGGACACCCGTCGGGTGGCCATCCTTCTGGGCTCCGGGCACGTGGCCCCGCCGCCTGAGCGTCCGCGACAGGGCTGACCCCCCGCGTCTTGCTCAGATCAGCCCGGCGGCCGCCATGATGTCCGGGACGCGCTCCTCCTTGCCGATGGCCATGATGTGGACCCCGTGGCACATGCGCCCCTCCCGGATCCTTCGAATCATTCGGCCCGCGATCTCGATGCCCTTGTCCAGCTTTCGGCCCTTGGGCGCGGCGTCCATCTCGTCGATGAGGTCCTGGGGGACCCGGACCCCGGCCACGTTCTTGTTCATGAACCGCGCCATGGGCGCCGAGGTGAGCAGGATGATGCCGGCCAGGATCTTGACCGGGAAGGCCCGGGCGTAGTCCATGAAGGTCTCGAAGTTGTCCAGGTCGTAGACCGCCTGGGACTGAATGAACTCGGCGCCCGCCTCGATCTTCTTCTCGAACCTGATGAGCTGGGGTTCCAGGGGCTTGGCCTCCGGGGTCACGATGGCCCCGGCGCAGAAGGCCGGGGCGCCGTCGAGTGCGCTCCCCCCCAGGTCCTTCCCCTTTTCCAGGGCTCGAACGGCGGCCAGGAGCTGACTCGAGTCCAGGTCGAAGACCCCCTTGGCCTCCTTGTGGTCCCCCAGGATCACCGAGTCCCCGGTCAGGCAGAGCACGTTCCCGATGCCCCGGGCCGCCGCAAAAAGCAGATCCGCCTGCAGGGCGAGCCGGTTCCGGTCCCGGCAGGTCATCTGGAGAATGGGCTCCCCGCCCAGCTCCTTGACCAGCAGGGCCCCGCCCAGGGAGGGGAACCGCATCACCGAGCTCTGGTGGTCGGTCACGTTCATGGCGTCCACCTTGTCCCGGAGGAGCTCCACGTGGTGGGCCATGGTCTCGAGGTTCGTCCCCTTGGGCGGGGCCACCTCCGAGGTCACCACGAACTTCCCCGACGCCAGCGCTTCTTTGAATGTCGTCCCCATGGGCATCCTCGTGTCAAACGTCTCTAGAGATCGGGGTCCCGCCAGACCCCGGGCATGGGAGCGGCCTGGTGGTTCCGGGCGGCCTGAAAGCGCCTCATCACGTCGAGCCTCCCCAGCCCCTTCAGCCGTTCGTAGATCAAGGTCCAGGCGCAGTCCCGGCCGTCGCCGATCTCGCAAAGACCGTCGTTCGTTCCGCCGCAGGGGCCGTTGACCATGCCCTTGTGGCACGCGGTCACCGGGCAGATGCCCCCGGTCTCCCCCAGAATGCAGCTCCCGCACTGGGTGCAGATCTCGTCGAACCGGCCCACCCCGGACTCCTTGCCCACGAACAGGGTGTCGAGGGCGGGGATCACGGTCTTCCCCGTCTGTCTGGCCACGGTCAGGACCCCGAAGGCACAGGTCATGATGAGCAGCGCGTCCGACTGCTCGATCCCGGGTCCGTGCTCCTTCAAAGCCTCCCCGGTGAGGTTGTCGCAGGCCACGGGCAGCACCGTCGACCCGGTGATCATCTTTCCCCGGCCGGCGAGCGACTCGGACATGGCCCTCACCTGGTCCGCTCCTCCGGTGCGGGTCAGGGTCGTGCAGGTGCCGCAGCCGATCACGAAGATCCGCGTAAGGCCCTCCAGCAGGCGATGAACCTCCTCCTCCGGCTTCGGACGGGTGATGGATCGGATCATGCCTCCCTCCTCTCCTGTTCCAGATCGCAACGAAGGCAGCGCCTGGCCTCCTGCCGCGCCTGCTCCTCCGAGAACCCCTGTTCCACCTCGCGAAAATCGACGACCCTCTCCTCGGGGACCGCCACCCGGACGGGGACCCGGGGCTGCTCCTGGACGGTCTCCTCCTCCAGCGCCAGGGCCAGGTCCTCCTCGAGGGCGGTCTTCTCGTCCACAATCCGCACCCTGCCCTCCTCGCCCCGGAGGAATCGGTGGATGGCCAGGGCGGCCCTTCTTCCGGCCGCGATGGCCCGAATGACGTAGGTGGGTCCGGTGGTGAAGTCACCCCCTGCGAAGATCCCCGGGACGTTGGTCCCCAGGCTGTTTTCGTCCACCTCCAGGGCGCCCCAGAGGGCGCGCTCGAGGCGGCTGTCCGGGGCCAGGAAGGAGATGTCCGGGGCCTGACCGATGGAAATGATCACGTGGTCCCCCCGGACGCTTCGGGTGCTGTCCTCGTCGAACCGTGGTGCGAAGCGCCCCTCCTCATCGAAGACCGAGGTGCACCGTGCGAACTCCACACCGCTCACCCGGCCGTTCTCGCGAATCACCCGCTGAGGCCCCCAGGAGGGGTGGATGGTGACGCCCTCCTCCAGGGCCTCCTCGATGTCCTTCTCCCAGGCCGGCATCTCCTCCCGGGACTCCACGCAGAAGAGCTGCACCTCGGAGGCGCCACTGCGGAGTGCGGTGCGGGCCACGTCCAGGGCCACGTTGCCACCCCCGATCACCATGACCCGCCCCGAGAGCCTCGGAGCGCGGTTCAGCCGGACGTCGGTCAGGAACTGGAGGCCGTAGTGGAGGCCCTGGAGGTCCGCCTCCTCTCCGGGGATCCCGATCCGCTTGCTGACCTGGGCCCCCGCGGCGATGAACACGGCCTGGAAGCCCTCCGCCATGAGGTCGTTCACCGTGTGATTCGCGTCGATGGGCGAGCCGTAACGGATCTCCACGCCCCGCTGCACGATGTGGTCCACCTCGGCCTGAATGACCTCCCTGGGGAGCCGGAACTCGGGCACGGCGATGGCCAGCATGCCTCCGGCCACGGGCTGGGCCTCGAACACGGTGACCCGATAGCCCAGCTGGGCCAGAAAGTAGGCGCAGGTGAGCCCGGCGGGCCCGCCTCCCACCACGGCGACACGCTCCTCGTGGCGGACCGGGAAGGGTTTCACGGGCGGTCCCGGGTGGGAGAAGGACCAGTCCGACGCGAACCGTTTGAGGGATCGAATGGCCACGGGGTCGTCCAGCTCCCCACGGCGGCACTTGGCCTCGCAGGGGTGGATGCAGATCCGCCCGCAGACCGCAGGGAAGGGGTTCCGCTCCCGAATGATCTCCACCGCCCGGTCGTGGTGACCCGCCGCCACGGCGGCCACGTAGTTGGGGACGTCGATCCCCGCAGGGCAGGCGTGCTGGCACGCGCTGATGACCATGGCGTCGCAGACGGCCCCTGCGCAACGGTGCTCCAGGATGTGGTCTTCGTACTCCTTCTCGAAGTACCGGAGCGTGGAAAGGGCGGGCTTGGCGCAGGTCTGCCCGAGCCCGCAGAGGGAGGCGGCCGTGACGGTCCCGCCCAGGTCCCGAATCACCTCGATGTCCTCCAGTCGACCCTCGCCCCGGGTGATACGCGTCAGGATCTTGAGGAGCTGGGTGGTCCCCAGGCGGCAGGGGCTGCACTTGCCGCAGGACTCGGACTGGGTGAAGCTCAGAAAGAACCGGGCGATCTCCACCATGCAGTTGTTCTCGTCCATCACCACCATGCCGCCCGAGCCCATGATGGCGCCGATGCGCTGGATGGTGTCGTAGTCGATGGGCAGGTTCAGGTACCGGGCGGGGACGCATCCCCCGGACGGCCCCCCCATCTGGACCGCCTTGAATGCGCGGCCCTTGGGGATGCCGCCGCCGATGTCGAACACCACCTCCTTGATGGTGATCCCCAAAGGGACCTCCACCAGGCCGGTGTTGTTCACCTTGCCGGCCAGGGCGAAGATCTTGGTCCCCTTGCTCTTCTCG
>CAYYVD010000390.1:0-4361 GCA_964475045.1 uncultured Desulfobacterales bacterium | reverse complement strand
CCGAGCCAGACGGACCGAATCGCCAGGATCTTCGCCAAGGAGTGGCAGAAGTAAGGTCGACCCTTGCGGACCCATGGAAGCGATCGATCCCGAAACCCACGCAGCCTACATCAAAGCCATCGCGGACATCACCCGGGCCATCGCCACGGAGCAGGGCCTGGACGAGCTCCTCAACCGGATCGTCATGACCACGGCCCGGGTCCTGGGGTTCGAGGTGTGCTCCGTCTGGCTGCTGGACAACGAGGCCGTCCCCCGGGTCATCCGCCTCAGGGCCACCCAGGCCGTGGACCCCGACTACGCCCGCCCCCGCACCATGGGTCGTGTCGAAGGGGTGGCCGGCTTCGTGGCCACCCACAACCAGACCCTCCGCATTCCGGATGTGCTCAAGGAACCCCGGTTCAAGGAGAAGGCCATCGCCGAGAAGCTGGGGCTCGTCTCCATGCTGAGCGTCCCCATTCGAGTGGGGGAGGACGACGTCATCGGCGTCCTGGACGCCTTCACGAACCACCCCCACCCCTTCGCCGACTCCGAGGTCCATCTGTTCACCGCCGTGGCCTACCTCACCGCCATGGCGATCCGCAACGCCGGCCTGCGGGACGAGGCCCGCAGCGTGCAGGAGGAGCTGGAGGTCCGAAAGCTCGTGGAACGGGCCAAGGAGGTCCTGGTCCGGCGCCGGGGCATGGACGGGCAGGAGGCCTTCCGGTGGATCCAGAAGCGCAGCATGGACTCGCGAAAGACCATGCGCCAGATCGCCGAGGCGGTCCTCCTCTCCGAGGACGTCTGAGCCTCCGCTGAACTTTCCATTTTCTCACCCCCTCTCCTTCCATCGCCTCCGGGGTCTTGTCACGGTCAGAAAATGCGTTGACAACACTCTTCAGCGCCGCTAAAGTTCAGAGCTCAAATTCACTGAGGCCGAACCACCGGCACAACGGCGTGACGGTGCGTTCCTCGAGACGAGGGCGTCTTTTCCCCATGCGGGAAGGCGCCCTTTTTCGTCCAAACCCCAACAGGAGGTCCGTCATGAACCTGCAGCAACCCAACTCCAACGACGCCCTACAGACCAAGAACCGATCCCGCAACGTGGCGCCCCAGTCGGGCATCTGCAGCCGCTGCATCGACGGCTGCAAAGGCAACTGCGACATGTTTCGCGCCACGTTTCGGGGGCGTGAGCTCCTCTACCCCGAGCCCTTCGGCAGCGTGACCGCAGGCGCCGACAAGGACTACCCGGTGGACTACTCCCACCTGAACATCATGGGGTACGCGTTCGGTGCCAAGGGCGTAGCGGAGGATCCGGATCAGGCCACCTTTCCCGCCGTGGACACGGAAACCTCCTTCGGGGCCGAGGACAAGGTCAGGATGAAGGTGCCCATCTTCACGGGCGCCCTGGGCAGCACGGACATCGCCCGCAAGAACTGGGAGCACTTCGCCATCGGCGCGGCCATCAGTGGGATCAGCCTGGTGTGCGGTGAGAACGTCTGCGGGATCGACCCCGGACTGGAGCTGAACGCCGAAGGCAAGATCACCAAGAGCCCCGAGATGGACCGGCGCGTGCGGGAGTACCGTCGCTACCACGAAGGCTACGGCGACATCCTGGTCCAGCTGAACGTGGAGGACACCCGCATGGGGGTGGCCGAGTACGTCATCGACAAGCTGGGCGTGGAGACCATCGAGCTCAAGTGGGGACAGGGGGCCAAGTGCATCGGCGGCGAGATCAAGGTGAACTCTCTGGAGCGGGCCCTGGAGCTCAAACGGCGCGGGTACATCGTCACTCCCGACCCAGAGGTCCCGGCCTACCAGGCCGCATTCAAGGCCGGCCCGCTGAAGCAGTTCGAGCGCCACTCCCGGCTGGGCTTCATCGACCAGGAGGGCTTCATGAGAGAGGTGGAGCGGGTTCGCGGCCTCGGTGCCAAACGCATCACCCTGAAGACCGGGGCATACCCCATGCGGGAGTTGGCCATGGCCATCCGCTGGTGCAGCGACGCCCGAATCGACCTCCTCACCATCGACGGGGCCCCGGGCGGCACGGGCATGAGCCCCTGGCGCATGATGACCGAATGGGGGGTGCCGGCCGTGTACCTCCACTCCATGGCCTACGAGCTCTGCGAACGTCTGGAGAAGAGAGGGGCCTGGGTCCCGGACATCGCCTTTGCCGGCGGGTTCTCCTCCGAGGATCACGTGTTCAAGGCCCTGGCCCTGGGCGCTCCCTACACCAAGGCGGTCTGCATGGGCCGGGCCCTCATGATTCCCGGCATGGTGGGCAAGAACACGGAGCGCTGGCTCCGTGGCGAGGACGGCGGCCTTCCGGCCACGGTCTCCCGGTTCGGGGACACCAAGGAGGAGATTTTCATGAACTACGAGGTCCTCAAGGAGCGGTACGGGGCCGAGGCCGAGAAGCTCCCCCTGGGGGCCGTGGGCATCTTCAGCGCGACGGACAAGATCAAGGTGGGCCTCCAGCAGCTCATGGCCGGATCCCGAAACTGGAACGTTTCCTACATCAGCCGCAGGGACCTCATGTCCCTCACCGAGGAGTGCGCCCGGATCACGGGCATCCCGTACGTGATGGACGCCTATCGAGAGGAGGCCCTGCAGGTGATCGACGCCTGAGCCCTGCATCCCGGGGGGCCGGGCTCTTTCCGCGGGCCGGCCCCGCTCCTCACCTCCGGTCTCGTTGACAAGGGGTACCTCCGCGGGTATGTTAAACCGACCACAGGGGATTCCTGTGAGTCTGCAATCAAGAGGCTGGGTGCCCATGGCCCGTGAACATTCGACGGATCCTTCCTGCATCACCTTCTCCCGGGAAGACCGGACCGGGACGGAGTTCTACTCTCATTTCAAGGTGTTCCACGAGCTGATGTCCATCAAGGTCCGGGACATCCTCCTCGTCTCGAGCCCGTACGACGCCTACATCCTGGAGGAGGACGGAAGCCTGGCCTCGCGCATCATCAACGAGTACAGCGGCCTCAACCTCAGCCAGCCCCCCCGGGTCACCCGCGTCTCCTCGGCGCGCGAGGCACTGGAGACCCTGGATCGCAAACGGTTCGACATGGTGATCACCATGCCCCACGTCGGGGAGATGGACGCCTTCTCCTTTGCCGCCGAGGCCAAGAAGCGCAAGAGCTCCCTGCCGGTGAACCTCCTCACCCACAGCCTTCGAGGGGTCTACCCCCCTCCCGAGAACACGGATACCAGCGGAATCGACAAGATCTACGTGTGGACCGGCAACTCCGATCTTCTGCTCGCCCTGGTCAAAAACGCCGAGGATCGGATGAACGTGAACCACGACACCACCCGTGCCCGGGTCCGCGTGCTCATCCTGGTGGAGGACTCGCCCCTCTACTACTCCACGTTCCTGCCGCTCATCTACAAGGAGGTGGTGCGGCAGACCCAGGCCGTGCTCGAGGCCGGCCTGAACGAGGAGCACCGCCTGCTGACCATGCGGGCCAGGCCCAAGATCCTCCACGCCGAGGACTACGAGGAGGCCCTGAAGCTCTACCGGCAGTTCAAGCCCTACCTCTTCGGCATCATCGCGGACACGAGGATCCCCAGGGAGGACGAGTTGGACCCGGACGCCGGGTTCGACCTGCTCAGGGAAATCCGCCAGGAGGTGCCCGACCTCCCCTTGCTTCTGCTCAGCTCAGAGTCCGAAAACCGTTCCAAGGCCGACCGGGTCCCCGCGGTCTTTCTCGACAAGAACTCCCCCAACCTCCTGGCCGAGCTCCACGACTTCTTTCTGACCCACCTGGGCTTCGGGGACTTCGTGTTCCGCCTGCCGGACGGGACCGAGCTGGACCGGGCCTCGGACCTGCGTTCCCTGGAGCTGAAGATTCGAGACATTCCCGAGCCCTCCCTGTGGTACCACGCCGAGAGGAACCACTTCTCCAACTGGATCATGGGCCGGTCCGAGATCACCCTGGCCTCCCGTTTTCGGGAGGTTCACGCCTCGGAGTTCTGCAGCGCGGAGGACCTCCGGCAGTACCTCATCACGAACATCCACACCCTCCGAAAGATGCGCCAGAAAGGGGTGGTGGCCCAGTTCCGGGGCGCCACCTACGACGCGGACATCATGGACTTCGTGAAGGTCGGCCAAGGCTCCATCGGAGGCAAGGCCCGGGGGCTGGCCTTCATGTCCACCCTCCTCCAGGAGCACGAGGAGCTGCACGAACGCTTCCCCGGGGTGGACATCAAGATCCCCAAGACCCTCGTCATCACCACATCCGGGTTCGAGTCCCTCGTGTCGGAGAACGGCCTCTACCCATACGGGAAGAACGGCTTCACGGACCAGGAGGTGGCGGACGCGTTTCTGGCCGCCCGCATGCCCGAGTCGCTGACCCGCGAGTTTTTCGGCATCCAGTACTGGCAGT
>CAYYVD010000389.1:0-4362 GCA_964475045.1 uncultured Desulfobacterales bacterium | reverse complement strand
GTTCTGGAGGACTTCCCGGAGGACGCTCCATCACAGGGTCGTGGAACGACGGGAGGTGCCTGGGCCTGTCCCGTAAGCTTCGGCGTGGAGGAGGGGGCGAATGCGCGAAAGGCATTGGCCCTGGAGGTGTCGCAGCTGTCTTCCTGGTACCGGATGGCCTGGAAGAGGAACGGCAGGACGACCGTTGGTGTGAGCGGGCTCGACATACCGGCCGCGGCCGGTCTACTCGCTGACGCCTCCCAGGGTCTGGAGGTAGCGAATCCCCTGCCGAATCTCGCCTGGCCCACCGTACTCCGCTTGGCTGCAGAGGATGTCAAGGCCTACTACCTGGAATCGATCGCAGCACAGCCAGGGGGAGACACCTCCGCGTCCGGCCTGGCCGATTGGTTCTGGGGACACACCAGGGCCGGTGAGACGCTTCGAGCCCTGAAAGAGATCGCGCTCCGGAGTGAGGACGAGGAGATGCTGCATCTAGGCAGCATCCTGCTGGTCCCCCGGGCCCAGGCCCATCGGTGCGACGACCCGGGATGATCAACAAGATCCCCGAAAAGGGAAGCGTTCATGGCTTTAGGAGTCGTTTGATGCGGGCCAGAAGGCGTTGTTTGTGAATGGGTTTTCGGATCCAGTCATCGGCCCCCACCGTGAGGGCTTCGACTTCGGTTTCCTCGGCGTCGGTGGCGGTGAGCATGATCACGGGGATGCTGCGGAGGTGGGAATGGGATTTGAGCTTTTCGATGAATGCGATGCCTCATGTTCGGCATGTTGCAGTCCACCAGAACGAGGTCCGGGGGTTGTTCGAAGAGCTTGTTCAACCCCTCCAGGCTGTCTGCAGCCGTGACGACATCGTAGAACTCATTGGTGAGCATCTTCTCCACGATTCTTCGAATGGCTTCGTCGTCATCGATGACTATGATGCGGTCCCGCCGGATGCCGGTGGTTTCCCAAAGAGCAGTCCGGTCCGCCTGCCGTCCGGGTCCGTCCAGCCGCTGTCCTGTTTCCAGCTCAGGACGATCTCTCCTGTTTCGGTGAACTTGACGGCGTTCCCCAGGAGGTTGACCATGATCTGTCGAAGCCGGACCGGATCTCCCACCAGGTCGACCGGTACGTCCGGGTGCAGGTGACAGAGCAGTTCCAGTCCCTTTTCGTGGGCCTTCATGGCGACGAGCTCGCAGGTAGGTTCGATGAGATCGCCCAGGCTGAAGGGGGTCTTCTACCGTTCGATGCGGGCCGCCTCCACCTTGGACAGGTCGAGAATGTCGTTGATGATGTTGAGCAAGGCTTCTCCGGCGGCCTGGAAGATCTCTACGTATTTCTTTTGTTCGTCGTCCAGCGGGGATTCATTGAGCAGTTCGGCCATTCCCAGAATGGCGTTCATGGGGGTGCGGATTTCGTGGCTGATGCTCGCCGGAAAGTCGCTTTTGGCCCGGGTGGCCGCCTCGGCCGTTGTCTTGGCTTCCTGCGGGGCTTCGACGAGCCGGGCAGTGGAGATGGCGATGGCGGCATGATCGGCCAGGGTGGAGAGGATCTGGATCTCCTTTTGCGTGTAGGCGTGGGGGTGGGGGTGAAGGTGTGCACCGTCAGCACCCCATAGACGTCCTCCTGCCGGGCGATGGGGACGGACAGGATTCCCCGGGGGGGCAAGCTTGTCGACGAATTGCCCGCCCGATTGGCTGGTCAACCGATAAGAGCTGTCCGCCAGCCGGTCTTCCACCCACATGGGGCTGCGGAATTTGAACGCCTTTCCGCTCATGCCTTCACCGGGTTTGAAGGACCCCTCCCTGATGTTCACGTTGACGTTGCAGCCCTGGATCACCTTGAGAAGATCGTCTTGTTCGTCGTAGTGCGGGATGGTGGCCCCGTCACTGGACAACAGCTCGGTGGCCTTGCGGGCGATCAGCTCCAGGATGCGGTCCATGTCGAGGCCTCGATGGCTTCGTAGCGCACGTCGGATTCCGAGGTCACCGCGCCCACCGGGGTCAAGTAGTTGTATCCGTCCACCTGCATGCCGTGACCGGCGTAGTAGAACAAGCCCACAACAGAGCGCTTGAGCTTTCCGTAGAATTCATCATCAGCTGCTTGGTGGGGCGTAATCAATCAAGTCGAAACCACACGGATGGTGCATCCTCAGCTCTCTACAGGCTTGGATCGGCCGAGGACGGAGTTTCAGCAAAGATGCTCCCCTCCCGGCTCGAAACCGGATGCCGTCCGGCGCCGGACGCCGCAGGCTTCATTTTGCTTCTGAGGTTTGCGGAACATCGGCTGCCGCTGTTGGTTTTTTTGGAAGACAATCCTCCGGCCTGCCGATATAACCCATACAAGAGGAGCTGTTTCTTCCACCTTTCTTTCTCATGAACCAGGAGTGGGTTTTATGTATGCATCCGACTATGACAGAAAGTGCGTTACAGCGGCCAAGGCGGTGGACCGGATTCCAGAAACCTGCTGTTTGGTGCACGGGATGGCGGCCGGCGAACCGCCCGCCCTGCTGGCTGCGGTGGCCGACCGGGCCCGGGCCGGGGGGTTCAAGGCGGTCAAGATCTTCTCCCTCCTTCCCATGGCCCACGCCGCGGACACGATTCTGGCCCCGGACCTGAGCGATGTGGTCTTCCCCCACACCTGGTTCGTGAGCGCGTCCGACCGTTCGCTGGTTCAGGTGGGGCTGAACACCTATGTCCCCAACAATTTTCACGAGGTCCCGAGGCTGATCACCGAGACCATGGAGGTGGATGCGGTGCTGACCACGGTGTCCCCCATGGACGAGGCGGGGTTTTTCACCTTCGGTGCGGTCAATGACTACATCACCACCGCCGCGCGTCATGCCCGAATGTGCATCGTGGAGGTCAACCCCAACATGCCCAGGGTGTTCGGGGACTCCCTGATCCACATCTCGGAGGTGGATGCGGTGGTCGAGCACGAGGCCCCCTTGATGGAGCTCACACCGGCGCCTCCCAAGCCCGAGGCCGAGACCATCGGCCGGACCATTGCGGAGATGATTCCCGATGGGGCCACGATTCAGCTGGGCGTCGGCGGCATTCCCAGCGCGGTCACCGCCTATCTGGAGGGCCACAAGGACCTGGGCATTCACACCGAACTCTTCTGCCCGGGCATGGTGGACCTCATTCGAAAAGGCGTGGTCACGGGGAGAAGAAAGAACCTCCATCCTCGAAAGCACGTGTTCACCAATGCCCTGGGAGACCGGGACATGTATCGCTTCATGGACGACAACCCGAGCCTGGAATCGTATCCGGTCTCCTACACCAACGACACCAGGGTCATTGCCATGAACGAGAGAATGATCTCCATCAACTCCACCCTCGAGGTGGACCTCCTGGGGCAGTGCAACTCCGAGTCCATGGACGGCCACCAGTTCAGCGGGACCGGGGGGCAGCTGGACTTCGTCCGGGGGGCCTATGATTCCAAGGGGGGAAAGTCCATCATCGCCTTCTACTCCACCGCCAGGGACGGGCAGATCTCCCGCATCGTGCCGCGGTTCGAGGTGGGCGCGGTGGTCACCACACCCCGCATGGCCACCGAGGTTCTCGTGACGGAGTACGGGAAAGTGAACCTCAAAGGGCTGAGTCTTCGGGACCGGGCCCTGAGCGTGATCAATCTGGCCCACCCGAGGTTCCGCGACGACCTTCTCCGAGAGGCGGAGAACATGTATCTGATCTGAGACGAGCCCTGTTTCTCTGGCCCGGAGGAAGTCTGCGTCCTCTGGGGGTTCGTCTGTTGGTGGCTGAGCCATCTGCAGGCGGGCTTTTCCCTACCCGGCCACGATGCCCTTCATGGCGGTCTGGGGCCCGGGCTTCGGTGTGCTCATGCCCACGCTGATCCACCGACCTGCGCTCGGGAGTGCTCTCCGTCTTCCCCCTCCTGATCTACCTGGGGCAGACCGTCTCCCCACCGTTCTTCGCCCTGTTCGTGACCGACCGGTCGGTCCGAGGCGCCTTTTTCGCCGGAGGCGCGGTCTCGCTCGTCTCGCTCCTGTTCACCGCGGTCATGGGCGTGCGCAGGCTCCGCGAGCGATTCGGGAGGAGGGCTTCCTATTGATCCTTCCCGCCTTCTCTGTATCCGCGGGAGAACTCCGACTTGGCCCGATCCAGGCTCTTCTTGAGGATCTCCCACGAGTTCTCGAGCCCCTGCTTGAGATCGTCCCAGCTGCTCTCGCCGGCCCGCTGGATCTCCTCGAGCTGATCCTCCACCTCCTTGCGCTTTGCGCGGAGATCCTCCAAACGCTTATTGTACTCGATTTTCGATTCGGCATCGGCCTGGTCGATCCTGGCCTCGATCCGGTCGATCTCCGAGTTCCACTCGTCCAGCTTGGCCTTCATCTTTTGTACATAGGCGTCTCGCTGTTTGCTCATG
>CAYYVD010000388.1:0-4379 GCA_964475045.1 uncultured Desulfobacterales bacterium | reverse complement strand
TGATGTCCTCGCCCACGGTGATGGACGCGCCGTGGCCGTTCATGATGGTGATCTTGGGGTTGGAGAGCACGTTCGTGGTGCCGTACTCCTTCAGGGCCTCCACGGCCACGCTGAAGGCCTGGGGCGTCATGGTCATGTACCGCAGGAACTTGTGCGTGGGGTAGACCGTGTTGGCGATGATGGCGCCGTCCTCCAGCTCGTAGTTCTCCCCGAAGGTGGCGGTCCCCGCGAAGGTCTCGCTGTTGGCCCGGTTGGCCACCGAGAGGACGTTGGACCAGTTGATGCCCATCTGGTGGCTGTCGTTCAGGCGCACCTCCATGATCTTGGCCTCGATCACCACCTGACGGTAGATCTGCTCCTTGAGATCGTCCAGGTACGCCCGAATCTTGTCGTGGGTGTTCCGGGGCGCGGTCACCGTGATGACCCCGATGTGGTCGTCCACGATGAAGTGGCCCTTGTCGGCCGCCGTCGAGCTCTGCAGGATCTGGCCGAGGTTCTTCTCCAGCCCGGCCCAGAAGTCCAGCGGCTCCCGAATGTTCGCGCTGATGGCCGTCTCCCCGGTGATGCGGCCCTCCACCGCGCCGCCGCCGATGAGGCTCCCGCCCACGGAGGTCTTAAAGTCCTCCTTGAGCGTGGGCATGACCACCTGGTAGCGCTGGGTGGTCTTGTACTGGATGACCAGGGTCTCGCCGCTCAGCTCGTAGAAGTAGTCCCGCTGGCGCAGCAGGTTCTGGAGCGCGTCCCAGAAGTTGTCCTCGGGCCGAATGTGGACGTTCACGTTGGTGTTGGGGTCCACGTCGTCCGCCCAGCTCACCGAGAAGCCCTGGAGGTCCGCCATCTGCTTGATCACGTCGATGAGCCGGACCGGGGCCCCCTTGCTCACGATCTCCGCGCCCACGGGCGTGTAGGGGTGGCCTTTTCGGACCTCCATCTCCAGGGGCTTGGTGCGAAACCCCTTGCGGTCCACAGACCAGGCCGGCTCGGGTGCGCGCTCGGGCTGCATCTCCCGGGGCGCCTCGATCTGGACGGCCGTCTTCTCGGAGACGGCCGGGGTCGCCTCCTGGGCCTGCTTCTGACTCGAGACGCACCCGGCCAGGAAGAGGGCCACGACCACGATCACTGTGCATCCAATACGGTTCTTCACCCTGACCTCCTTAATCGCAAAGGGAGTTCACCTTCTGCTGAATCATGTTTTCCGTGGCCTGGTCCATGGGAAAGCCCGAAAACGAGATGTTGCGGTAGCGCTTGCACGCCTCGGACGCCCGGTTCTTGGCCTCGAGCACCTTGGCGACGGCCAGGCTCACGTCCAGGGACGGACCGAAGGTCTCCTCGTGCTTCTGGTACACGTGGAGGGCGTCCGTGTACTTCCCCTCCTGCTCCAGAAAGAGGCCGTAGTTGAAGAAGGCTTCGGGCAGCTTGGGCTTTCCGTTGATGGCGGCCTCGAAGAAGAGCTCCGCCTCGTCGTTCTTGTTCATCTGGGCCGCCGAGAGGGCCGCGTAGAGCGCCGCCTCCGCGTCCTTCATGTTGATCTTCATGGCTTCCTTGGCAAAGAAGTAGCTCCGGGCGTAGCGCTCCAGGCGGTAGTGCAGGTAGGCGGTCTTCTTGACCAGATCGATGTTCCCCTTCCACGCCTCGTAGGCCCGCTCGTACTGCTCCAGGGCGGCCTCGTAGCGGCCCTCGTTCTCCAGGTTGTGGGCCTGCAGAATAAACTGCCGCGCCTTGCGCTCGTCCTCCTTCTGCTTCTTGAGGATTCTCGCCGGGTGAAGCATGTCGTCCGGGACCGAGCGCACCACCAGCTCGCCCTCCTCCTTCTGCTCCTTGGGCTTGACCACCATGATGTCGGCCCGCTCCGCCACCTCCAGCTCCTTCATGTCCGCGATGATGTCCATGGCCAGGTCCCAGGGCACGTCCTTGAGGCTCAGGGTCAGGGTCCCCTTGACCCGGTCGTCCACGATGAAGTTCTTCCCGAACATCTCCCCGAACAACCGAAACACGTTGTGCAGATCCTCCTGGTAGAAGTCGATGTGCTGGATCTTCTCCCCGGGGTACTTGGGCACCTTCTGGGCCTCGTCCACCTCCACCTCGGCCTCGTCCCGCATCCCCAGGACGTCCCTCAGGGCCTTCTCGGGAAAGTCGGCCACCTGCCCGCCCGCGCTCCTGCGCGTCTCGGTGGCGGCGCTCGCCGTCCCCTCGGGCCGCCAGCAGCGCACCCGGAAGGCGCCTTTCTCCTCACCGATGTTGAAGTGGAACGGCTCGTCCTTCTTCGCCGAGTCGAGCACCACCCGCACCCGGCCCTGGCCCTCGCCCACCCGGATCTTCCCGAGCACGGGCCCGTCCACATCGTGGATCCGGTCCAGGTTCCGGCCCCGCTGGGTCCCTTCGAAGTCGATGACCAGCCGGGCGGGCTTCGGGAGGGTGAAGGCCCGGTAGGACGAGTACCCCCCTCGAATGTAGACGTTCGTGTCGTTCTGGACCCGTTCCACCTCGACTTCCGTCAGCTGAGCGGAAAAGGCCGGAAGGACCCACACGCCCCAGGCGAGGAGCCCGATCAGGGATCCTCGAATCCATCGCTTCCCTTTGCTGGTCATGCTCATCTCCTTTGAATGACGGCCCGCGTTACTCGAACGTCCCGGGCATCTTCAGCTCCACCCGCCGGTACCCGATCTTGCGCTGCTCGTCCAGGTACGGCTCCTTGATCACCACCTTGCGGATGAGCTGCTTGCCGAGATCGGTCATCTTCTCCTCGTTCACGATCTCCTCCACCACACCGCCTTCCCGGCCGATGTAGGTGCCCTCCTCGAGCAGGTAGCCCTTGTTGCCCTGAGGCCCCTTGACCATGGCCCGGGTCTCCTCCCCGGTGCTCACGATGGAGGTGAGCCGAATGGCCGAGAGGGGAAATGTCTGAAGCTCGGTCTTGGGCCGCTTGAGGTCCTCCAGGATGGCCAGCATCTTCTGAAGCTCCTCCCCCGAGACGTCGCTCTCCTTCACCTGGCTCAGGCTCTGGGACTTCTTCACCACAAAGGCGTCGAAGGGATCCGTCTTGCCCTCGGGGTTGTACGTGTACTCCTCCTCGGCCTCGGCCGCGGGCTCCTCCCCGGCCGCAAACGAGGGCCCCGCCCACAGGCACGCCAACACCATCCACCAAACGAGGTAGCGCTTCATGACGGACACTACTTCCTCCGTTTCTTGCCCTTCTTCGGCTTGGGCGCGGCCTTGGCCGTGAACTGGTACGTGACCGCGTTGCAGCTCGTGACGAGCTCCGTGGAGAGCGCCTTCGTGGGCTTCATGGACACGTTGAAGATGTTCACGATCCGGTCCATGCGCCCCACCGAGTCAAAGAACCGCGCCACGTTGTGGTACGTCCCCTCCACGCGAATGGACACCGGGATCTCCCGGTAGAAGTCCCGCCCCCGCTCGGCCTGGGGGTTGAACAGCAGAAACTGGAGCCCCGCCTCGTTCCCCAGCCGCGTCACGTTGGTGAGCAGGCTCGGAATCTCCTTGCGATCGGGCAGGATCTTGAGCGCCTCCTCGAACTGCGCCGTCACCTGCTTGAATTTCTCCTCGAATTTCTCCAGGTTCCTCGCCTGCTTCTTCACATTGGCCAGCTTCTTGCTCAGCTCCTCCACGCGCTTCTCGGTCTTTGCGATGGCCTCGGTCTTGGGCAGGTACACGAACCAGGTGAAGGCCCCGGCCAGGACCGCCAGGGTCCCCACCAGGATCAAGATTCGAATGGGCATCTTGATCTTTTCGATCTTCTCTACGAGGGACGGGTTGTGCTGTTCCATGCTCGACCTTTCACTTGCCCTTGATCTTGGACAGGTCCACCTTGCACTTGAGGCTGAAGTCGCTCACGTTCACCCCGCTCACCCGGCCGCTCTTGCTGCTCTCGAGATCCACCGCCGTGATGATGGGCGACTTCTCCAGGTTCACCATGAAGTCGGCCACGGTCTCGTTGTCCCTCGCCGACCCCCGAAGCGTCAGGTTCCCCCCGCTCTCGGCCAGGGCCGACAGCCACAACCGGTCCTTGGGAATGGCCTTGCTCAGCTCGTCCAGGAGCCGCACCGGACCCTGCTTGTTCTGCTCCAGCTTGTGAATCACCGCCAGCTTCTGCTCGATGAGCTTGATCTTCTTGTTCAACTCATTGATCCGGGCGATGTCGTCCTTGTACTTGGCCAGCTCCTGATTGAGCCCCGTCTCCTGGGCCTTGGCGTCCTCCAGCCGGCCGTTCAGCTGCAGAAACGTGTAGGCCATGGCCACCACCAGCAGCACCACGCTCAGCGCATAGACCGTGATCTGCCGCTTGATGTTTTCCCGTTTCCGTGCCGCCCGGAAGGGCAGGAGATTGATGCGTATCATTTGTCTCCAATGCTTCTCAAAGC
>CAYYVD010000387.1:0-4423 GCA_964475045.1 uncultured Desulfobacterales bacterium | reverse complement strand
GGTAGAGCCTTCTGAGCCCGAGCTCGTCCAGATCGTCTCCGAGGCATCGCCGCATGTTGTCCAGGGCCACCCGCAGCCGGGGCACCGGGGCCAGGGCCGCAGCGGTCCCGGCCATGCGACCCAGGAACCGGCCAACGGGCAGGGGAATGCGGGCCATGACCCGGACGAGCAACCCAAGGATCCTGTAGGCGGCGTCCTCACCGCGCATCACGGTACACCATTCCCTTTTCCTCTCGCCAAGACACACAGACGCCATGGCGGCTCAGGCCTCATCCCAGCCCTCTTCGCATCGCCGCCGCGGAAAGGGATTCAAAGAGAGGGCGCGCTCCGTTTGGAAAGGCCAATGCGACCCGCAGAAATCCAGCCTCACGAACATCCGAGAGCAACGGACCGGCCCGCATCCAGTCCTTTTCCGTGGTCAGCAGCGCGTCGGCCCCGCTCCTGCGAAACCGGGCGAGCAGCCGTTGGATGTCGCGCCGGGTGTAGGCGTGATGGTCGCCAAACGCCTCAAACACAGCCACATCCGCACCCTGATCGGACAGGGTCTCTCGAAAGGCGGCCGGCCTGCCGATGCCGCAGAAGGCCGCCACCCGCCGCCCGCTGAGGCTCGAAGGGGGCTCCTCCTGCTCCCGGCTCTTTCCCGGAAAGCACACCCCCGACGGGGCGTGAACGCTTCGCACCACCGGAAGGCCCGGAAAGCGGGTTAGCAGCCGGTCCGCAGGCTCCAGCCTCCCCTCGGGGGCCCTGCACCGCGTGAGCACCGCCACGTGGGCCCGGCCGAGGGCATCCACCGGCTCCCTCAGCGGGCCTCCAGGCAGGAGTCGGCCGTTTCCGACCGGATCCGTTGCATCCAGCAGGACCACGTCCACGTCCCGCTCCAGGACCCAGTGCTGAAACCCGTCGTCCAGGAGGAACACCTGGGTGCCCCAGGTCTCGTGGGCGAACCGCCCGGCCCGGGAGCGGTCGCGAGCGACCACCACGGGCACGCCGGAAAGCCTTTCGGCCAGCATGCGCGGTTCGTCCCCGGCCCGGTCCGCCCCCGCCAGGATCCGCACACCGTCCGAGACCGTGATCATCCCCCGACCATGCTTTCTTCCGTACCCCCTGGACAGGACGGCCGCCCGATATCCGTGCTCAACGGCCCACTCGGCCAAAACGGCCGTCATGGGGGTTTTTCCGGCCCCTCCGGCGGTCAAGCCCCCTGCGCTCACCACCAGGCCGGGAAGCCGGCGGCGTCCCCGGCGCCGGTATCGGGCCCGGTCCAGCCGAAGCCCCAGGCCGTAGAGGACTGAGCACAAGGCCAGGGCCAGGGCGACGGGGGACCGGGATCGGTCGGCGTGCATGCGGGACCAGTCAAACGCCATGGGCTTGTCGCACCTCGATCTCCGCCAGCACACGATCCAGGGCGCCCGTGCTTTGGCGAACGAACCCGAGGGCGCGCTCCCCCATGCGGCGGGCCTCCTCGGGCCGCGAGAGCAGTCTTCCCACCCATTGCTCGAGGTCCTCTGCGTCCTGCACGCAACAACCGCCACCGGCCTCGAGCAGGGACTCGGACATGGCCGCGAAGTTGTGCACGTGCGGACCAAAGACCGCGGGCAGCCCGAAGCGGGCGGGCTCCAGCAGGTTGTGGCCCCCAAAGGGGACCAGGCTTCCGCCCACAAAGGCCACGGCGCCGATCCCGTAGACCCGCCCCAGCTCGCCCAGGGTATCCAGGATCACCACCCGGGCCGTCCGCTTTCCGGCTGTGGACCCGGAGCGCAGGGCCGCCCGAAACCCGCGGGCCCGGGCCAGCGCCCGGATCGCCTCGCCCCGCTCCACCCGCCTGGGCGCCAGGACCAGGCGCAGGCCCGGGAAGCGCTCCCCGAGGCGGGCATGCACGTCCAGAATGGATTCCTCCTCGCCGGGATGGGTGCTTCCGGCCACCCACACGGGGGCGTCGGGCCCCAGCCCCAGGGCGTCCAGGAGGGCGGTCCTCTCAGCGTCCTCCATGGGCTCCCAGTCGGCGTCGAACTTGATGTTCCCGGCAACCCGCACCCGGTGCCTCGAAACCCCGCTCTTTACGAGCCGTTCGGCGTCCAGGGCGCTCTGCATGAGCCAGAGCGCCGGGGCGTGCAGCAGGATCCGGCTCAGAGGGGAAAACCGCCGATACCCTTTTGCGGTCCTGGGAGAGATGCGGCCGTTCACCACCAGGGTGGGAACGCCCCGGCGCTTCAGGTGGTGCATCAGCCCCGGCCACAGATCGGTCTCCACCGGAAGGAACACCGAGGGCCTCAGGAACCGCACCAGCCGGCGAACGCCGGGCCGGAAGTCCAGGGGCATGGGCATCAGAAGATCCACATCGCCGGCCAGCTCCCGCCGGGCTACGGCCATGCCCTGGGTGGTGGTGACCGTCAGGACCCGCGCTCGGCCCGGGAATCGCCGGGCCAACCGGTGCACCAGGGGCACGGCCGAGAGGACCTCGCCCACGGACAGGGCGTGCACCCACAGGCAGCCGGGCTCCGGCCTCGCAGCCGGCAACCGGGGGAACAGGCGCGTACGAATCCGCTCTCCCACTCGAAACGGCAGCAGGGGCACGCAAGAAAGGACGACCAGGGTCCAGAGCGTGTGATACAGAAACAGCATGAGGTTTCCCAAGCCGCGCGTCCGTCCCGCGCCGCTTCTTCACGCCTCCACGGGCAGCTCGATGATGAACCGACTCCCTCGAGGCTCGTTGTCCTCCACGCGAATGCGCCCCTGATGGTCGCTCACGATGGTGTTTACGATGGCCAGCCCCAGCCCCGTCCCCTGCTTCTTGGTGGAGAAGTAGGGCTCGAACAGCCGGGTCTTGTGGTCCGGCGGAATCCCCTTGCCGTTGTCCTCCACGCGAATCTCCACCACCCCCCGGTCCGCGTCCTCCCGGAGCTCTACTCGAATCTCACCCTCCCCCTCCACCGCCGCCATGGCGTTGTCCAGCAGGTTGATCATGACCCGTTTCATCTGCTCCCGGTCCACCTTGACGGACGGCACCCCGTCGTCCTCGAGAAACTCGATGCGCACGCCGGTCTCCGCTTCCTTGTACAGGCTCACCGCCTCGCGAACGATCCGGGAGACATTTTCGGGACGGGGATCCAGGGCCGGCATGCGGGCGAAGCTCGAGAACTCGTTCACCAGCCCCTTGAGGGCCTCCACCTGATTGATGATCATTCGGGTGCAGTCCTCGAACACCTTGCCGTCCTCCTGGGCGAGCTTCTCTCCGTACTTCCGTCTCAGGCGCTGGGCCGAGAGCTGAATGGGTGTGAGGGGGTTCTTGACCTCGTGGGCGATCCTGCGGGCCACCTCCCTCCAGGCGGCCATTCTCTGGGCCTTCTCGATCTCCGTCAAGTCCTCGAACACGGCCACCAGCCCCATGTAGTCCCCCCGATCGTCCCACAGGACGTTCAGATGCACGAGCAGGGTCAGGGTCCGGTTTCCCACAGGCAGCCGAATCTGACGCTCCAGGAACCCTTTTCGAAACAGGGAGCCGTCCTGAAAAAGCCCGTTGATCAGGTTCACGTACGTCTCGCCGATCACCTCCCGATAGTGGCGTCCGATCATGTCCTCCCGGCGTACCCGAAGCATGCGCTCGGCCGACTTGTTGATGGTCTGGATCCTGCCGTCTGCACTGGCCGAGACCACGCCGGCCGCCACATTGGCGAGCACGATCTCCATGTAGAGGCGACGCTGCTCGATCTCGATGTTGCTGCGGATCAGCTCCTCGTTGGCCTCCTCCAGCTGGACCTTGCTGTTCCTGAGGTCCATGGACATGCGGTTGAAGGAGTGGACCAGGTCGCCGATCTCGTCGTGGGACTCCAGGTCGATGAACACGTCGTAGTCGCCGGCGGCGATGCGCTTGGTTCCCTCGGCCAGCTCCTGAATGGGCACGGTGATCCCCTTGGACAAATAGAACCCGAACCAGATGGACGAGAAGATGATCAGCAGGGTGACGATGGACAGGGTGATCAGGTGGCTGATCTTCACAGGGGTTTTCAGGACCTTGAACTGCTTGTACTCCTCCAGGCCCCGGCTGATGGCCTCCAGGCGGTTGACGAACGTACCCGGGATGAACTCGGACAGGGTCACAAGGCCCACCACGGCCTTGGACTCGGTCCGGGAGAACACGGGCATGATGCCCGTGACCAGGTGCCCGTGAGCGGAGAACTGCCGGTCCTGGAGCTCTGTCCCCTCTTGCAGGGCCTTGGCCAGGAGCGCCTGGTCCGGGGTCCGAAAGGGGCTCAGATCGATTCCCTCGTCCCGGCTTCGGGATCTCAGGTCCAGCTGGCGGCTGAACACCTTGACGGAGGCCAGACCGTACTCCCGCCGCTTCTCGGCGACGAACTTGTCCAACTGCGCCTTCCGGGAGACGAGCATGTAGGCGTGGTAGGTGATCAGGCGGCTCAGATGGTTC
>CAYYVD010000386.1:0-4423 GCA_964475045.1 uncultured Desulfobacterales bacterium | reverse complement strand
AGGAAACCGTGGTGGTGTCGTAGAAGATGAGGTCCACCTTGAGGTTGAACAGGTTCGCGGTCTGACGGGCTTACGGGTGACCGGGTCCCGCTCGTTGTGGGCGAGTTGGTAGTACTCGACCACGCTGCCGTCCCGGTTCTTTCTGCTGGTGATTCGCCTGAAAACAGAATGGAAAGGAAATAAGCGCAAAGCCGCAGCGATCTTGGGCATCGGTCGAAGGACCCTCTACAGAAAGCTCGGTGAAGGATGAGGCGGGCCGGAGCCGCCCGGGGTCTTTGTGCAGACCGAGCTTCGGTTTTTGCGACAGCCTTTCGAGCAGAGTCAATTCGAAGAAGAGGGAGATCCCCCCATCAGGGCCTTGAGCTCCTCGCCGTCGATCTTCTCCCGCTCCAGAATCAGCTTGGCCCCCCGTTCCAGGGCCGAGCGGTTTTCTCGAAGAATGGCCTCGGCCTGCTCGTACTGGCGGGCGAGGATTTCCCGCACCTCTTTGTCGATGAGCTCCGCCGTGCCCTGACTGTACTCCATGGCCCCCTCCGGCGGGGTGTTCATGTACCGGGCCCGCTTCTCGCGGGCGAAGTACACTTGGCCCACCGCCTCGCTCATGCCGTACTCCTTGACCATGCTCCGGGCGATATCCGTGGCCTTGGACAGATCGTTGTGGGCCCCTGTGGACACATCCCCGAACACGAGCGCCTCCGCTGCCCGGCCGCCCAGGAGAGAGGAGATCCGGTTGAGGAGCTCCGACTTGGTCATGAGGTAGCGGTCCTCCGTGGGGACCTGCATGGTGTAGCCCAGGGCGGCGATTCCCCGGGGAATGATGGAGATCTTGTGCACCGGGTCCGTCCCCGGAAGAGAGAGGGCCACCAGGGCGTGGCCCAACTCGTGATAGGCCACGATCTCGCGCTCCTTCTTGTTGATCAGGCGGTTCTTCTTCTCCAGCCCCGCCATGACGCGCTCGACCGCCTCCTCGAACTCGCTCATGGTGACCTCGCTCTTGCCCCGGCGCACCGCCAGCAGGGCGGCCTCGTTCACCAGGTTCGCCAGATCGGCCCCCACCATGCCGGGGGTCATGTTGGCCAGCTCGTCCACGTCCAGAGTGGAGGCCGCCTTGACGTTCTCGAGGTGCACCCGAAGGATGGCCTTGCGGCCCTGGCGGTCCGGGCGGTCCACGAGGACTTGGCGGTCGAACCGGCCCGGCCGGAGCAGGGCCGGGTCCAGTACCTCCGGCCGGTTGGTGGCCGCCATGAGGATGACGCCGATCTGGGGGTCGAAGCCGTCCATCTCCACCAGGAGCTGGTTCAGGGTCTGCTCTCGCTCGTCGTGCCCCCCAGCGATGCCGAACCCCCGGGCCTTCCCCAAGGCGTCCAGCTCGTCCACGAAGATGATGCACGGGGCCTTCTGCTGGGCCTGCTCGAAAAGGTCCCGCACCCGTGCAGCGCCCACCCCCACGAACATCTCCACGAACTCCGACCCGCTGAGGTTGAAGAAGGGGACCCCGCTCTCCCCGGCCACGGCCTTGGCCAGGAGGGTTTTTCCGGTTCCAGGAGGCCCCACGAGCAGCACGCCGCGAGGCATCTTGCCCCCCAGCCCGGTGAAGCGGGCCGGGTCCTTGAGAAACTCCACGACCTCCTGAAGCTCCTGCTTGGCCTCGTCCACGCCCGCCGCGTCGTCAAAGGTGATTCCCAGCTCGTTCTCCATGTAGATCTTGGACTTGTTCTTCCCGAGCATCATGAAGCCCGTCTGCTGTCCGGTCATGCGCTTCATCATGAAGGCCCAGATGCCCACGAAGAGAAACACGGGGACGATCCAGGACAGCAGGTCCCTCAGAAAGGTAGGCTCCGTTTCCCCCTTGAAGGAGACGCCGTGCTCTTCGAGAAGCTGGGAGATCTCCGGATCCACGCGGACCGCTCGAAACATCTCCACGCCGTCCCCGCCCTCCGCCCTCATCTTGCCCTGGATCCGGTTCTCGGAAATGGCCACCTCAGTGATCCGGTCGTTCTTGAGCAAGGTCAGGAAGCGGCTGTAGGGGATGGTCTGCACCGCCATGGCCGAGAAAAGATAGTTCTGAAGAATGAGCACAACCCAGATTCCGAGAAGAACATACCAAATGGAGAACTTGTGGTGCTTTTCCATGGATGCCTCCCGCGCATCTCAGCATGAAACCGCGGGGCGTTGATCCCTCGCCCCGGTTTTGTCTCGTCTTCAGAGGGTTTCCTGGATCAGATTAAGCACTCCGCCCTCCCGCGGCAAGTCTCTTTGTGTGGGTTCGAATGGTTCTTCAAACCTCTATGAGAAGCATGAGCAAGGGCCCTGGCCTGTTACCAGGCTCAACGGCCGGGACGGCAGCAGCGGCGAGGATGCAGACGTTTGTTGCCGCTGGCAGGGATGGTCCGGAAAGCTCGGGCGGCTCAGGAAAGAGCCCGTTTTGGAATGCCGCTTTCACACGGAACGCCGGTCTGGCAAAGGCCGCAACCGTACCCCTCGAACCCGAAGCGTTCCTGGACGTGCAGGGCACAAGTCTCCTTGACGTGCCGGAAGCAGATCTCCTTGTCGTGTCCATTTCGATCGATGGCCCCCACCGGGCACCGGTCGGCGCACGCCATGCAGGAGCCGTCCGTAAAGAAGAGGCAGTAGGCGTGGTGGTCCTCGTAGGGCCTGGATGTGGGCGGAATCACCACCCGGGCCACCACAGACCCCGCCCGATGGGCCTTGCCCCGCTGGGTGATCAGCCCGTCGCTCAAGCCGAAGGTCCCCAGCCCGGCGGCGTACGCGGCATGCCGCTCCGACCATCGGGAGGCCCTCCCGTAGCGAGGTGACTGCTCGCGACTCCAGTGGGGCGAGAGCTGAGGGGCCACGGCCTGAATGCCTTCCTGCGCCAGGGCCTCCACCACGTGCGCCCGTAGCGAAGCGTTGAAGCGCTCCCCAAAGATTCGGACCCGGGCCCAGCGTTCAGAGGGGTAGAAATCCTGTTTCCGGTTGTCCGCCTTGGTCTCCTCCCGGTGCGGGAGGATCCAGCTGATTACGGTCAGCTCCTCGGGCGAAACCCGGCTTCCAGGAAAGGTACGCTCGAAAATCTCCTGAGGCGTGAAGTGAAACGGTCCCACATGCGTCTTGTAGTCCTCGAAGAGTGGATCCGCTCCGCTTGCAGAGCCCACCAGGACGTCTTTCCAGGCCGGCTCGTCATCGCGGCCGAGGGTGTTGTCATCCGAATGGTCGATGCAATCCTGTATGATCTGTTCGACTCGAGCGGCACTCACCGATTCGTCCTCCAAAAAGGGTGTCTAGTAGAGCGACCTGGTCCTCTTCTCCCAGAAATCCTTTTCCTTTTCCCGCCAGTCCGCTCCACCGAACTTTCGGTCGTAGAACGCGGAAAGCCGGTCGAACCATCGTACCCAGGGGCTCCGCCGCTTCTCCCTTGCTTCGAGGACATCCGCGATGAACTTCGGCAGATCGGGCATCCGCTCCTTGGGTGCATAGTAGGCGGCCCCCTCCTCTGCGGAGCGCTTGAGGTTCTCTTCAGACAGCCCGTGGGCGGTCAGCATGAGGGCCGGCACATCCCGCTTCCGGGCGACCTCGAGCAGCTCGAACCCCTGGACCCCCATGATATCCAGGATGGCCACGTCGTAGACCCCTTCCTCCAGGAGCCGCCTGCCCTCCTCGAAGGTGCGCGCCGTGTCGATCTTGCACTCATCGAGCAACGCGTACACCGTGTCCAGCACGTCCTGCTCGTCGTCCACGACGAGAAGTCTCTTTCCTGCGATCTTCGATTCCGCATCCATGTGGTTCCTCCAGGGCGCCTCCGGCCCAAAACGCAGCCTCGACCCCCACCTCGAGCACCTTCTTGAACCCCCACCACCGAGGGCTCGGCCACACCATCCACCCCATGGATGACCGCCTCGGTCTCCTTGGGGGAGACGTTTGCTCCGGATGTCATGATGATGTGTTTGATGCGATCCGTCAAGTTGTAGAACCCTGTCCATCCAGGTGGTGGAGATCCACTGTGCGAAAACACCCCTCTGTGAACACGCGACAGCCGTCGCCTCAGGAGCTGTCCACTGCCGAAGCCAAAGCGTCTGGAACCGGCCGCCCGGTTCCAGGACCTGGCAAAGACCTCCAGGCACTAGGGTTGGCCGCGCCCATGCGGACTCCCGTACACGAGGAGCCCCCTGGGCCTCCGCCCCCAATCCAAAAACTTCTTTCTCCACCCCAAAAAAAGGTTGAACACATCGCATCGACTGTGTATAAATAAAGGTTCTGAATCTCTCGAAGGGTACGGTAACACACCCTTTGAAACCAGAATTCGTGGACCCATTCGGGGGCGAACGCCCCGGCGGTGGCCACAGAAACGCGATCCCGGTTTTTTCAGATTGCGTCCCCATCGTCTAGCCAGGTCCAGGACACCGGCCTTTCACGCCGGCGACAG
>CAYYVD010000385.1:0-4435 GCA_964475045.1 uncultured Desulfobacterales bacterium | reverse complement strand
ACTTTTCTTGTTTTTTGTGACAGGATCTCATGAGTAAGTCACTAATCAGAAAATATAAAAATACAAAGGGCGTCCCCAGGTTCTAATCCAATTGAACCCAGGCCTCTTTCTTGGTGAGGGTTTGCACGCGGTCCCAGGCTTTTCGGGTCCGTGAGTGCAGGTTGAGCCGGCCTTTGGTTTTTTCCCATTTGCCCACGCTGGGGGCGCTCACCCCGAGGAGGCGCGCGAACTGGCCCTGGGTCATGGCGAAGCGTTTTCGAAGGTGGGCCACCTGTTTTCCGGTGACCGGCCGGCTCGTCGACCGGGTCGAGGCCTTTGGGGTCGGGCCGGCCTTGCGCTTCGGCCTGGAGGCGGCGGCCCGGGGTGGGGTTTTCGGTTTGCTCGGGCGCGAAGCCGGGGGTTGTTCCGCGGTATCCTCCTCGGCCATATCGATGCCGAAGAGCTCCGACAGATCCCCTTCGGCGATGCGGCCGGCCCCCTGGTCCCCGCCCACCGTGGCGGCCGCCTCGGTGCCTGCGGTGATCAGCTCTTCCTCGTTTACTCCCCGCAGCAGAAAGAGGAGGGCGGGCTCCTGGTCCAGGCGGGCCCCCACACCGTAGAGCACCGCGGCCACGTGCTTGCACATGACTGCCCAGTCCGGGCAGGAGCAGACCAGTTTGATCTCTTTGGGCAGGGGAAAGAGCCCGTTGTACGGGTCGGTGACCACCTTCATGACCCCTTTGGAAAGCCGGCCTTGAAGCAACTCCAGCAGGGAGCCGATACGTCCGGCACAACGTCCTTTGACATCGCGCCATTTTTTTGACGAGAGCTGGTTGATACGGATGGTCACGTTGTAGAGCTCTGAGCCGCTGACCATGGCCTGGATCTCGCCCTGCCGGATCTCGAGATGACACACCGAGCCGTTACGGACATAGGTGCGCCCTCTGGGGAGGCGGTTTTCAAAATCACTGAACTGCTCCAGGTGCTTGCACCAGGCCTCGCCCCAGAAGGTGCGAGCGATTTTTCGACCCTCGATCTCGATGGGCTGAACACAGATTCCTTTCTTGCGCAAGGCCTGCATCTTTTTCATGGCCTTTGCCCGGCGGACCGCCACGGGCACATAAGGGCTCCATTGGAATCGGCTCATTCTGTTTCCTCCGTGTCGGGTCTCATGTGACCCCTGCGCGGTTGATGTCCAGGGTCACCACATTGAGCAGGTCCTGATCGGTCATCTCGGTCAGCATGGCCTCGGGACCGGATTCCAGGAGGTCGCCGGCAAGCCGGGCCTTTTCCTCCACGAGCTCGTCGATCTTCTCTTCAATGGTTCCCCGGCACACGAACTTGTGCACCAGGACGTTTCTACGCTGGCCGATGCGAAACGCGCGATCCGTGGCTTGGTTCTCCACTGCAGGGTTCCACCACCGGTCGAAGTGGATCACGTGGGAGGCGGCGGTGAGGTTGAGCCCGGTGCCCCCGGCCTTGAGGGAGAGCACGAAGAACGGGGGGCCTTGCTCTCGCTGAAAGGCATCGATCAAGTCCTTGCGTCTGCGGACCGGGGTGCCTCCATGGAGCACGGCGCCTTCGCGGCCGAAGACCTCCTCCAGGAATGCGGCCAGAGGCCCGGTCATCTCGCGGAACTGGGTGAACACGAGGACCTTTTCCTGGCGTGAGGCGATTTCTTCCGCCAGTGTGCGCAGACGATCGAACTTGCCGCTGCCGGCCGGATCGTACCCGCCGTCTCCCAGGAGCTGGCTGGGGTGGTTGCAGATCTGCTTGAACCGCAGCAGGTAAGAGAGCACGAGCCCGCGGCGTTGCATGCCGTCCAGTCCTTCCAGCCCCCGGGACAGCTCTCGGACCGACTGGGCGTAGAGTGTGGCCTGGCTTCGGGTGAGACCGCAGTAGGCCTTCATCTCGGTCTTTTCGGGAAGGTCGGAGATGATGGCCTTGTCGGTCTTGAGCCGGCGAAGGACGTACGGGCGGACCAGGTCCCGCAAGGGGGCGTAGCGGTCCCGTTGCCGCTGCTCCAGGTCCTTGACAAAGGCCTTGAACCGGTTTGCGGATCCCAGCAGTCCGGGACAGAGAAAGTCGAACAGGCTCCAGAGATCCGAAAGCCGGTTCTCCACGGGCGTCCCCGTGAGTGCGATGCGGGCGCCGGCTCGAAGCCGCTTGACCGCCCGGGTCTGGCGGGCGGAGGGGTTTTTGATGGCCTGGGCCTCGTCGAGGATCACGAGACGCCACGAGATCTCGTGCATCCATGTCTGGCGCAGCAGCATTCCATAGGTGGTCACCACCAGATCCATTCCTGAAGTCGCCCGCTCGGGGTCCCCGGCCATGGCCTGGATGTCGGACCGGGGGGTTTCGGATGCATGGAGGAAGCAGGCGGTGAGGGTGGGGGCGAAGCGCGCCATCTCGACCTTCCAGTTGCCGAGGAGCGAGGCGGGCAGGACCAGCAGGGAGGGAGCTCCGCGGTGGTCTTCCTTCAGGCTCGACAGGAGCGAGAGCACCTGAACGGTCTTGCCGAGCCCCATGTCGTCGGCCAGACAGGCTCCGAGCCCGAGGCGGGTGAGGAACCAGAGCCAGTTGTGCCCGGTTTCCTGGTAGGGTCTCAAGGTTCCCCGAAAATGGGGGCTTCGCCCGGCTCCGGCGAGGCGGTCCGGGTCCCGAAGGCCCGCCAGGACCTCGGAGAGCCAGTCCCCGGCGTCCACAAAGGACCAGTCCTGGACCTCCTCCAGGGGGTCCTCCGGGTCTTTCAAATCCGCCGGCGCGCCCGCCAGAAGGCGCATGCCTTCGATGAAGGAAATGCCTTCGCCGTCCGTTCTCGCCTCCAGCTCCTTCCAGAAGGACAGGGCCTGGGAGAGCTTCTCGCGGTCCACTTCCACCCACTGCCCCTTCAGGAGCACGAGACCGTCCTCGGAGGTCAGGATCCGCTGCCGTTCCTCCGCCGTGAGCGTGTGCCCGCCCAAGGAGATCTCCACCTTGAAGTCCAGGAGGGTCTCGGCGCTGAACCGGCTCTGCTTCCGGTCGCCGATGGTCACGGACACCCGGGGGCGGGGACGTTTACGCCACCAATCCGGAAGACGCACCAGAAGGCCGCTGTCTTCCAGCACGGGGACCTCTCGAAGAAACCGGTACGCTTCCTGCGGGGTCCACGCCAGAGGATGAAAGACATCGCCCGAATCGACGAGCGCTCTCACAAACGTGCTCCCTTCCGCGGCCCGTTGTACCGGTGAGAGCAGGGCCACGAGGGCTCGTTTGTTTCGCGCGCCGGCATATTCCTCCAGGGCCTTTCCCAGCGGCTGGTACTGGACGCGGCCGTCCCGGGAGAGGCGAGGCGCATAGGTGGCCAGAAACGCGAAGGGAAGATCCGGGTCCCGCTTGTTCTCCGCCAGGTGGAAGCAGACCCGCCCGATGCGGTGCCACCCGGGGGCGCGCTTCTCGAGCCATTCCGAAAGGGTGCGGTTCGAAGAGGCGATCTCCCCTCGAACCCAGTCGTCGAGCTCGGTCCAGAGCTGCACCAGGACGTCGGCGCTCAGGTACTCCCCGCCGTTCATGGGTGGCGCGCTGTGAAGCATCCTCGTGGTTTCTTCCGGGCCGGGCGGTTGGACGGGATCGAGGCAGGCCCCTTCCGCGTCGGGGAGGCGGCAGAGCAACGTCAGGTAACGGCGCGCCACGTCCCGCCAGAACCCCACCGAAGGCGAAGGCGGGGTTGGGGGGCCTTGGGCGGCCAGGAAGAACAGGCCTGCGGACGGGCCATCGTCGAACGCCCGCACGAGACGGCGGGTCCAGGCGTCCGTGGGGGCCTGCGTCGACGCTCCTAGAGGGGACAGGAACAGCCTGCCCGAGGGGGAGAGAATCAGCTCAGGGGCCATCGCACTCGTTTTGCCATTCGAGGCAAGGGGTTTTCTCACGCGTAGCGGACGGTTCGACCATGGTATAGAGGAAGAGGGCTCGTGTGTAAACCTGTTTCGACGCCTGGCAAAAAGTCGAGATCTTTCGCCAAGCCGCAAAGTGAAGCGAGGAATATTCATGGGTTTTTTCTTGGCTTCCTCGGCGTCTTTGCGAGGGAATGCCGTTTTTGGGGCGCATCAACCCGTTTTGGAATTGCAACAAATGCGTCCGAAAACCGGCTCTTCGGTTGCGAGCCCCCGGCAGACATGATATGGCACGGGGTCGTTTCACTCGACCGGTTTTGATCAAAAAGATTGTAGAAATCTCGACCGTTGTGATTATAATAAAAAATTAGGCTTCGTTTCGGTCCGCTCATCCGCGCGCGGCGGAGCTCCGGGATCGGTTCGGCGCCTCGAATCGGTGAATCGAGCAGGCAAGCGCGTGGAAACAGGACCTTCGGCTCGACAGGTTTTTTCCAGAAAGGACTGTATACCATTGAACCCGTTTTACAAAAACCTCGCCCTGTGGCTGGTCATCAGCCTGATGATGGTCATGCTGTTTCAGATCT
>CAYYVD010000384.1:0-4449 GCA_964475045.1 uncultured Desulfobacterales bacterium | reverse complement strand
AAAACGCCCCGCTCAGGAGCACCCCTTCCCTGGTCGATACCGCCGGATGAAAACCCCGGGTGGAGGCAAAGCCCCAGGGATTGCGCTCCAATCCGAGAGCCTCGGCCAGCTCTTCAGACCCCGCCGGAGGGCGGGCCCCCACGGCGAGCACCACCAGATCGAAGACCTCTTCCCTCAGCCGGCCGTCTTCTGATGCGTACTGAATGCTGGGCCGCCCTGTCTTGGGATCCGGCACCACCGAGTGGACCCGCACACGATGAAGCTGCACCCCCTCCGCCTCGGCTTCCTCTGCGTAACGCTGGAACCGCTTGCCGGGGGTGCGAAGATCCATGTAAAAGATGCCGGTCTCCACCTCGCCGCCGGTCGCCCTTCGAACCAGGCGCGCCTCCTTGAGAGAAATCATACAGCAGATGGAGGAGCAGAAATCGGCGTCCGACTGCCGGTCCCTCGACCCCACGCACTGAAGCCATGCGATGCGCTTGACGGGTTCACCGTCCGACGGCCGCTGCAGGCGCCCCTCGGTGGGCCCGGTCCCGCTCAAGAGCCTCTCCAGCTGGATCCCGGTGATCACGCCGGGAACAGACCCGTAACCGGTCCACGCGAACCCCTCGGACGGATCGACGGTGGACATGCCGCAGGCAAGCACCACGGCCCCCACCTCCAGGGTCTCCCGGCCCGGGGCATGGCGGTCCTGGTACAGGGTTTCCACCATGGGAACGAGCTTTTCCGGATCAAAGGGCTTGGTGAGGTAGTCCAGGGCGCCCATCTTCATGGCCTCCACAGCGGTGTCCACCGTGGCATAGGCCGTGATCATGATGACCATGAGGTCGGGATGCGCCTCCCGCGCCCTTCGAAGGACCTCCACCCCGTCCATGCCGGGCATCTTGATGTCCACCAGCAGGAGGTCGAACGGATCCTCGTCCAGTCGCTCCAGGGCCTCCTCGCCCGAGGCGGCCGTGTGCACGCCGAACCCCACGTCCTCCAGCCAGTCCTTGAGGGAGTCCCGGACGATGCGCTCGTCGTCCACCACGAGAATACGGAACGCCTTGCGACCCTTGTCCTCCAGGGCCACGGCCTTCGTGGGGCACGCCTCCACGCAGGCTCCGCAGAGGGTGCAGGCCTCGGGATCGATGCGATAGGGGTTGGGGACGGCATGCGGGACGGGCAGGTACACGGCCTTACGGCTGGAGAGCCCCTCGTTGAAGGCGTCCGGAACCTCCACCGGGCACACCTCGGCGCAGGCGCCGCAACCCTGGCACCGGTCCGGATCAATATACGCCCGCCGCGTGCTCAGGGTGACCGTGAACCGGCCCGGCTCCCCTTCCAGCGCCTTCAGCTCGGTCCCCAACCGGAGGTCGATGTTCTCGTGAAACATCCCCTTGCGCAGGCAGTACTGCCCGGAGTCGTCGCGATCCACCAGGGGAAGCATCTTGCACATGCCGCAGGCGTCCGTGGGGAACTGCCGGTCGAGCTGGGACAGAATGCCGCCCATGTGCGGGGCCCGGTCGATGAGCGTCACGCCGTAGCCCGTCTCGGCCAGGTCCAGGGCCGAGCGGATCCCCGCAATCCCGGCTCCCACCACGAGCGCCCTGCCGATCTTTCGTCTCATGATCCCACCACCTCGGCGAATTCGTCTTCCCGAAAGACCGCCAGGGGCGGCGCTTCTTCCACGTCGCGTCCCGGCTCGTAGCCGAAGCCCGCCTGAACCCGCCGGGCGACGGTACGAAACAGCTCCATGACCGGGATGTCGTTCGGGCAGGCATTGGAGCACTGGCCGCACCCCACGCAGGCGGCCGCCATGTGGGCCATGCGTGTGAGGTGGTAGAAGACCGTGTCCGTGGGCATCTTCAGGGCCCCCTTGCGGTCGGCCCAGCTCAGATACTGCCTGGGCTCGTGCTCGAAGACGTCGGTCCCGAACACGCACTCTCGACAATAGCAGACCGGGCAGGCCACGCGGCAGTTGGTGCAGTTCACGCAGGAGGCGAGGTAGGACGTGAGCTTCGCCACACTGTCGGTGGCCTGCCCGGTCTGTTCGAAGAGGACGTCGCGGCGTTCCGCCGCTCCGGCCGTTCGTTCCTTCACGATTCTGGAGCGGGCCTCCGGCTCCTCGGACGCCGGGAGACCCAGGTGCTCGAGCAGGTCCTTCCCGGCCTCGGTCCGGGGCTCGGCCCAGAGCTCCCGCTCCGCATCCACCCCGTACAGGCCGATCGCCACGTCGGCCCCGTCCGGCGTGAAGTGCTCGCACACGCGGCACGCCGGGGCCAGAGGATACCCGGCGGGTTCTTCCTCTCCCGCGAAGGCCGCCTGCCGGAAGCGCCGGGTCAGGTCCCCGGCCTCATCCTCGGCCGCGGCCCGGGCGAACACGTCGTTGGACAAGGCGCCGGCACAATCCATTCCGATGAGCACCACCCCTTCCCGGGAGGCCTGCTTGAGCTTGACCAGCTCCACGAAGGCCCGAATCTCACACGGACGAAGCACGGCCGCCACCCGGCCACCGGCCTCCTGCCGGGTCAACCTGCTCAGGAGTCTGGCCCCGCTCAGCGGGTAGGCCGGCGACAGGGGGTCCGCCGCCTCCAGCCGTCCTGCATCGGCCACCAGCGTGGGCATGACGTTCCGGTTGAAAGGCAGCCGGAGGGGTGTGAGCACGGCCCGGATTTCCTCCCACGCCAGGATGTTCTCGAGAAACCGCCGCAGCCCCCCTTCCACATCGCCTTCCTTGACCTCGATCTTGTATCCCTTGGACATGGTGACCTCTCGATTACAGAACCATGGTTTGCCGGACCTCGGTGGGACCCAGCTCCTTGATGGACTCGACCAGACCGTCCACGGTGTGGGCGAACTCCAGCCCGTCGCTCGCCCCGATCCAGGTGAGCTTGAGTCGCTCCGGCTCGAACCCGAACTGAGGCAGGATCTCCTTGAGCAGCTTGACCCGGCGGCGGGCCTTGAAGTTGCCGTTGATGTAGTGGCAGTCGCCGGGGTGGCAGCCGCTGATGAGCACGGCGTCCGCACCTTCCAGAAAGGCCTTGATCACGTACTTGGGGTCTACCATGCCCGTGCACATGACCCGAATCAGGCGCACGTTGATGGGGTAAACCAGCCGGGAGGTGCCGGCCAGGTCGGCGGCCGTGTAGGTGCACCAGTTGCACACGAATGCGATAATGGTGGGCTCGAAATCCTCGTTGCTCATGGTCTCCCCTCGTCCTCTTGTCTCGCCGGTTTGGGTCCTTCCGGCCCGACGCATCCTGAAACGCACATGACGCTTTTACCGCCCCACCTGATGAATGGCGTCGAAGATGCCGTCCATCTCCGCGAAGATCTGCCGGCTCTTGAAGGACGCGCACCGGGCCGCACCGCTCGGGCAGAACCCCGCGCAGCTCCCACACCCCTTGCACAAGGCGTCGTTGACCACGGAAGCCTGGCGCTGGGGATCGAACTCGATGGCCCCGTAAGGACACAGCTCGATGCACACCTGACAGCCGGCACAGATGTCCGGATCGATCCAGCTCGTGGTGGGCTCGATCAGCACCTCTCCGACCGAGGCCAGGGCGAGGGACTTGGCTGCGGCCCCCGACGCCTGGCTCACCGTGTCCGGGACGTCCCGGGGGGCCTGGCAGGTGCCGGCCAGGTAGATCCCGTCCGCGGCGGTGGACAGCGGTCCCAGCTTGGGGTGCTCCTCCAGGTAGAAGCCGTCCTGGCCCGTATTGATGCCGAAGATCCTGCCCACCTCGCCGGCGTCGGCCCGGGCCTGCATGGCCGCACAGAGGACCACCATGTCCACGGGAACCCGGTAGCGCCGTCCGATCAGGGTGTCCTCGCCCACGAGGACCAGCTTGCCGTTCTCGTACAGGATCTCGGCCGGCTTGCCGCGAGTGAACTGGATGCCCTCCTCCTGGCAACGCCGGTAGAACTCCTCGTACCCCTTTCCGAAGCAGCGCATGTCGATGTAGAAGTCGTAGATCTCGGCCTGCGGTCCGACCTTGTCGTGCACCAGATGGCCGTACTTGAGTGCATACATGCAGCAGACCCGCGAGCAGTAGCTGTGGTAGCGGTCGTCCCGGCTCCCCACGCAGTGGACCATGGCCACGCTCTCCGGCGGCCGGGTGAACCCTCCGTGCTCGTCCCGCATGAGGATCTGCCCGCCCGTGGGTCCGGTGGCGTTGTTCATGCGCTCGAACTCCAGGCTCGTGTACACGTTCGGGTACTTCCCGTAACCGAACGCCTTCATGGGGGTGGGGTCCATGAGGTCGTAGCCTGTGGCCAGAATGATGCTGCCCACCTGGACCTCCATCTCCTCGGCCTCCATGGCGTGGTCGATGGCGTGGGCCTCGCACACCTTCACGCACTCCATGCACTCGGAGCAGACCCCGCAGTTGAGGCACCTCCCGGCCTCGGCGCGGGCGGCCTCCTCATCCAGGGCCTCTTCCACCTCGGCGAAGCCCTGGATACGGG
>CAYYVD010000383.1:0-4455 GCA_964475045.1 uncultured Desulfobacterales bacterium | reverse complement strand
CCGCGGGCGTGGGGGCGGCCGTGGCGGTGGTCTACCAGCTGAAGGGCCGGGACCTGGAAGGGATCACCCTGGCCGTGAACAGCCTCATCAGCGACCTGGGCGGCATGCTCTGCGACGGGGCCAAGGGAGGATGTGCGCTCAAGGTGGTGAGCTCCACGGACTCGGCCATTCGGGCGGCCTACATGGCCCTGAACGGGCACGGCATTCAGGAGACCGAGGGGTTCGTGGGGTCCACGGCGGAGGAGACCATTCGGAACTTCAGCCGGATCGGACGGGTGGGCATGGCCCGGGTGGACGCCACCATGCTCGAGATCATGAAGGCCAAGATGGTGTAGGAGACGGAGGATGGAATCAACGAGTCCCATGGTGGCGGTCATCCTGGCCGGGGGCGTGGGGACGCGCTTCTGGCCGCTCAGCACGCAGGAGCGCCCCAAGCAGTTCATTCCGCTCTTTGGCGACCGAAGCCTGCTGCAGAAAAGCTACGACCGGGTGGCGGGGCTCATTCCGGACGACCGAATCCTGATCCTGACCAATGCCGGCTTCACCTCCCTGGTGGCCGAGCAGCTTCCCACGGTCCCGCCGGAGAACATCGTGGGCGAGCCCCGGCGCAAGGACACGGCCGCCGCGGTCTGCCTCGGGGCCCTGATGGCTCGAAGGCGCTTCGGCAACCCCGTCATGGCGGTCCTGACGGCGGACCACTTGATCGAGCCGGTGCTCCTGTTTCAGCGCACCCTGCTCTCGGCCGTGGAGGCGGCCCGGGAGTCCGGGGCCCTGTACACCTTCGGCATTCGACCCACCTATCCCGCGGCGGGGTACGGATACCTGGAGACGGCGGAGAAGGCGATGGAACGCGATGGGATCGAGCACTTCGACCTCGTCTCGTTCCGGGAGAAGCCGGACGTGGAGACGGCCCGGCGGTATGTGGACTCGGGTCGCTACCTCTGGAACTCGGGCATGTTCGTCTGGACCGTGGAGGCGGTCCTGGACGAGCTCGAACGCCATCTTCCCGAGCACGTGGCCCATCTGAGCCCCGCGGTCGACGCCATGGGGACCGCGGAGGGGGAGCCATCCCTCGCCCGGGCGTTCGAAGCGCTCCAGCGGACCTCCATCGACTTCGGCGTCATGGAGAAGGCCCGAAAGGTCCGCTGTGTGGCCGGGACCTTCTCCTGGAGGGACGTGGGCGGCTGGCTGGCCATGCAGGACTTTCTTGCGTGCGACGAGCACGAGAACCACGCCCGGGGGTGCCTCCACGGCCTGGACGCAGCCGGCAACCTGGTGTTCTGCGACCGTTCCGAGGAGACCGTGGCCCTGGTGGGCGTCCGCGACATGGTGGTGGTGCGTGCCGGGGGCAAGACCCTGATCGCACGCAAGGACCGCCTGGAGGACGTCAAGCGCCTGGTCGAGCGGATGCTCCCCGCCGGGAACGGGTCGTCGACCTGAACATTTCCGGGACGAACTTCGGGGACACCATGAATTTCGGGGACACCATTGAATTTCGGGGACACCATACGAAATTCGTAATTTCGTATGGTGTCCCCGAAATTCATAATGAGCAAATGATCAAAAAGGCCCTTGACATCAGAATGCGTTGTGTCTATATTATGAGCAAATGACCAAAACCCGGAGGCTGCATGCCCAGACCCAGAAAACCTCGATTCGTGCAAGGCCAACCCGTGGCCGGGGTCTTCGAGCCGGACAAGACGCCCCCCTGGGGGAGGTTTCAGGTGGTGCTCTCCCTGGAGGGGCTGGAGGCCATTCGGCTGGTGGACCACCAGGGCCTGGATCAGGCCACGGCGGCCGAGGTGATGAACGTCTCCCGCCAGACCTTCGGACGGATTCTGGCCGAGGCGAGGGCGATCGTCGCCGACGCCCTGGTGACGGGAAAGACCCTGCGGATCGCGGGAGGGAGCTACACGCTGCCCCCCGGGGGCGGTCGAAGACACCGCCGCCGACGACGAGGCGGCGCAGGCTGAAAGGAGGTGTTGGACCATGCCTGGATTTGATGGAAGCGGACCCAGAGGAATGGGATCCATGACCGGTTGGGGTCGCGGCTACTGCGCCGGAGGAACGGCCTACGGTGCAGGCCCCGGTTTCGGCCGCGCAGGCGGCCGGGGGCGGGGGTTTCGCGGCATTGGATGGCGCGGGCCCGGCCGGGGGTTCGGCCGGAGGTCGGCCCCGCCGGCTGCAGGATGGGGATGGGGACCCGCTCCCGCTGGGGGACCGGCGACCGGACCCTACGGGATGAGCCCGGAGGACGAGGCCGGCTACCTGAAGCAGGAGGCCCAGGCCGTCCGGGATGAGCTCGAATCCATTCAGCGAAGGATCGAGGAGCTCGAGTCCCGCAACGCTTCATCGTGACGGATGAGGCCGGCATGCCGGCCCCCGGCGCAAGGGGCTTCGACATCACCCCGGTGCCGGGGGCCGGTTTTTTTTCGCGAGCAGGGCCTGATCATCGAGACGCCCTCGGGCCTGGTGGTCGTCACGGGATGCGCCCACCCCGGCATCGTCCCCATGGTGGAGCGCGCGGTCGACCGATTCAACCGGCCCGTCCGGCTGCTCATGGGCGGGTTCCACCTCATGGATCAGCCCCCGCCCTCGGTTCGCGCCGTGTCGAAGAGGCTGGAGGCGCTCGGGGTCGAGGGAATCTCGCCGGGTCACTGCACAGGAGACATGGCCCAGGCGATCATGCGGGACCATTTCGGGGAGCGGGGTGTGGTGTGCGGCGCGGGGCTCCAGGTGAGCCTGGCTTGAGGGCCTCCCTGCGCGTGGGTGGAGGGGGTTCCTGTCGAAACCCCATAAAAATGGGGGTTTTTTGGGGAGGGAATGGGGCCTTTTTTCTATTTACTTCGACCTGTGAATGGTTATGATAAGACGAATCATTTATTGGATTCCGCCTTTCGAGAAGCGGTTCGATGAAGGCGGCGACAAACCAGAAACCGTTCGCAATGGAGGAGAGCAATGGCGGAGCATGAGAAGCGTTTTGTGTGGGTGAAGGACAAGGCCGGGAACGAGTACGTCTGCCGCATCATGGACCTGCAGGACCCGAAGAAGGTCGACGAAAAAGATCTCGAGAACTGCGTGGACGACGCGTCCCGGGCGATTCCCATCGGCGACTGACCACAAGCGGTTACCCACACACCCGGACCACGGGAAAGGCCTCTGAAACGATGCGTTCGAGGCCTTTTTTGTTTGTCTGTTCAGGGGCTCCGTTCCCATTGACCGGCCGAGTGAATGTGTTATGTTGGTCCGCGGCGAGACTGAAGATCACCGGCAAGAGGGCGGCGGAACCGGTGAAGGGTGCGGCTGCGACGCCCGGGAGGATCGAGACATGGAGCTGACGGATGTGCTGCCGAAGGAGGCCTGGGCCCGCCTCGAGCGGGAGATCTACGAGAGATCCGGCATGCGCCCCCGGGTGTACGACGTGGAAGGGGTGGGCATCACCGATCAGTCGATGTACGGAAACCCCCTTTGTGAGAAAATACAATCCATCCCCAAGGCCCAGACGTTCATCTGCGCGGTGGCCCACAACAACCTGGCGGCCCTGGCCAAGAACACCCGCGAGGCCGTGGTGGAGGAGTGCGATGCGGGCATGATCAAGGTCGTGGTGCCGATCTTCGCGGACGACGAGTTCATCGGGGCGGCCGGGGCTTGTGGAAAGCTCGTGGAGGACGGGGAGGTGGACGCCTTCATGGTCAACCGCTCCTCCGGCCTTCCCGAGGAGGAGGTCGAGAGGCTGGCCGAGGAGGTGCCCTTCACGACCCGGGCCGACATGGACGATCTCGTGGCCTTCATCGAAGGGTGGCTGCAGGAGCAGCTGCAGGGCCGGGACCGCCGGGAGTCTTGACCCCGGAGGAGGATCGCCGGGATGTTCCGGTTCAGTTCGATCATGGGCCGGGAGCGGGTCCTTCGGCGCGAAAAAGGAAGGACGCATGGAGAAAGTGACCATCGACGGAGTGGAGCTCCAGCTCAGCGAACCGGACGACATCCCCCTGACGTGGGTGGGGCGCGAGGACCTGGTCGCCCAGGTGCTGGCCGCCTGGCTGGTCATCGGCCCGGACGACTTTCCGCTGAACCCTCGGCTCGTGGGCAAGCCCGGCGTGGGAAAGACCACCCTGGCCTACCATGCCGGCAGGCGGCTCGGACGCCCGGTGTATCTCTATCAGGCCACCATGGACACCCGTCCCGAGGACCTGATCGTGACCCCCGTCATCTCGGCGCACGGAAAAATTAAATACATGGCCAGCGCCGTGGTTTCGGCCATGATCGCGGGGGATGTGGTGGTCATCGACGAGGGCAACCGCATGAGTGAAAAAAGCTGGGCATCCCTGGCCCCCCTCATGGACAACCGGCGCTATGTGGAGTCCGTGGTGGCCGGTATCAAGATCAAGGCGGATCCGGATTTTCGCCTCTGCACCACCATGAACGACGACGCCAGCACCTTTGAACTCCCCGAGT
>CAYYVD010000382.1:0-4455 GCA_964475045.1 uncultured Desulfobacterales bacterium | reverse complement strand
AGCTCACCCCCACGCCCACCGGGCAGGAGGCGCCGTGCCTGGGAAGCCGGATCACGCGCACATCGTGGCAAAAGAAGCGGCCCCCGAACTGAGCTCCGATGCCGAGCGCACGGGAGCGTTGAAGGAGCTCCTCTTCGAGCTCGGGGACGCGAAAGGCCCGTCCTCCGTCGTCCCCCGAGGAGGGGAGGGTGTCCAGGTACCCGGCCGTGGCCAGCTTCACCGCCTTCAGGTTGGCCTCGGGCGACGTGCCCCCGATCACGAAGGCCAGGTGGTAGGGCGGGCATGCCGCCGTTCCCAGAGACTTCATTTTGTCCACCAGATAGGGCACCAGGGTGTCGGGGTGGAGCACGGCCTTGGTCTCCTGGAACAGAAAGGTCTTGTTGGACGAGCCGCCGCCCTTGGCGATGAACAGGAAGCGGTAGGTCTCGCCGAGGACCGCCTGGAGCTCGATCTGGGCCGGCAGATTGGTGCCCGAGTTCTTCTCCTCGTACACGGTCAGCGGCACGTTCTGGGAGTAGCGGAGGTTGTTGCGGGCGTAAGCGTTGTACACCCCCCGGGACAGGGCCTCCTCGTCCGAGGCGTCGGTCCAGACCCGCTGTCCCTTTTTTCCGAGGATGATGGCCGTACCCGTGTCCTGGCACATGGGGAACACGCCCTCGGCCGAGATCACGGCGTTCTTGAGCATCTCCAGGGCCACGTACCGATCGTTGTTCGAGGCGTCGGGGTCCTCCAGAATGCCCGCCAGCTGCTCCAGGTGAGAGGTCCGGTACAGGTGGGCCACGTCCTGAAAGGCCTCCTCGGCCAGGCGCGTGAGCCCGGCGGGATCGACCTTGAGGATGCGGTTCCCTTCAAAGGAGCCTTGGGAGACGAGCTCCGGGGTCAGGAGGCGGCACTCGGTGGAATCCTCGCCCAGGGGAAAGGGGTCCTGGTAGACAAAGTCGGGCATGGACGCTCACACCTCCTTCGTCCCGAAACCGGCCTTCAAGAACTCCCGATTCAGCCGCGCGATGTGCGTGATCTTGATCTCCTTGGGGCAGACGGCTTCGCACTCCCGCTCGTTGGAGCAGTTGCCGAATCCCAGCCGGTCCATGCACTGCTGCATGGAGAGCACCCGCCTGGCGGCCTCGGGCCTTCCCTGGGGCAGGAGTGCCAGGTGCGACACCTTGGCTCCCACGAACAGCATGGCCGAGGCATTGGGGCAGGCTGCCACGCACGCCCCGCACCCGATGCAGGCCGCAGCGTCCATGGCCTCGTCCGCGTCCTGTTGGGGCACGGGAAGGGTGTTGGCCTCCGGAGCCGACCCGGCGTTTACCGAGATGTACCCGCCGGCCTCCATGACCCGGTCCAAAGCGGATCGATCCACGATCAGGTCCTTGACCAGCGGAAAGGCGCGGGCACGCCAGGGCTCCACCAAGATGACGTCTCCGCTCTTGAACTTGCGCATATGGAGCTGGCACAGTGTGGTGGCACGTTCCGGGCCGTGGGCGACCCCGTCCACCACCGCACCGCACATGCCGCAGATTCCTTCCCGGCAGTCGCTGTCGAACTCAATGGGCTCCTTGCCCTCCAGGGTCAGCCGCTCGTTCACCACGTCCAGCATCTCCAGAAAGGACATGTGGGTCTCCACGTCCGGGACGTCGATGGTCTCGAAGCCCCCCCGGTCCTTGGGAGAGGCCTGACGCCAGACCAGGAGCTGAATGTGGATGGAATGTGTCTCTTGCGTCACTTGTAGCTCCTCTGGGACAGGGTCACGTTCTCGAAGACGAGGGGCTCCACGTGCCTTTGGGGGGGCGTGTCCGGCTCGCCCGTGTACTCCCATGCGGCCACGTGGCAGAACCGCTCGTCATCCCGCCGGGCCTCCCCCTCCTCGGTCTGGTGCTCCTCCCGGAAGTGCCCGCCGCAGGATTCCCTCCGTTCGAGGGAGTCCCGCACCATGAGCTCGGCAAAGTCCAGGAAGTCCTCGACGCGATAGGCCTTCTGCAGGCTCTGATTCATGTCGCCGGGACCGCCGGGTACCCGGATGTCCCGGAAAAAGGATTCCCGGAGCTCCTCGATCAGGCTGAGGGCCTCCTGAAGGCCGGACTCGTTCCGGGCCATGCCGCAGTGCTCCCACATGATCTCGCCCAGCTTCCGGTGGAAGCTGTCCACGGTGCGGCTCCCGCCGGCGTTCAGCAGGGAGCGGATGCGCTTGTCCACCCCCTGCACCGCGCTCTCGAAGGCAGCATGGTCCGTGTCCACGGCCGAAGGGCTCAGACCGGCCAGATAACCGCCGATGGTGTAGGGCAGCACGAAGTACCCGTCGGCCAGTCCCTGCATGAGCGCGCTCGCGCCCAGCCGGTTGGCTCCGTGATCCGAGAAGTTGGCCTCGCCGATCACGAACAGACCCGGAATGGTGCTCATGAGGTTGTAGTCCACCCACAGGCCGCCCATGGTGTAGTGGGTGGCGGGGTAGATCATCATGGGGGTCTCGTAGGGGTCGTCGTCCACGATGTTGCGGTACATGTCGAAGAGGTTTCCGTACTTCCGTCGAATGGCCTCTTTGCCGTCGCGCCGAATGGCGTCGGCGAAATCCAGGTACACGGCGTAGCCCGTGGGTCCCACCCCGAACCCGGCATCGCAAACGGCCTTGGCGGCCCTGGAGGCCACGTCCCGCGGCACGAGGTTGCCGAAGCTCGGGTACCTGCGCTCCAGGTAGTAGTCCCGCTCGGACTCGGGAATCTCGTTGGGCGGACGCTTGTCGTCCGGATCGGCCGGGACCCAGACCCGGCCGTCGTTTCGGAGGCTTTCGCTCATCAGGGTGAGCTTGGACTGGTAGTCGCCGTGACGTGGGATGCACGTGGGGTGGATCTGGCTGAAGCAGGGGTTGGCGAAGAGGGCCCCTCTTCGATAGGCCTGGAACGCGGCGCTGACATTGCTGCTCATGGCGTTGGTGGACAGGAAGAACACGTTGCCGTACCCGCCCGTGGCCAGGACCACGGCGTCGGCCTCATGGCGTTCGAGCGCTCCGTTCAAGAGGTTCCGCGCCACGATGCCCACGGCGCGGCCGTCGGCGAGCACGAGATCCATCATCTCCCGGCGGGGGACCATGGTGACCTTGCCCGAGGCGATCTGGCGGCACAGGGCGCTGTAGGCGCCGAGGAGGAGCTGCTGACCGGTCTGCCCGCGGGCGTAAAAGGTGCGGGAGACCTGGGCCCCGCCGAAGCTCCGATTGGCGAGAAGCCCGCCGTACTCCCGGGCAAAGGGGACGCCCTGGGCCACGCAGTGGTCGATGATCTGGTTGCTGATCTGGGCCAGGCGGTAGACGTTGGCCTCCCGGGAACGGTAGTCGCCCCCCTTGACGGTGTCGTAGAAGAGACGCCAGATGCTGTCCCCGTCGTTGGGGTAGTTCTTGGCCGCGTTGATGCCGCCCTGGGCCGCGATGCTGTGGGCCCGGCGGGGTGTGTCCTGAATGCAGAACGTCTTGACCTCGTAACCCAGCTCGGCCAGGGAGGCCGAGGCCGAGCCTCCGGCCAGACCCGTGCCCACGACGATGACGCGGTACTTCCGCTTGTTGGCCGGGTTCACCAGCTTCAGGTCGAAGCGGTGGCGATCCCATTTGTCCTGAAGGGGTCCCTCCGGAACGCGTCCGTCCAGCTCCATCTCATCCTCCTTGGCCGAAGAGGGCCACGAACAGCGGGATCGCTCCGAACCCAATGCCGAAGACCAGGGCGGCCGCCGTGCCGAGCTTCTGAATGAAGGGCATGTACCGGGGGTGATTGGCCCCCAGGGTCTGGAACAGGCTCCAGAAGCCGTGGCTCACGTGGAAGGCCAGGGTGATCATGGCGACGATGTAGACGGCCACGGTCACGGGGCTCGAGAAGACATCGGAGACGATCCGGTAGAGGGACGTGTCCGTCCGATCCGCGAAGTGAAAGTGGACGAGGTGCAGGAGGACGAAAGCCAGGATCACGATCCCGGTGTAGGGCATGGTGGCCGATCCCCAGGTCCGGCCGCCGGCTCGGCGGTTGACGCGGTACCGCTGCGGCCGGGCCCGGAGGTTCCCCACGAACAGGGTGAGTCCGGTGATGATGTGGACCAGGGCGAGGAGGACGAGACCCCACTCGGCCGCCACCACCATGGGGCCCAGCTTGTGGAGGTTCTCCGCGTAGGCCTCGAACAGGGCGCCGCCTTCGAACAGGGTGAGGTTCCCGCCGAGATGCACGCACAGGAACAAGAGAAAGCACGTCCCCGTGAGGGCCATCATCAGCTTCTTGCCGATGGAGGATGTAAGCGTGGACGCGAGCCAGTTCATGCGCACCTCCCGAACCGCCGGGTGGTTTCAATCACCCCCGAGGGACGTTTCGGTCCTGGGTGCACAGGATCTGGACTCGCGAACGACCGCCAGGGGAGGAAGAGGTCAGGCGGATATCCGCCCAAGTCTGCTTGTAGACCGGGATCACCAGCTCGTTCACGCCC
>CAYYVD010000381.1:0-4459 GCA_964475045.1 uncultured Desulfobacterales bacterium | reverse complement strand
ATTTCGTGGTCCGGGGCATCACTGAGCCCGGCGGTCCCGTGCAGACGGCCCTGGCGCAGGCGGTCCAGGAGCTGGCGCCAGGGTGGAGCGTCCGGTGACGGTCCCGCCCCGACTGTTGGCCCTGGCCTCGGCTTCTCTTCCCGTCCGCACCTCCACGGGCGACCTCCTCCACGTTCCTCCGCCCACGATCCGTGAGCGCCTGGAGACCGAGACGGCGCTCCTCTGGGCCACGAAGGGCGACGAGGAAGACCTCTGGCTCCTTTTCGATCACCTGTCCGCTTGGGTGCCCCGGGACGTGTGGGCCGACCTCCTCCTCTTTGACGCCGGCGGGATGTTTTCCGAGATCGCCCGCCTGCTGGAACACCACGTCCGCCACATGTTGGACGTCCTGGACACCGAGCCCCCCAAGAGAGAGCCGGCGGATCAGGCGCCGGCCGCCATCGATCTCCGGATCGCGCTGTCCGATTACTGCCATGTCTTTGGTGGGGACCCCTGGCGGGTCTACAACGAGACCCCCTGGCCGTTCTTCGTCGCCTTGAGCCTGGTCCGGGAGACCGCCAGCGCCCGCCAGCTTCTCCGGATGGCCGAGGTGGAGATCCTGCCCCATACGGGCAAGGAGGCGCAGGAGAGCATCCAGCGGCTCCGGGAGCGGGCGGGTGTTGGGCGGAGGGGAGCGGACGACGGACACGGACTCCATGCCCCGGCGGAGGTCATTGAGCGTGACCGGGCCAAGCTGCGAGAGCTTTTCGGCGCCCCCCGCCCAGAGGCACCGGACGAGAGTGGGGGTGCACCGTGACGGTCCGCTCCACCATCGAGCTCGACCCGAACCCCGCCAAGCGAGAGATCAAGGAGATCTCCGAGGCATTCGACACGGCCGCCAAACGCCAGACCGAGACGTGGAAAAAGGAGGGCAAGAAGGCCGGCGAGCAGAACGCCCAGGCGATGAAAAAGGGGCTCACGGAGAAGTGGAAGGCCGGCCAGGCGCGGCTGAAGGACCAGCTCTCAAAAGGTCTGATCGACCGAAAAGAGTTCCGCCGCCAGTCCAACGTCATCAAGGAGGAGTACAACCGGGGCGTCCACCAGGCCATCAAGAAACTCGAGAAGCAGGGCCGCATGACCCGGGGAGAGTACACGAAGCTCGCCGGCTCCCTGAAGTCCGTCAGCCGGCAGGCGAAGAAGACGGGCTCGGAGGGCGAACGGGGCATGAGCCGGTGGCGGCGCACGGTCGACCGCGTCAAGAAATCCGTGTTCAGCTTGAAGGGCGCGTTTGTCGGCATCGGCGCCCTGGCCGTGGGCCACATGCTCAAGCGGTTTTTCGGCGGCTCGGTGAAGATCGCCGAGGAGGCGTCGGAGATCTGGGCCCGGCTGGAGGCGAACGTCGAGGCGGCGGGAGTGTCCTTCCGCGAGGTTCGCCCCGAGATCGATGCCGTGGCCCGCTCCTTCCAAAACGTCACCCGCTACGGCGACGAGGAGACGGCTGGTGCGCTGTCCGAGCTCATCTCCACGACGGGTGACTACAAGGGCTCGCTCCGGGAGCTGACCACGGTCCTGGACTTCGCGACAGCGAAGGGCATCCAGCTCAAGACCGCCGCCCAGCTCGTTGGCCGGGCGATGATCGGCGACACGTCGACCCTGAAGCGGTACGGCGTCATCGTCGAGGAGGGCGCCGACGCCATGGAGGTGCTCCGGGAGCAGTTCCGGGGCGCCGCCGAGGTAGACGGCGCGAAGTGGAGCGGCCGGCTCCAGCGCCTCCGCAACGAGTGGAGCGACGTGCGGCAGGCCGTGGGCGAGGCCGTCCTCGGCAACGACGAGGCGGCGGAGTCCATGGGTGGGCTCGCGGAGAAGCTCATGGACCTGGAGCAGTGGGTCCGGGCGAATGAGTCGGCACTCCAGGATATGGTGACGGGGATCGTGGACGCCACCGCGAAGGTGGGCGAGCTCGCCGCCGCGATAGCGCGTGCCTTAAGTCCCGCCGCCGCGGTGGCTGGTCCTGAGATCCAGGCCATCAAGTCCCTCGGCGACGATCTCGAGGCGCTGAAAGCCAAGGCCCAGGAGCTCGTCCAGGCACGGGCTGAGGCGGTCCGCGCCTCCCAGGAAGACCTCACCTTCGGGTTCTTCGACACGGCTGAATCCATCCACGCCAAAGAGGCGGTCATTCCTGGGCTGGACCGGGCCATCCAGTACATAAACCAGCGGATCCAGGCGCTTCATGCGGCTGCAGAGGGGGCCGGGGCTGGGGCCGGGGCCCCCGGGATCCCCATCCCCGACATCCAGACAGGAGAGCTTCGGCAGTCGCTGGAAGAGCTGAGAACGCTGGGCGCGGAGTTCATCGAGCAGACGGCTGAGCCGGTGACAGCGTTTGTCCAGGACCTGTCGACGGCCGTGAGCGCAGTGGCGGAGGCTGAAGCCCGCCTGCAGGCCGTGCGGATGACGGGTGGGGACGAGACCGAGGCCACGCAGCGCCTGGCGGCGGCCAAGGCTGAGCTCCGGGACAAGCTCGAGGCCTGGGCCGAGGCGGCGCTGAACTCGGGGGTGCAGGGCGAGACACTGGTCTGGGTGATGGAGCGGCTCAAGGCAGTCGCGGAGGAGGCCGGCATCGCCCTGGACGACATGGACGTAGAGGAGGCCGGGAAGGACTGGGAGGACTGGGCCGAGACGGTGGAGGGCCTGGCCCGCGGTGTGCTGTCCGTCGCCGATGCCATGGGCGTGCTGGACGACGAGACCCGCCAGGCGCTGCAGGGGGTGATCGACATCGCCTCCGGGGTCCAGAGCATCGCCTCCGGCAACCTCATCGGCGGCATCGCCCAGCTCGCCGGCGGAGCCATCGGGTTCCTGTCGGGCGCGTTTGGGGGCGGTGATGAGGAAGAACGTAAGGCCCGCCTCAATCAGATCCGGGCGATGAGCGATCTCAGGAAGGCGCTCAAGGACCTGGAGGACGCCATCCTGTCTGGCATGACGGGCAGGGAGAAGCAGGCCATCGCGGAGGCCGGCGAAGCCGTCCTCGGCCGTATGGGATATAAACGCGACGGCACCGTCACCCGGCCCGCGATCTCGGGACTTTCTGATGAGGAGCTGGATCGTCTCCGGCAGCTCCAGGAGGAGACCGGCATCGAGTTCCTGGACTTCGAGAAGGACTACATCCACCTGCCCGCGCTGGCGAAGGCGCTGGCTGCTTTCAAGGGAATGGATCTCGAAGCCTTCCCCGACACCCTGGAGGGTCAGCTCGAGGCCCTGGCATGGAAGTGGGGTCTCCTGGGAGAGGCCGCGGGTACGGCGGCCGAGAGATTCGAGGAGCTCCTGGAAGCCCTGGAAGGGATCGAGGGTGCGGAGCCGTTCGCCGAGGCCATCCGAGCGGCTCTCGCCGAGGGAGGCCCGGAGGCCGCCAACGCTCTGATTGATGATCTGGCGTCACGCATTGCGGCGGGAGACGAGAGCCTCTTTGCCGAGGGCGGGATGTTTTTCGGCATGTCGCCCGAGGAGGTGGCCGCACTCCTTGAGGAAGGCAATACCCTCATCGAGGAGTGGATTGACTCCCAGGGCGGTGGAGGAGCCTCCCGCTCCGTCCAGATCGGCCGCTCCATCACGGAGATTCAGGCGGCTGAGGTGGTGGCCTGGCTGCAGGACATCGCCTACACGCTGCGGGAGATGCTGGGCCTCATGCAGATCGGCAAAGACCTCAGTGCCTCCACGGCGGCCCTGGGCGCCGTAGTGGCGTCCTCTCCCATGGGCGGCCAGGCGCCGGCAAAGGTGATCTCCTCCTTTGGCGGCCGCACCATCGAGCTCGACTTCCGGGGCGCCAGGTTCGCCCCGGCCCTGGACGACGAAGACATCGCGTTCATCCAAGCCAAGCTCGGCGAGGCCCTCCTTCGGGCCCGTCAGGCCGGGAAAGGGGTGCGTTGTCGTGACTGAGTATGCCACGGAGCTCCCGAGCCTTCTTTTTATCCGCGACGCGACCGTTCGGGAGATCGACCAGGTGCTCCCCCGCCGGCCGGCCTGGGCCCCCTCCCATGCCATCCACGGCGGGACGAGTATGGCCTGGGGGTTCCCCATGCCCCTCGGGAGCAGCGCCGGCGGTTACGGTCGCTGGTCGAGACCGGACTGGCCGGCACCAGTGGTCTTCCTGATCGCCAAGGGTGTGTTTCCTTTTTCTCTCGACCAGGTCAAGAGGTTCCTCGGCGTCGCAGGTGAGCTGCCACCCCCGGACTCTGCCACAGCGGAAGGAACGGTCACGTGGGCCCGCCTCCCGGGATACGGTGAGGTGCAGGTCACCTACGCCGAGCACGTCATCAAGGTGTTCCCGGAGGACCCGAGCGGGTCGAGGAGGAGACCCCCGGTGCCGGGGGACGCCCTGGGAGACTCCCTCGGGGGCTCCCTTCGGTTGGTGGCCTGATGAGAACCCTCCGGGTCTTGTGACAGAATTTGTGACAAACACCACCCTACGCCGGGGTTTTCGCTACCA
>CAYYVD010000380.1:0-4471 GCA_964475045.1 uncultured Desulfobacterales bacterium | reverse complement strand
ACTTCTCTTCCTCCCTCATGAAGGCCCGGGCCGGCGGGGCCCAGGTGATCCTGCCGATCTTCGACATGCCTCAGAGCGGCATCCTGGTGAAGCAGTGGAAGGCCATGAAGGTGCCCGCCCTGATGGCGGGGTTCATCTCCCCGCTGGCCGGTCCCGGCTCCTGGGAGCTCTTCGACAAGAAGATCGACGGGGCCATGAACTGCATCTTCGAGATCGGCAACATGCCCGTGCCCAAGGTGCCCGAGTCGGTGGCGTTCTGGAACAAATACAAGGAACGCTACGGCACCCCCATCGAGGCGGGACACTCCCCGGCCCCGGCCTACGAGATGGTCTACGTGCTCAAGGAGGCCATCGAGCGGGCCGGGTCCGTTGACGGCGACGCCGTGGTGGCGGAGCTGGAGAAGACCGACCGGCGCGGCGCCATGGGCCGGATCCGCTTCAACGAGGGCCACCAGGTGATCTATGGCGAGGATCCGGCCGAGACCGCCCTGGGCTGCATGTTCCAGTGGCAGGACGGCGAGCGCGTCGTGGTCTACCCCGAGGCCGTGGCCGAAGGGAAGATTCGACTGCCGGAGGGCCTCAAAGCGGCGAAGTGACTCGGCCGGCACCTCTTGACACCTCCCCGCGGTCCGCCGCGCCGGCCCCTGCGTGAAGCGGCCGGCGCGGCCCCCGGGACCACCTCCGGAACAGGGAGCGACTCATGCTTGCGGGCACCCTCGTCTACGGGTTCATCAACAGCGCCGTCCTGGCCCTGGTCGCACTGGGCTTCAACCTGACCTTCGGGATCAGCGGCGTGGCCAACTTCGCCTATGGAGCGCTCTACATCTTCTCGGGGTTCCTCACCTGGATCCTCTTGAACTCCCTGGGGCTTCCCTATCTCCTGTCCGTGGCTGCCGCCATCCTCTGCTCCGGACTCCTGGGGCTCGTCATCTACTATGTGGTCATCCTGCGGGTGAAAGGCCTGGCGCTCTCCGAGGTCATGGCCACCTTCGGCCTGGGGCTGGCCATCATGGAGCTGTTCCGATACTTCGACTTCGTGGGTTTCCGCTACACCCTGCCGGTCTTCTTCGACGGCAGCCTGGTGGTGGGGCCCGTCTATATCGACTACCAGCGCCTGATCATCGGGGGCATGGCCATGTTCCTGACCCTGTTCCTCTGGTGGTTCACCCGCCACACCCGGGTCGGCTTGGCTTTCCGGGCCATCGCCCAGGACGAGCGCACTGCGCTCACCTTCGGGATCGACTCCGACAAGATTGGGGCGCTCAGCATGGCCTTCGGCGCGGCCTTGGCCGCAGTGGCGGCCATCGTGATCCTGCCGCTGGGCACCATCGCCGTGGAGGGAGGCTACGAGGTGCTCATCGACGCCCTGGCGGTCTGCATCGTGGGAGGCCTCGGGAGCACCGTGGGCATCCTGGTGGCGAGCGTCATCATCGGCTACGCCCAGACCTTCACGGCCAACTATCTGGCGCCCCACTGGATGTTCCTGGTGAGCCTGATCGCCATCGCCATGGTGCTGGTGATCAAGCCCTCGGGCATTTTCGGCAAGCAGAAGGAGCTCGAGGAACGCATCTGATCTTCACCGAACCACGGGAACGCGCATGAAAAATCGCAAGGAACGAATCGACCGGGGCATCAAGGCCCGCTCCGAGGACATCTTCGCCCTCACCAGCTGGCGCGAGATGCTCTACCTGCTCGCGCCCCGGGCCATCCCCGCGGTGGGTCTCCTGGTGGTAATCCCGCTCGCCAGCCCCTACTGGCAGGAGGTGTTCATTTCCACGGCCGTCTATGCGCTCCTGGCCATCAGCTGGGACCTCCTCATCTCCGCGGGTTTGGTCTCCCTGGGACAGGCCCTGTTCTACGGGGTGGGGTCTTACATTGCGGGCTCCCTCAACCACTACATGGGCCTGGGACCGCTCTTCACGCTCCCCATCGCCACCGTCACCGGAGGTGCGATCTGCACCCTCATGCTCCTGCCGGTGCTCCGGCTCCGGGGAATCTACTTCGCCATGGTCACCCTGGTGCTCCCCCTCATGATCCTCCGCCTGGTGGAGGCCACCCGGATCCTCGGGGGCACCGAGGGGCTCACCGGTCTTGCGTCCTTTCCCAGTACCATGTTCTCCCTGTACGTCATCCAGTTGGCGCTCCTGGCGGCGCTCTTCGGTTTCCGCCGCATGATGGGCTCGGACTACGGCCTGGTGATCAAGGGCATCGCCGACAGCGACCGGGCGGTCATGAGCGCCGGCATCAACATCTACTGGCGCAAGACCCAGGTCCTTTTCCTGAGCGCCTCGGCGGGAGCCTTTGCCGGCGCCTTCGGGACCCACTTCGACATGTTCGCGGGTATGCCCGGCTTCGCCCTGGACTACTCCATCATGCCCGTGGCTGCGGCCGTGGTGGGCGGCATGGGCACCTTTGCCGGACCCCTGGTGGGGGCCTTCATCCTGGTGCCCCTCTCCGAGGCCCTCCGGGCCCTGGGCGCCCTCCGGATCGTCTTCTACGGGCTCTTCCTGGTGATTTTCGTGGTGGGCCTGCCCGAGGGCATCTTTCACTACGTGCAGCGCAAGTATCACCAGTTCGAGCGATGGGTGGTGGTGGAATGAACACGGAACAGGGTCCCCTGCTGAAGGTCTCCAACCTGACCAAGTCCTTCGGCGGCGTCATGGCCGCCTTCGACATCAGCTTCGAGGTCCGGAAGGGCGAGCTCCTGGGCATCATCGGCCCCAACGGCTCGGGCAAGACCACGCTGGTGAACCTCATCACCGGCTTCGTCAAGCCCGACTCGGGCCGTGTGGAGTACCGGGGAAAGGACATCACGGGCTGGGCGCCCTACCGGATCGTGAGCCTGGGCGTGGCCAGGACCTTTCAGATGGTCCGCCCCTTTTACCAGCTCCCCGCGTTCAAGAACCTGATCGTGCCCCTGTCCTCGCCCCGGGTGAAGAAGCTTTCGGGCGGCAAGTACGGCCACCGGGACGCCGTGGCGCTGGACCTCCTCGAGGAGGTGGGGTTCGAGCGGGACGCCCGGGTGGCCTACAAGTCGGCCGGGTCGCTCCCCCAGGGATACCTCAAGCGGCTGGAGCTGGCCAAGGGCATGGCCCTCCGGCCGGACCTGATCCTCCTGGACGAGCTCTTCTCCGGGCTGAGCCTCGCCGAGGTGGCGAGCATCGTGCCCATCATCGAGAAGCTCGTGCTCCAGGGCAAGACCATCATCATGATCGAGCACCGGCTCAGGGAGCTCTTTCGCATCGCGGACCGGGTCATGGTGCTCAACTTCGGGGAGAAGATCGCAGAGGGGGTGGGCAGCGAGGTCATGGAGAGCGATGCAGTCAAGCAGGCCTACCTCGGCAGCGAGACCTGATCCCGTCCTCCGCCCACAAAAGGATACGCTATGCTTTCCGTGAAGAACCTGCTGGTGTTCTTTGAAAACGCCCTCGCGCTGAACGACTTCAGCATGGAGATCCAGGAGGGTCAGATCGTCGGCGTGATCGGCTCCAACAGCGCCGGAAAGACCACCCTCATGAACACCGTCTCCGGGCTGATCATCGACATGCGGATCAAGGAGAACCGCCGGGGCGGGGAGCGCATCAACGTCTACGGCGAGATCACCTACCGGGGCGAGGACATCACCCAGGTGCGCCCCTTCGAGCGCGTCAAAAGGGGCATCGTCCTCTGCCGGGAGCGCCACCCGGTCTTCCCGGAGAGCGATGTGCTCGAGAACCTCAAGATCGCAGGCTACCTCCGCTCCCGCAGCGAGATCCGGGAGGGCATCGAGGAGACCTGGAAGCTCTTTCCCGCCCTCACGAAGCTCAAGACCCGCAAGGCGGGCTTCCTCAGCGGCGGGGAGCAGCAGATGCTCGCCATCGGCATGGCCCTGGTGGTCCGCCCCCGGCTTCTGCTCCTGGACGAGCCCCTCCTGGGGCTCAGCCCCATGATGCAGAAACTCCTGGTGGAGGCCATCGTGCGGCTCAAGAAAGAGTCCGGGATCACCGTGGCGCTGAGCGAGCAGTTCGCCCGCCCGGTGCTCCCCATCATCGACTTCGGCTACGTGATCGAGAACGGCATGCTCTCCCTGACCGGCACGGGGCAGGAGCTCATGGACAACTCCGAGGTCAAGGCCGCCTACTTCGGCGTTTAGGGAAGACCAGATGAAACGGGAGATTCCATTCCAGAACACGTTCGAGGCCTTCCGGGCCGCGGCGGAGAAGCACGCACACAAGACCGCCGTCATCTACCTGGGGACCCGCTACAGCTACGCCGCCATGCTGGAGCTGGTGGAGGGCTTTGCCTGGTCCCTGCGCCGGAAGAACATCGGGGAGGGAACCCGCGGTGTGCTCTATCTTCCCAACAGCCTCCAGTGGGTGATCGCCTGGCTGGGCACCCAGCGCGCCGGCGCCGAGATCGTGCCCATCACCCCCATCTACACGGTCCACGACCTCGCCTACATCGCCAATGACAGCCAATCCAAATTCATCGT
>CAYYVD010000379.1:0-4475 GCA_964475045.1 uncultured Desulfobacterales bacterium | reverse complement strand
CAAGGGTCTCCTAATATCGCCAACCCCGGGTCCCTCTTCAACCGCCACACATGGGGCCCGTGTGCACCGGCGGTGACACGAGATGGGCATAATCCTTAATATAAACGTGAACTTCATTGTACACAGAGTAGTGGCAATGAGATTGGCACCCGCTTGAAAACCGATGCTGGACTCGGCATCCCTGGGAATCCGGACCTTTCTCAGTTTTTCCAGGATCTCGCTCGGTCCTTTCGCAAGGCAGAAGTATCTCCTCTCATCATTCTTCATGAAGGGACCACGACCCTATTCTTCGGGGTGACAATAAAACCATATTTGCCTATATTTCGATCCACACTAAATCGAAGGAATAATCCACTGGCATGCCAGTGGTATGAACAATGGCTACGCCAGTGATTAGTGTCGAGAATAAAACAATGTCCTCAAACAAAAGGGACAATGGATCCTGGTTCGAGAAATAAAATAGAACAAGCGAAAACACTCATCCATATACATTTATGCGCGTGGGCGCGTTCTGATAAAGCGGTTCCCAAAAGCCCGGTCCGTTTGATATGCAAGGCTGTTTCAGAAGTGATGGAATTTGCGATAAAGCATTTCGAAGGTTCGGAATCCTGCATTTAGGTTCCCGGACTAAGACCCCCCTTTAGGGGGGCTCGTGATACCACCAGTTTACTGGTGGTATTCATTTATCAAGCCTGTTCACCTACAGCACAAGATCGTGGTTAGCTTCGCTATCACGATCTATCCTTCTTCGTTGCGCAGCTTCGTCAATTTCTCGCCAGAGCAGTGATGTCCCCCCTATGGGGGGACTCACTTAAAGCCGGGTGATTTGGGCTCGGATTCTTTACACGTTGTTTTGTAACCATGAATTGGACTTTTAATTGGTTTAGGATCACAGCAAAGGACATTTATGAGCTCATCAGAGATTCTCTTCTAGAAATTTGAGAAGCTTCGGAGCGATGTAGTCGTTGGGAGTTGGACCGGTGCAGGTGAATTCCAGGGTTTCGTAATCAAACCGACAGTCGTTTGGAGACCCTTCTTGGCCGGTGATTTTGCCCAGGTTGAACCAGTAGTGGCCAACAGAGGGAATCGGGACAGCAGTGACGTTTGCCCCTGCCTGTTTCAGCGCCTCAACAAATGGAACGCTCTGGCCCTCGGCAGGCACGTCAGGATCATCAACGCCCCAGGTGATGAACCACGACACACCCGTACCCGCGTTGGGCAGCGACACCTCTCCAAGTAATTTGTCGGCCGCACGCACATAGTTTATAGCCGATGCCTCAAAGTATGCAAAGGGCAACTCTTGGGGAGTTCCCCCGAACAGCTCCTCGGCAAATGTTGTCATCCCAAATGGGGCCCAGTCAAACTTGGGGTTCTTGGTCCACATCCACCAGTTCGCCATGCTGAACACCCCATAAGCCGAGACCACGGCCTGAACCTTAGTGCTCACATTTTTAAATGGGTCTTCAGGATACCTATTGGCATACGCTGGCCAATCCTGAGTGAGAGCCAGCATTGAGCCCAGTTGTCCTCCGGCGGAGTCGCCCCCTACGGCGATTCTGTCCGGGTCAATGCCCCATTTCACCGAATTCCCGCGCAGGTATTGGAGTGCCGCCTTGGCATCCAACAGGCATTCGGGCCAATTGGTAAGAGCCGGCTCGGCTTTCGGTTGGGAGAGCCGGTAATTGATCACAAACACAGCATAGCCGCGTTCAGCCAAGTATGGAGGCCAGTCCCATGGGTCTGCGTAGAACTCCTTCGAGCCCAGCTGCCAAGCTCCTCCATGCATCAGCATGATGGCGGGATGTGGTGCTCCACTCTTTGGAAGATATAGGTCGCCTTCGAGCGCTATGCCGTCATGGATGGCGTAAAGATGGGTTTCCTTTGTGTACTGTGCGGAGACAGGCGCCGAATATGCGAAGAATGAAAAGTAGGCAATCGGGATGATCATAAGGGCCAATCTCTTTTTCATCTTATATTCCTCCTTTAAGCAATGGGTACTGGTGATACGGGTCATGCCTATGGATCTAAGGGAGCCATTCTGATAGGTCCGGAAGCTCTGCTTACGACATCACCTCCTTTTCGATTCCGGACATAGATAGGTTCTTTTGTGAAACTTTCGATATGTCTATGCTGCGAAGAGACCTCTAATGCAAACAAATTCCTGTCAAACCGCCCGAATCGGACACTAACGATAGGGGGTATAGTACGAACTATAGACTGTTCTGGTACAGAGTAAATACCAGATTAATCTCTGCATAATATGGGGCAAAAACCGGTATTATTGGAGAGAAGAAAGGTAGGACCGGAGATTGATCTTCTTGTTGCTGATACCCAGTTTCTTCCTGATATGGTTCCTGTGGAAGTCTACGGTCTTGCTTGACACGTGCATCAATTCGGCTATTTCCTTCGTGGTCTTGCCTTGTCGTACGAGATCGACTGTCTGAATTTCGGTAGGGGTCAGGCTCAGGAATCTTGCGGATAGGTGCCGCAAGAAAGGAGAGATGATGTCATTCAGGTTTGACTTGAGAATACAGAGATAAGCGCCCTGTCTCTTATCCAGCCCGCTCTTCTCCAATCTTTCTACATATGGCAAAATAAGTTCTTTCATGTTTTTGAGTACTTTTTCTCCCATTTCCGTCTTGTCTTCATCCCTTTTTCTCAGTAAAACCCTCAATGCCGAATTCAATTCATCAAGTTTGAGGGTTTCCTTCTGGAGTTCCATTCCCCTTTCCTTCAGCTTCTGCTCGGCGTACTTCCTATCGGTTAAGTCTCGGAAGAAGGCAAAGAAAAACTTCTCTCCTCCCAGAGCTAGGAAATTGGTGCTGGCCTCCAGGTAAGCCGTCCTGCCGTCTTTGCGCCGGTATTGTGTCTCGAAGTTGCCTGAACCACATCTAACTATCTGTCTGATCAGTTGATGAATTTCTTGCGACCGCTCTTGTGTCTCAAGATCCCGGACCTTCATACTTGTCAATTCGTCCCGTGGATAACCGGTAATCACCGAGGCCGCCCGGTTTGCTTCAAGAATACTTCCATCCATGTCTATTATGAGGAATCCATCCATGGCTGTCTGAAGTATAAGCTTGTTTCTCAGAGTCTGCTCTAGCAATGCCGCCTCTACTTTCTTCCGTACCTCAATTTCCCCCCGTAGCCTCCTGTTAGTGTTGACTATTTCAGAGGATCGCTCCAAGACTATCTCCTCTAGGTGGTCACGGTGCCTGTACAATCCCTCTTCCATCTCCTTCTGGGGTGTGATATCGGTAACTATTCCTTCTATGGCCAAAGGCTTTCCGGCTTCATCACGGACCATAGTATTGCGCTGATTAATCCATCTTATCTCCCCTGACTTGTGGATAATTTGGTACTCGTAGGTAGTGGGCATGTCCCCCTTCACGAGCCTTCCTATCTGATCTTCAAAATAACTCCACCAATCAGGATGCATTATGGTCCTGATGAACTTGGGCACGGAATAGAATTCTTCCGGCGAGTACCCGAAAACAGTAGTGGCGGAAGGGCTTACGTACTCATAACTCCCATCTTGAACGGACATACGATAAATCGTGTCCCTCGCGTTCTCTGCCAGGCACCTGTAGCTCGCCCCACACAAACAAAACGCCTTCCGAGACCCACGCGGTTTGCGGCCATCTCCCGCCGATTCCCTATGCTTCTTTGAGTACTGTTCGTGATTTGATTTCCCAGGCATTAGGATTTCCTCCAAACTCCCCACACAAAGGGATCCCACAAAAAATAGGGAGCTCATCTAAATATGAGCTTTTGGCGAAACCATCAGGCTTCACTTGGATTCTAATGACCCCGTAACAACCCGATCGCCAGCATAATTGCCTTCGGCTGGCCCGGGCGTGTTTCACGAGGCGTTCATGATGCGTTGACCGATAAATATTCCTCGCACTCTTGCCGACATGCAAGGGCCGGCGTGAATAAATAGAAATGCAGAAAAAGGAGTCCATGAGCGCAGCCCGTCTTAGTCTTCGGGGCACGAAGGCTTGGACCCTGTCCGTCCCCAAACAGTTAGCTTGATCTCATTACTAAAGTCAGTACTAAGAACACAATTGTTGACAGCCACTGAAGTGCAACATAAACCCCATCTCCTTGAAACCACGGGTGTCAAAATCCACCTCGGGGTTGGCGGCAGAGGTCCATATTTTTCCGACTCCTCCAGATTTTGAATTGAATGATTCCGATTGTAGCACTGAAAGCCGTCCGACTGCACATTTACCCTACACATACGCACCCTCACCCGTCCCCGTTCAGCTTCCCTCTCAAGACCCAGACGGCCCAAAAATCACTACCCGTCTTGCACCGAGCGTGAGGTCATCGCCGGTATAAGGATTCCGCCCTCTCCTTAAGGGTGTTGTGGTTTTCAGATAAATTAATTGAAAAAACAGCTTGTTAAAAAAAGAGAGTGTTGAAAAGTAGGTTTTTGGCTTACCCCAACACCGGTGTGTCGGGTTTTTCAC
>CAYYVD010000378.1:0-4487 GCA_964475045.1 uncultured Desulfobacterales bacterium | reverse complement strand
ATCATGGCTGACACCTCTCAGTCAGCAAGTCGCACCAGGCTTCGCCTGGCGCTCCGGAAAATGCAAAAATTGAAATGTTCACTGCCGCATAGGCAGCTTAGGAAGGGAGGAACTGCACCCGTGGCGGGTTGGGAAAAAACCAGAAAAGCCAAGCCTTCAGGATTTGTCAAGACCGCCCGCCAGAAAAAGCCCTTGACGCGTGATCCGGTTGAGTGTATACAGCCTGTATACACGTTGAATTCGTTGCAGATTTTTCGGCGGAGGGTCGCGAATGGCATCTTTGGACTCGCGTTCTGAGGCAGGCTCCCTCAGCGAGAGGATCTACGCCTCCCTTCATCAGGACATCATCACCGGGAGGCTCCCGGGCGGGGCTCAGCTGATCGAGTCGACCCTGGCCTCCAAGATGAAGGCGAGCCGGACGCCGGTGCGGGAGGCCCTGCTGCGGCTGGCCTCCGAAGGGCTGGTGCACCACATCCCTCGGGCCGGCTACATCGTGGAGGACCTGTCCAACGAGGACATTCAGGATCTCTTCGCCATTCGCCAGGAGATCGAGGACATCGTGGTGCGCCGCGCGTCCGAGAAGATCCTGCCCGGGGAGCTCGAGCTCCTGAAGGCCAATCTGGACCAGACCGACGAGATCCTGAGGAGCGGATCCACCGGGCGCATGATCCACCTGGACACCGAGTTCCATCACATCCTCTACCGGGCGACCCGAAGCAAGACCCTGTTTCAGATCACCCAGGGCTTGAGCGACCGGACCCTCAAGTTCCGCCTGGCCTGCATTCACTTTCCCGAGGTGGCGCGGCGTGCCAGGGAAGGTCACATGCGCATCTACCAGGCCTTGAGCACCGGTCGACCCGAGGCGGCGGAGCGCGTCATGCGGACCCACCTGGAGGAGACCCGGGAGGACATCATCAACTCCATGAAGAGGATCCGTGAGGCCAATTTCATGGCGGGTGAGGCGGGAAACGCACCCCACCCGCTCCTTCACGGTTCTCGGGACAGGGGCGTGGACTGATGTACGAGATTCGATTTCATGGAAGGGGAGGTCAGGGAGCGGTGCTCGCGTCCAAGATTCTGGCCAAGGCCCTGGTGGAGGAAGGCAAGCATGTCAAGGCCATTCCCTCCTTTGGTTTCGAGCGGCGGGGCGCGCCCGTGTCCGCCTTCCTTCGGTTCGACGAGCACCCCATTCGCCAGACCACGAACATCTATCAACCCCGGTGCGTGATCTGCCTGGATCCGACTCTGCCGAACTCGGTGGACATCTTCTCCGGGCTGCTGCCGGATGGGGTCTGGGTGCAGGCCACACGGAAGACGCCCGAGCAGCGGGAGGCCCCGCCCGAGGTGTCCACCGTCGGGTTTTGCGACGGGTTCAGGATCGCACTGGACATGTTCGGCCGCCCCATCACCAACACCATCATGCTGGGAGCCTTTGCGCGGACTACCGGGATCGTTTCGCTGGAGGCCCTGACGCGGGGAATGGAATCGGTGGCCTTTCGCGACGCGGCCCTGGAGAAGAACGCGGAGGCTGTGCAGCGCGGTTACGATGAAACGCTCGTGCGCGATTTGCGCACGCCGAAAAGCGAGGTCCTATGAAACCCCAAGCCAAAACGCCCTTTGATCGCACGAGCATTCCCGACGATCTCTGTCCCATCGCCACGGACCGGTCCGTGCTCTGGACCGGCGACTGGCGGGCGGAGCGTCCCCTGGTCGACCGGAGCCGGTGCACCAAGTGCGCGACCTGCTGGCTCTACTGCCCGACCCAGTGCATTCAGGAGCGGTCCGCGTGGTTCGAGGCGAACCTCCAGATCTGTAAAGGATGCGGCGTCTGCGCCAGGGAATGCCCGCACCGCGCCATCGTCATGATACCGGAAGGGGAAGAGTGAGCCATGTCCAAGATCCTTGTCTGTGACGGAAACGAAGCGGCCGCCTGGGGAGTGGCCCGGTCCAGGCCCGACATGGTGGCCGTCTACCCCATCACCCCCCAGTCGTCCCTGGCCGAGTACGTCTCCCAGTTCGTGGCCGACGGAATCATCGAGGCGGACCTGATGGATGTCGAAGGGGAGCACAGCGTGCTCTCGGTGCTCCAGGGGGCGTGTCTGGCCGGGGCGAGAACCTTTACGGCCTCCTGCGGCCAGGGCCTGGCCTTCATGTTCGAACCGTACTTTCGAACGCCTCCTCTGAGGCTCCCCATTGTGATGTCCATCGTGACCCGGGACGGGATCACGCCCCAGTGCGTGTGGGGAGGCCAGCAGGACGCCATGACGGTTCGTGAGACCGGGTGGATCCACATGTACTGCGAGAACGCCCAGGAGGTCCTGGACACGGTGATCATGGCCTATCGCATTGCGGAGAACCGGGACGTGATGCTTCCGGTCAATGTGAACCACGACGGCAACTACCTGTCCTACGGCGTGGAACGGGTGGAGGTCCCGGACCAGGACGAGGTGGACCGGTTCCTGGGGGAGAAGAACACGAACTGGCACGTGGCCCTCGATCCCGAGCGGCCCATGGGGGTGGACCCCCTCACGGGAGGGGCCACCGGGGAAGGCCCGGGGCTGTTCGTGCGGTACCGCCAGGGGCTGTGCCGGGGCATGGTGAACGCCAAGCGGGTGATCACCGAGGTGCACCGGGAGTGGGCGGAGCGGTTCGGCCGAAGCTACGCACCCCTGGTCGAGCGCTACCGAATGGACGATGCGCACACGGCCGTGGTGACCATCGGCAGCATGACCGGGGCGGGAAAGGACGCCGTGGACCGCGCCCGGTCCGACGGGGAGAAGGTGGGGCTGGTCAAGGTCAAGACCTTTCGCCCGTTTCCCCTGGAGGCCTTTCAGGAGGCCCTTGCCGGGGTGGAGGCCGTGGGCGTGGTGGATCGCTCGGTGAGCTTCGGTTGGGGAACCGGTCCGGTCTTCCAGGAGATGCTTTCGGCCCTGTATCTGGCGGGCCGCGCCGTTCCGGCGGTGAGCTTCATCGGGGGGCTGGCGGGCGCCGACATCACCGTCGAGGACTTCGAGCGGGTGATCGAGACCACTGGCCGGGCCCGGCGGGGCGAGGCCGTGCCGAGGACCGTCTGGCTGAACGAGAAGGCCGAGGAAAGGGAGGCAGGAAGATCGTGAACAGCAATGATTACCTGGTGGTGGGGGCCAGCCATGCGGGGCTGGCGGCCATCGATGCGATTCTGATGGTGGATCCGGATGCCCGGATCCTCCTCTTGAGCCGCGAGGATCGGGTTTCCTACTCCCCGACCGTCCTGCCTCACGTGATGTCCGGGCGGGTTTCGGTGGAGGATGTGCCTCTGCGGAGTCGGGAAAGCCTCGAGCAATCGAACGTGACCTTCCGGACCGGCACCGAGGTGGTCTCCCTGGATTCGCAGGCCAAGCAGGTGCAGTTGGCCTCCGGGGAAACGATCGCCTACGGAAAGCTGCTGCTTGCCACCGGAGCGGCTCCGGCCGTGCCCGCGGTCGCGGGGCTGGGGGAGGATGCCTTTCACGTGCTCAGAACCGCGGAGGACGCAGAGCGTCTTCGCGACGCAGCTCGCCCCGGCGGCGGCGCCGTGATCGTGGGAGGCGGTCTGATCGGCCTGCATGCCGCCGAAACCCTGATCGAGCGGGGCATGGCCGTCACCGTCGTGGAAGCGCTTCCGAGGATCCTCACCGGCGCCTTCGGTGTGGAGGTGGCCGAGCGGATCGCGGGGGTCTTCGAACGGAACGGGGTGCAGATCCTGACCGGGACCACCGTCGAGTCCGCGGAAGCCTTCGAAGACCGGACCCGGCTTCGGTTGTCCTCCGGCGGAGAGATGCTCGCGGATCTGGTGCTGGTGGCCGCCGGGGTCCGTCCCCGCCTCCGGTTCCTGGAAGGATCGGGGATTGAAACCGATCAGGGCATCCTCGTGGACGATCGCATGGGGACGAGCGCGAAGCACGTGTGGGCCGCGGGGGACGTGGCCCAGGCCTCGGACTTCTTCGGCCGGGGGCGTCGCCTTCTGCCCACCCTGACCGACGCCGTGGAGCAGGGACGGATCGCAGGCCGGGACATGGCCGGAGACCCGGAGCCCGCCGTCTATGCCGGCGGCATTCCCCGGAACACCTTCTCCTATTTTTCCCACGGGGCGTTTGCCGTGGGGCTGTCCAGCGAGCAGAACGGGGAGGGGAGCGTTGACCTCGAGCGCCGGGCCGTGGAGGACGGGGAGAGCTACCAGGCCCTGATCTTTCAGGAGAACCGCCTGGTCGGGGCGACAGGCATCGACTCGGACCTGGATCCGGGCATCCTGGCCGAGCTGGTGCGAAGAAGAGAGGATGTGAGCGGGATTCGCGAGGCCCTGGCCAGCCGGGGAAGGGATGCGTCCCGACTGCTCATGTCGGACCGGTGGCGATGAAACCGGCGGCCCTTTTTCGTGATGTCGAGGTGCAGGGGCCGGCGCTGAAGGCGAAATGCAAGGAGGGGATCTGTCGTGGCGAACTGCCATCGAACCATCGTGTTTCATCCTG
>CAYYVD010000377.1:0-4499 GCA_964475045.1 uncultured Desulfobacterales bacterium | reverse complement strand
GTAGTAACCCCGATCCCTTCAGATCTGCCAGAGGGGTAAAGTTAAACATTTACGGGCGCCTTTGCGTCTTGGCGTGAGGTAAATAGGAGCGGTTAGCTGAACGCTCATGCGTGAAGGATGCGGCTTTCCGTATTGCACGAAGCCACAATCCGAATTGCACGATGATTGATTCCGTAATTTCGATTGATATTTTCCGGATTACACGATATTGTGGCGGCGATGAATGAATCGACTCTCCTATACCCCCGCCTCATCCGGGCGCGAATCCTCGAAGCCATGGCCGACACTCCGGTGGTATTGTTGGCCGGTCCCCGCCAGGCGGGCAAGACCACCCTGGTCCGTCAGTTGGCGGATCAGGGTCGGCGCTATCTCACCCTTGACGATGAGCTGACGCTGCTGGCCGCCCGCGAAGATCCGGTGGGGCTGGTGCGCGGTCTGGATCTTGCCATCATAGACGAAGTCCAGCGGGTTCCCCAGCTTCTCCTGGCGATCAAGAAAAGCGTGGACGATGACAGGCGACCTGGCCGGTTCTTGCTGACCGGGTCGGCCAATCTGATGTCCAAGCCGACGGTGGCCGATTCACTGGCCGGCCGGATGGAAACCCTGACTCTTTTACCATTATCGCAGAGCGAACTGCATGGCACCTCAGCCAATTGGCTCGATAGTGTTTTTGCCGGGCGATTGCCCGAGCCGGCAACCCCCTTGCTGGGGGGCGATCTGGCTGAGGCGGTCTTGCGTGGCGGTTTTCCGGAGGCGGTATCCAGGACTATGGCTCGACGGTGCGTCGCATGGGCACGGCAATACATTGCGGCACTGATCGAAAGGGATGTCCATGATGTGGCAGGCGTGGATAAGCTCGACCATTTACCGCGCTTTGCCCGTGCGCTGGCGCGGATGGCCGGCCAGATGTGCAACTACACCCAGCTTGGCGGTCAGGTGGGATTGGACGGCAAGACGGCTTCACGTTACATCGGCGTCTTCGAGCAAATGTTCATGCTCCGCCGCGTCGAGGTGTGGGCGGGTAACCGGTTGAGCCGAATCGTCAAGACGCCCAAACTCCAGTTCATCGATTCGGGACTTTTGTCCGCCCTGCTGGATCTCGACGCGGATGCCGTCTCCCGTGAGCGAAGCCGCTTCGGCCCTGTTCTGGAGACGTTCGTGTTCGCGGAGGTGCTCAAACATGCCGCCACGGCAGAGGGGCAGTACCGCCTGCTTTACTACCGCGATCACGACCAGGCCGAGGTCGACGTGGTTCTGGAGAACGGGTCCGGGCAGATTATCGGTGTCGAAATCAAGGCGTCAGCGACCGTGCGGCAAGGTGACCTGCGCGGCCTCAAGCGATTGGCCAGCGTCGCCGGCGACGCCTTCCGTCTGGGCGTTCTCCTGTATGACGGCACCGAGGATGTGCCACTTGGCGATAGGCTTCGGGCAGCGCCTTTGTCTACAGTTTGGGGGCGTTAAGGGCGGAGGGTGAGAAGATAAGAAGGTAAGAAGGTAAGAAGGGGAGAGGGTGAGAAAAGGACGAGAAGGTGAGAAAGGGCAGAAGGGCAGAGGGTAAGAGGGTAAGAGGGTGAGAGGGTGAGAGGGGGGGAAGGTGAGAAGCAGAGGGTAAGAAGAGCAGAGGGTGATTCATATTTCATGAGTTTATCGTTTATCAGTCGTGTCCGGGGAAAATCAGGGGCTCCCCATATAACCCTTTCGTTTTTATGCAAGAATCTCGATTTGTGCCTGTCGCCGATTTGAACTTTTTGCTTTATCCTCCCTTTCATACCTTCAGACCGCATGTCCGCCGATATGGAGGCATCCGCTACGTCAGGGTGCTTGATGTTCTCCTGCCGGAACCCGGCGCGTTCTACGTGATGGATCGCGGATATCTCGACTTTCTGACGAACAGCTTCGCCATTCCATCAACGACGGTGGCCGAACTCTATCGATACCGCTGGAAGGTGGAGCTGTTCTTCGAGTGGATCAAGCAGCATTTTCGGATCAAGTCGTTCTACGGGACCTTCGAGAACGCCGTGAAGAGCCAAGTGATTTTTCATGTGGATAGCCATGATGAACACTGAAACCTTATTGAAGCAACCCGAAGGAAAAACGCTGGATTTCAAACGGGATCTGTCGTCGCCCAAGGGTTTGATGAAAACCTTGGTGGCCTTTGCCAATACGGCCGGCGGCAAGGTCATCATCGGCGTGGACGACAAAAGCCGTTCGCCTGTCGGCGTCATCCACCCCCTGGATGAGGAAGAGCGGCTTTGCAGCCTGATTGCCGATGCCATCCGCCCAAGACTCGTTCCGAATGTGGAGATGGTAACGGTCGAGAACAAGACGCTGTTGGTGGTTGAAGTCTTTTTGAGTGGCACCCGGCCCCACTGGGTCAAGGCCGAAGGATCGGAAACCGGCGTTTATGTGCGCCTGGGGTCCACCAATCGGCGGGCCGACCGGGAGTTGATCGCCGAACTGCGGCGTTCGGTGGAGGGCGTCGCCTTTGATGAACTTCCCATGCCGGATTTGACCGTTGGAGATCTGGACCTGGCTGCGCTCAAATCGATGTTTCGTGGCAAGCACGATCTGGACGAGAAGGAAATGCTGACCCTGCGGCTGCTGAAAAAAGACCAGGGCCGGCTGGTTCCCACAAAGGGCGCCGTCTTGCTCTGCGGCAAGGAACGGGCGCTGCATTTTCCCGATGCCTGGGTCCAGTGCGGCCGGTTCATCGGCCGGGACAGAGCCCGCATTTTCGATCACATCGATCTCCACGATCACCTTCCCCAAGCGGTGGATGGCATCCTTCTGTTCCTCAAAAAGCACGCCATGCGTGGCGCGGATTTCTCCGAGGTACGGCGCAAGGATGTATGGAGCATCCCCTTGGAGATTCTGCGCGAGGTGGTCATCAACGCCCTGGTGCACGCCGATTATTCCCAGAGGGGCGCCCCCATCCGGGTGGCGTTTTTCGATGACCGCATCGAGCTTGAAAACCCAGGCATCCTGCTGCCCGGCATGACCATCGAGGACATGCGCCGGGGCGTCTCCAAGATCCGCAACCATGTCATCGCCCGGGTTTTCCGGGATCTGAACCTGATTGAGCAGTGGGGCAGCGGCATCCCCCGTATTTTGAGTGAGGCCGAAGCGTTGGGCCTGCCGGATCTGCAAATGGAAGAAATCGGCATGCGGGTACGCTTCACGGTGTTTTTGCTAGAGCAAATCGCCGCCACAAAATCCGCCGAGCACGTCGAGGCCCATGATGAGGCCCATGATGAGGCCCATGAGCCCATGACGGAGGTTGAGCAAGTCATAATAACTGCATGCGCCCAGAGTCCCCAAAGCACCCCCGACCTTCTAAGGATGCTGGGATACAAATCGCGGACCGGCAATTTTAAGAAGGCGCTGTCCCGATTGTTGGACACAGGCCTTCTCGAAATGACAAACCCGCAAAAGCCCAGAGCCAGAAATCAGCGTTACCGGTCTACCCATTTAGGGAAGGAGGTTTTGGGGAGGTGGGGACGCCCTTAAGTTATTAAGTTTCATGAGTTCGGGGGACACCATGGAAGTCGGGGGACACCATACTGAATTATTTACAACAGTTTGAGGGGAAGGGCAGAAGGGCAGAAGGTAAGAGGGTAAGAAGGTGAGAAGGGCAGAGGGTGAGAGGGTGAGAGGGGCAGAGGGTAAGAAAAGGGCAAGAAGATGAGAGGATGAGAGAAGGACAAGAAAAATAGAAGGTGAGAAAGATAGCCAAAAAGAAGGTGAGAAGGGCAGAGGGTGAGAGGGTAAGAAGGTGAGAAGGGCAGAGGGTGAGAGGGGGAGAGGGGGAGAAGAGCAGAAGGGCAGAGGGTGAGAAGGTGAGAATGGCAGAAGGGGAGAAGGGTTAATCTGCGGTCCTTATCCACTTTTCTCGTTTTGATGACAGGATCACAAGGTGGTTCTCCAATTTCCTCGAAGGATAAAGGCGGATAAACGGTAAAAGTAAATCAATAGCATTTTGTGCTGTTGAAGGATTTATTTTAAGGCGTATTACACCTGGATGCTTGCTGAGCGGAAGTATTACCCAATTTCCAAAATGCTCGTCAAGCGTAACGAGGATACGATTTTCGGCTATCGATTTCTGTAATATTTCCGAGTCATCTGAACGTTCCTGCCCGACTTCCGAAGCGCGCACGAAATCATGTCCTTCGGCTCGCAAAGCTTGGGCTGCTTCAACACGAAACATTTGATCAAGGTATATGAATCAGGCATTGGCTATTATTATGTCAGCATTATCAATTGCTGATTTAGCATACATAAGTGCAGCTTGGATGTCTTGCTTGCTCAATTCAGGATAACCAGAAAGGATCGTATCCCATGATTCACCTTCTGCTACTTGTTCCAAAATAACTGAAACAGGAATACGTGTCCCTTTAATCACAGGCTTTCCATTGCATACTGCCGGATTAAGCTCAATGCGGTCTTTAGGGATCATTTTTTCGCCCCTTCTTGTTGTGAAATCGCTACCCCACTCATACACA
>CAYYVD010000376.1:0-4513 GCA_964475045.1 uncultured Desulfobacterales bacterium | reverse complement strand
GCGCAGGCCCAGACCACGCAGGAGTTGGACCCGCAGCCGGTCTCGGCCATGGGGGCCTGGAGGATCACGGTCATGTCCGGGTTGAGCCGGATGCCCAGCTGGATCATGCCCCGGGGCTCCTCCTGCCAGGCCGCGTGCCAGCCGTCGTGGAGAGAAAATCCCAGCCCCCGCTTGCGGCATCCGTCCACGAGCTCCCCCTCGCCCGCGGGCCGCCGGCGCTCCCACCCGATCCGTTCGGCCCCTTCCCGCAGGACGGCCTCCACGCTGCGGTTGGGGAGGCCCTCCCACTCGTGTCCGAAGTTTCGAATCGCCAGCTCCACCGGGTCCATGCCCAGCTTTTCCGCCAGGAGCTCCACCGCCAGGAAGAGGGTCATGTTGAACTGGTTGTTGCCGATGCCCCGTTTGCAGGAACCCGGAATCTTGTTGGTGTAGACCGCGTAGGCCTCCATGCGCATGTTGGGGATGTGGGCGAGCAGGCACTCGTCGATCTCGTAGCCCGACATGTACTTGAGGGCGGCGATGGTGTGCTCGGAGTAGGCACCCGAGTCCCCGATGCCGTAAAAGGAGCAGCCGGTGATCTTCCCGTCCCTGGTTCCCGACATGCGTACGGACCACTCCGTGCCGTTGCGAGTGTCGTGGAAGTCCTCCCAGCGGGTGTGCCGGAACTTGACCGGCCTTCGGGCCCGTTTTGCGGCGATGGCCGTGAAGATGTAGTAGCACTGATCGCCCGTGTTCCCCCGTCCGAAGCTTCCCCCGATGTAGGGGCAGATGACCCGGACCTTGTGAAGGGGGACCTCCAGCATCTGGGCGATGAACATGCGGGTCTGGTCCGCCTGGTACAGGTTGGTCCAGCAGGTCAGCTCGTCGTCCTTCCACACCATGAGGCAGGCCCGCGTGTCCAGGCATCCGTGGTCCGCGTAGTGGTAGATCGAGCTCGCCTCCACGATCTCGTCGGCCTCCAGAAAGGCCTGCTCCACGTCCCCGCGAATGCGGTAAACGTCGGGACCGCAAAAGGGCTCGGGCGGAAGGGTGTTCCCCTTCGGGTTGATCTCGGGATGGATCACCGGTGCGTCCGGCTTCATGGCCTCGCGGGGGTCCAGGACAAAGGGGAACACCTCCCAGTCGATCTCCACGCTTCGAAGGGCCTCCTCGGCGATCTCCTCGCTCTCGGCCGCCACCACACACCCCACCTCGTCCCCCACCCAGTGGGCCTTGGGGCCCAGGACCTTCCGGTCCCGGTAGGTGGGGTAGTACATGGTGTCGTAACCTACGGTGTTGAAGCTGGTCCAGGCGTTGGTGGTGGGCTTGAGCGCAGCCACCTCGGGGTCGTCGTAGCGGATCACCGCGTGGACCCCAGGCGTGCGCTCGGCCCGCTCCGTGTTCATGCCTCGAATGATCCCGTGGGGGTGGGGCGAGCGAAGAACCTTGGCGTGAAGCAGTCCCGGGAACCGGAGCCCCGACGCGATGTCGTCCAGGTACTCCGCCCGGCCGCCGGCCTTGGCCCGGCCTTCGATCTTCGCGCGGTAGGTGCCCACGTACTTCCGGGGCTTCCTGGGCTTGAAGTGCGATGGCATCAGTCCACCTCCTTTTGCGCCGTCCCCGCGGCCCGCTCCACCGCGCGGGCGATGGCCTGGTAGCATCCGCAGCGGCACAGGTTTCCCGAGAGCGCCAGGCGGATCTCGTCCGTGGCGGGTCTGGGGTTCTCCTTCAGGAGACCGTGGGCGGCCATGACAAAGCCCGGCGTGCAGTACCCGCACTGAAGCGCCGTGCCGTAGCCGGGCTCCGCCTGCTCGGCGAAGGCGGCGACCACGGGATCGTCTTCCGGCAGTCCCTCCACCGTCTTCACGTCGCGGCCGTCCGCGTCCACGGCCAGCTGCATGCAGGAGAGGACCGCCACGCCGTCCAAGAGCACGGTGCAGGCCCCGCAGGCCCCCTGGTCGCAGGCGACCTTCACCCCGGTCAGCCCCTGCCTCTCGCGGAGGAGGCGGCTCAGGGTCTCGGTGGCGGGAATGTCCCGCCCCACCTCAAAGGCATGCCATGCACCGTTGATTCGTATTCGAATGCTGCTTGAAGGCTCCACCGCTTCGCCCTCCTGTTTGGTCCGGGCCCGTGGCATGCCCCGTCCGAGGACACACGGGCCGACCGGGGATGGTTTCGATCGGGACGAAGCGTATGATGGCCGAGCAGCCTTCAGGTGTAAATGGGGATTCATCGGGAGGGAAACGGTAGTTGAATACTACCACAATCAGGGATCACTGCTCCTCCAGAGATTGCAAATAATTGACAAGATTGACTTTTTGGCCGGTCAGGCCGAGCTTTTTTCGAATGCGCTTTCGGTGAAAGGAGACGGCGTTGCCCGAGATGTGGAGGAGCTCGGCGATCTCCTTGGTCCGCTTCCCGTTTCGAATCAGGTCCACGACCTTGATCTCCGTCGGCGTCAACCGGTGCTGCCAATGCGAAAGCCGTTTGCTCAAAGGGGAGAGAATCTTGCGCACATTGGACTCGATGATCTCCAGGGTGGTCCTCTGCTCGTCGGTCAGCTGCGTTCCAAAGAGGTCGTGGAGATAGGGGTGGATCAGGCGGTCGAAGGTGTTGAGGACGCCCTTCTCGATGTCGCTGATTTCCTGCTCCCGCTGCTCCACGAGAACCTGGAGGGCCGTGTTCAGCTGGGCGAGCTTGTGGGTCTTTCGCTCCAGCTCCCGCTCCTTCTGCCTCAGCATCTCCGCGGCCTCCACCCGCTCGGTAATGTCGAAGACGATCCCGTTGGAGTACTTCAGGCGCCCGCGCTCATCCATCACGCTCGTGGAGATGAACTGGATCCATCGCCACTCTTCGAGCGGGGGGTTGTAGATGCGCATGGTCTCGTCCACCCGTGTCTTTCTCGGCAACGAGAAGTGGGCATCCACGATGCGCGCCTTGTCGTCGGCGTGGATGTTCTCGAACCAGTTGTCGAGTCTTCCCGGATCCTCGACGCCCATGATCTCCCGGATGGACGGACTCACGAAGACGATCTCCGCTCGCCTGGGATCTCCGTCCCGAAAGGCGATGCGGTACACCGCGAAGTTGACCGCGGTCTCCATGAGGGAGCGGAGATGCTCCTCGCTCTCGCGGAGCGCCCGCTCGGTCTCCTTGAGCCGGGTGAGGTCGAGCTCCACACCGATGAGGTACCGCCGGCCGCCTACCTCCGTGGAGACCCCCTGGGCAAAGTAAGGGATCTTGGCGCCGTCCTTTCGAATGTTGTGGTACTCGACCTGAAAGAACCCTTCGCGGAACCCCTGTTCGGTCGCCCGCCGGATCTTCTCCTGGTCCTCCTCGGGAACGAGATCCAGGCAGTCCCGCCCCAGCATCTCCTCGTGGGTGTATCCCAGCATGGTCTCGACGTTCTCGTTCCAGCGGACGTAACGTCCCTCTTCGTCCACCACGAAATAGAACCCGGGAAGACTGGCGATGATGCCCTCGGAGATCCTCTTCTCGGTTTCGAACCGCTGTCGGGTCTCGGCGAGCTCCGCCCGGGTCTTCTGAAGCGCCTTTTCCGGACCGATATCGTGCATCCCCTGGGTCCTCCTTTGCCTGTCTTTTTCTCTCAAAAGCCCATTGTGCTCGGAACGGGGACGGATGTCCAGCCATCTGCCCATGGGGTCAGGTCTTGAATGTTGACTTATTGGGGTGCAGGGGAATTTCGGGGACACCATACGTAATTCATGGGAGGGGTTGTCGTTTCCAAAAGGGGCATGCTTGAATTACGTATGGTGTCCCCGAAATTATTGAATTACGTATGGTGTCCCCGAAATTACAGATAGATGGTCACCTGTCCCATGTCACGCCTCCAGATAAAACAAGTATACTCCCACATATCATTTTGTCAAGAAGCCCAGGGACACCACGCAAATGGGGTCTTGAATTTTGACTTTCTTGTCAGCCGGGTTCCATTCCATCCCCCAAAGGCCCCAGAAAGTCAGAATTCAAGCCTTGACCCCGTGTTCTGACTCAGATCTTCTTTGCGTTTCGTCACGAAGGCGTCCAGCTCCTGCGCCGCCTCGGGGTCCAGCCGGGGCGGCTCGTAGCGGGCCAGGCGCTCGGTGAGGGCCGAGGCCGCCTCTTCATCGGCCCGGCGGCTTCCGCGCCGCCGCCACTCGCCGTGGGAGCGGCGGTTGAAGATTTCCGGCTGGGTCAGGCTTCGAAGCCGCTCGAAGGTGGTGGGGTGGTAGAGATAGTGCCCACCCACGCCCACCGACTTGCTGGTCTCCAGGTCCAGGGTCTCCGGCGTCACCGGGACCTGGCTGAGCACGGTGCGGATCATGCGGCAGACCTCCTCGTCGATGAGCCACTTCTCGAAGCTCATGGCCATGAACGAGCTGATCTGCCCGCAGGCATGGATAATGACATTGGCCCCGTCCCGAATCACCGTGCTCATGAGCAGGGTCCCGTCGGCCAGGGCCTGGGCGTCCGGGACGTGGGCGTCGGTCAGCATGCCCCCCGTCCGGCAGGGCAGGTGGTAGTACTGGGCCATCTG
>CAYYVD010000375.1:0-4542 GCA_964475045.1 uncultured Desulfobacterales bacterium | reverse complement strand
CGCATGATCAGCCTCCACTTCATCAAGCCCGGCGTCATGCCGGTCCACGTGGCTCGATACCTGGGCAACCTCTACGACCGGCGGAAGACCGCCGAGTACTCCCGTCTCGCCGGTTGGGAGTTCACCGAAGAAGAAGTCCGAACGTACATCCAATGGGCGGGGGCGTGCGGACAGGCCTTTCTGAAAGCCCTGTGCGAAAACGCACCAGGGCTCCGGGACCAAGCCGAGGCGATCACCCGCTCCATCGACCAGACCCTTCAGGAGCTCCAGGCATGAGCCCCTGCCGAGAGAAACATGGGGCTCACCATTCGGAAAAAAAGAGCCCCTCGCTCGAACCATGGCCGCAGATCCCAAGAGCCTTATGAGCGCACACTCCGCTGTGGAGACCGGCATGGTGATCGAGCCCCGTCCTCCTCCGCCCAAGATTCAAGACGGTGGATCCATTCCCTTGGACTCGTGAAGCTCCAGAATGAAGTCCTGCCAGTCCATCACCGTGACACCGCCGGCGAGCTTTCTCCTCTTCTGCCGGATCCCGAGAACGAAAGCCGGAACCCCGGGGTTGTCCTGCAGAAAGCTCTTGAGGCCCGCCAGGGACTCCGGGGCGATCCGCCGGGAGGATTTGATTTCCAGGGCGCAGACGATACGGTTCCCGGCGCACAGCAGCACGTCCACCTCTGCGCCGTGATTCGTCCGCCAGTAGTGCAGGGTGTAGTCCTTCCGCTGGTAATGAATGGCGGCCGTCAGCTGGCCGATGACGAACTGCTCGAAGCGCCGGCCCAAAAGACGTCCCCCGATCCGGTCTGTCAGGGTATGGGCAAGGGCATTGGTCACGCCGGGGTCAAAAAGGTAGTAACGGGGATTGGAAACCAGGCGCCTTCGAGCGCTGCGCCTCCAGGCCGACAGCTTCACGGCCAGGAAGGTGTCCTCCAGGATCTGGTAGTACTGCTGCACCGTCTTGCTGGACACCGAGCACTCCCTGGCCATGTTGCTGAAGTTGACGGTCTCTCCGTCATTGGCCGCAGCCATGTCGAGGAACTGCGCAAATGGACCGATGTCCCGCACCAGGCCCTCCGCCGCCACCTCCTCTTTCAGGTAGGTCTCGGTATATGACCTCAAGAACTCGACAGGATCCTCGTGATCATCCCCCCACAAAACCGGAAGGGTCCCCACCCTGAGGGCCCTTTCCAGATCGAAACAGGAACCCAGTTCCTTCAAAGTCAAGGGGAAGAGACGATAGGTATAGGCTCTTCCCGCCAGAAGATTGGCCGCGCCCCTGCGCAGTTTTCTGGCGCTGGACCCCGTGAGAACGAATCGCATCCCCCGCGACTCGATCAGCTCGTGCACCTCATCCAGAAGGGCGGGAATCTTCTGAATCTCATCAATGATGCACTTCCCCCCTGGAGACCGATCCAGATGAGCCAGGATCTCTTCCCGCACGCTCCCGGGGTTTCGAACATAATGCAAATAGCTTCGCTGGGGCAACAGATCGATGTACAGATCCTCGGGAGACAGCAAGGACCGCACATAGGTGCTCTTCCCGGTCTGCCGAGGGCCGAACAGGAAAAAGCTCTTTCTGGAAACGGGGTGGATCTGCCTTGGAAACATGACTCCAAATTTGTACGGTAAATTTGGACCGATGTCAACAATAAACCCGCCCGCCTCATCAGCGAGTTCTTCGGCAGCCGACGGTCCAGTCCGTCGGGCTGTGCGGATCCCGGACCCGTAGCGCCCCCATCGAGCAACCGACCCACGTCTTGACAACCACGCCAATCGTCTGACATGATCGGCTCTGCACTTTTGTCCATTCACTGGATGGACATTGTTCCGGCAGTCTCAACCGCTGACAGGAAAACCCTGCCGGGTTTTTGACCCCGTGCCTGCTCGCACAAAGACCATTGTGCAGCCTGCCACCCATAATCCCTTGATATCAAATGTCATTCACATACAGGAAGCTTCTTGCATGAAACTTGCATTACCATCCAGTCACTGAACGAACGTACCTTCACCCAAGGAGATCCGCCCGGTGATCGAGCCGTTTCAAAACCGCTTTCTGAGCCCCACCAAGGCGTTTCGCCGCCTGTCCGTGCTCATGGCCATCCATGACCACGACAGAATCAGCCAGCACAAGATCGCCGCAAAGACCAATCTGAGCAGCTCCATGGTGAACAACTACATTCGGGAGTTTCGCACCGCCGAGCTCATTCGCATCACGGGCCAGACCAACCGGACCCGGCGCTATCACCTGACCCCCACCGGTGAGAAAGAGCTGCTCACCCTCCTCCTGGGCTACTCCGCCGAGATCGTACGCCTTTACGGAAACGCCAAACGGGAGCTGGCGCAACGCCTCAAAGGCATCCACGGGGAAGGCATCCGCTCCGTGGCCTTGTTCGGCGCGGCCGAGACCGCGGAGATCGTGTACGCCGCAGTCCGGGAGAGCGGCCTCCAGGTCAAGGGCATCGTGGACAGCAATCCCCAGAAACAGGGAACCCGGTTCAACGGGTTCGCCGTCGAGGCCCCCGAGAACCTGGGTGCCATGGAAGCGGACGCCGTGGTGATCACCTCCTTTGCCAAGCAGCAGGAGATTCAGGACCGGGTTCGTGACATCCTGGGACCGAACGCCAACGTCAAGACCCTGACCGACTTCTAGGAGGGCACCATGCGCGTCTTGATCACGGGTACCACGGGCCTGGCCGGCAGCCACCTCGCAGAGTACCTCCTCGAGGACCCGTCCATGGAGGTCCACGGCACGATCCGCTGGCGCAGCAACCGGGAACACATCGCCCCCTTTGAAAAGGATCTCTTCCTCCACGAATGCGATCTGAAAGATCCCTATGCCGTGCTCAGGCTCCTTCAAGATGTCCGGCCGCAGCGGATCCACCACCTGGCCTCTCAAAGCAATGTGGCGTCCAGCTGGAACGCCCCCCGTGAGACCCTGATCAACAACATCACCGCGCAGCTCAATCTGTTCGAGGCCGTTCGTCACACCGCGAACGAAGATCTCCGCATCCACGTGTCGGGCAGCTCCGAGGAGTACGGGCTGGTTCACGAGCACGAGCTTCCCGTCCGGGAGACCAACCCCTTGCGTCCCTTGAGCCCGTACGCCGTCAGCAAGGTGACCCAGGACACCCTGGCCTACCAGTACCACCGGAGCTACGGACTCCACATCGTCCGGACCCGCTCCTTCAACCACACGGGCCCTCGACAGAGCGACGTGTTCGTCGCGTCCAACTTTGCAAGGCAGATCGTCGAGATCGAGATGGGGCTTCGGGAACCTGTCATGCATGTCGGCAACCTGGACGCACAACGCGACTTCACGGACATTCGGGATGTGGTCAAGGCCTATGACATGGCCTTGAACGAATGCGAGCCGGGCGAGGTGTACAACATCGGCTCGGGCAAGGGGCGCAGCATCAAACACCTCCTCAAGACCCTCCTCGGGATGAGCCGGCTCATCATTCGCATCGAGCAGGATCCCGAACGGATGAGACCTTCGGACATCCCGGTGCTCGTGGGCGACATCGGCAGATTCCACGAGCGCACCGGATGGGTCCCGAGCATCCCTTTTCAGCAAACACTCGCAGACCTGCTCGACTACTGGCGGGAGCGGCTTTCTCAGGCAGATCCCGTAAAGCGAAAACATCTCATGGCGCGCCCCGAGCTCGGGAGCGCTTCCGGGAGATTGGAAAAGCGATAGGACTTGCATCTCATGACCTCCAATGAACCAACCCGCGGCAAGCTTCCTGTGATTCGCATTGGAGAGCGCCAAATCGGCCGGGATCAACCCACCTATGTGATCGCCGAGATCGGGATCAACCACAACGGCGATCCCCACATCGCGGAACAGCTCATCGACGTGGCCGCTGATGCCAAGGCCGATGCCGTGAAGTTTCAGAAGCGGCACCTCCCCAGCCTCTACTCCCGGGACGTGCTGGAGAACACGGAACGTTACGAGCAGAACTTCCAGTACATGATCCCCATCCTCCAGAAGGTGGAGCTTGCCCAAGACGATCTGGCCCATCTCAAGGACCATGCCGAGCGCAGGGGCCTCGCCTTCCTCTGCACCCCGTTCGATCCCGTGAGCGCGGACTTCCTGGACGGCCTGGGCGTCCAAGCGTTCAAGATCGCCTCGGCCGACCTCAACAACCCGGAGCTGCTCGAACACGTGGCCTCCAAGGGAAAACCCGTCATCGTCTCCACCGGTATGTCCTACTGGAATGAGATCGAGGCGGCCGTCGCCCTGCTCGAGCAGACAACGGTCCCCTTCGCCCTGCTGCACTGCCGAAGCGTCTACCCGGTCTGGCCGAGAGAAGTGAATCTTCAGATGATCAACCGGCTCGAGGCATTCGGCGTACCCGTGGGCTACTCTGGACACGACATCGGCATCACCATCCCCCTGGTGGCCGCCTCCATGGGCGCCTCGATCATCGAAAAGCACATCACCCTGGACAGGAAGATGACGGGGCCGGACCACAAGATCAGCCTGGAGGCATACGAACTCAAACGCCTGGTCCGGGACATCCGCGTGGCCGACCAGGCCATGGG
>CAYYVD010000374.1:1303-4551 GCA_964475045.1 uncultured Desulfobacterales bacterium | reverse complement strand
CCGCGGATCACACGGGCCCGGCCGCTCCCCGCATATATGGGGTTCTCACGGGCATGCTGGCTGTACGCATCACTCGCATATATGTCCTGGCACCACTCCCACACGTTCCCGCTCATGTCATAGATGCCCAGGCCATTGGGAGCTCGGGTCCCCACCTCGTGCGTCCGGCCCCCGCTGTTCCCAACGTACCAGGCCACACGGTCCACATCGTTCCCGCCGCAGTAGGTCTCGTCCTTGCCGCCGCTCCGGCACGCATACTCCCACTCCGCCTCGGTCGGCAGACGATACTTGCTCGTCCCTTCCTTGGCGTTCAGCTTCTGAATGAACGCCTGCACATCGTTCCAGCTCACTCGCTCCACAGGGCAGTTTCCACCGCAGCTAGAAAAGCGCGAGGGGTTTTCCCCCATCACCGCCTGCCACTGTCTCTGGGTCACCTCGTGCACCCCCATCCAAAACCCGTCCACGCACACCTCGTGGACCGGTTTTTCATCGCCGTCCCCCTTATTCAACCCCATCCGAAAGCAGCCGCCGGGCACCCACACGAACTCCATGCCCAGGCTGTTCGTGAAGCCAGGGGGAGACTCCTTCCGTGCTTCCGGCAGCGCAACCTCCACCCGCTTCTCCTCGCCTGCTCGCAGCGGTATCCAGTTCTCCCACGTCTCGAACCCGTTTTGTGACACCTCCACCAGGTACCGGCCGGCCTCCAGCTCGATCCCCTGGTGAAACTTCGGCTCGATGTTCATGATCCGAACGAGGGCGTCTTGAGGGGTTGCATCCACATAGAGCCTGCCCTTGGCCGGTTTCGGCTCAACCGTGGTCTCCTCACGCTCTTCAACCATGGATTCAGGGGTCTCGGGCCCGCGTGCCTCTGGCCGTTGCAGAGCCTCCGCCCAAGCTGGGAGAAGCCAAACCTCTCCTCGCTCGATGGTCCCTCCCGGTCCCTCCAGGTGGAACACGGCATCCCCCTCGCTGTGCCGCGCTTCCAACAGGTAGTTTCGATCGCCGGCCGCCTTGATCTCCATGTCCACGCCTTCCGGCAGCCAGAGCCCATAAGTGGAACCCAACAGGGCATCCAAGTCAGCGCTGTACGTGCTGTTGTCCACGTAGAAGGCCTCCTGGGCAGTGGCGGCGTTTCTCAGTGTCGCCTGGGCCGCATGGTTGGCCTCGCGCACTCGATAGGCACGGTACTGCGGGATCCCAAGGACAAAGGCCAGCAGCAAAGCGAGCGCAAGGCCGGTTGCGATCATCGCGAGCTTTCGCTTTTTCTGCCGCCGTTCCTTTTCCAACCTCTCCTTGGGATCGCTCTTTCGTTTTTTCCGTTCCCCCTGCTCTTTCTCCTTGCTGGTTCCATCCTCAAGCTTTTTTCGGGCTTCCGCTTCTTCCTGCTCCCGGCGTTTGCGCTCCGCCTGGGCCCTTCTCTTTTCGGCTTCGGCCTCCTTGCGTTTCTTCTCTTGCTCCAGCCTTTGTTGTTGTTCCTGCCTCTGCTTTTCAATGGCTTTCTCGAGCCGCGCCTGTCGCTTCCGAATCGCATCCTCTTCGGGTGAGAGCGGCAAGGCCTCCTCCAGCGCCCGAAGCGCCTCGGCCCAGTGACCCTTGCCTTCGGCCCGGTCCGCCCCGGCCAACAGGGCCTCTAGCTTCGCCTGTTTGGCCCCGGATTCGTCGAGGAGCTGTTGCGCCTCGGTGTGGCCCGAAGCCTCCTGCAGGACCTCCCGGCAGGTTTGTGACGCATCGGCCCAGCGCTTCTCGCCGAAGGCGGCTCTTGCCTTTTCCAAGGCGGCCGCCATGCGGGCCTCCTGCCTCCTGTGGGCCTCTTCTTTCCTGCGGCGCTCCTGCTGCTCTTTGATCTCCTGCTCGGCCTTGCGGACCAGTGCGAGGAGTTCGTTCGCGGATCTGATCCGCTGCTCCTTCACCGGCTCCAGCGCGGAGCGGGCCACCTCGTCCCAGACCTTCACCAGCCGGGGATCGAGCTCGCTCGGCAGCTTGAACCCCAGCTCCTCCTGCGCGGTGAGCAAGCGAAAGGCCATGAGCCCCACGGCGTAGAGGTCGCTTCGGGGGTCCGCCTCCTGCCCGCGCTTCTGCTCGGGCGACATGAAGGCGTAGGTGCCGAGAAGGGCGCGCGAGGACGTCGCGGCGCCCGACTCCCGGGCGGTCCTCTCCTGCCCCAGGCTCATGGAGACGGACACGGACTCCTGGGCCCGGCTCAGCACCCACTCCTCTCCGGCCAGGCGAACCAGGCCGAAGTCCGCGATCTTGGCCTGCACCGTTTCGGGAGAATCTCCTTCGAGGAGGATGTTGGCGGGCTTGAGGTCCCGGTGCACGGCGCCTCGTTCGTGTGCATAGGCCAGCCCCTCGAGCACCTGGGCCAGGATGCGGGCCAGAACGTCTTGGTCCACGCGGCCTTTTCCGGCGAGGGCCAGGTCCGCCAGGCTGATGCGGGGCGCTCCTTCGTGGATCACGCCGGAGACCCGCTCCATGCGCATCCAGTGGCGGCCTTCGGTCTCACCGAACTCGTCCACCCGGACGATGTTGGTGTGCTCCAGGTGGGCCATAACCTGGGCCTCCCGCTCGAAGCGCTCCATGAACCCGGGGCGGGAGGCCAGCGTGGGAGGGATCAGCTTGATGGCATATGAGCGCTTGAGGATCCGGTGCTCGGCCTCCACCACCTCGCCCATACCGCCCCGGCCCAGGAAACGCACGATGCGGTAGTGGGGGCCGAAAGAGGCGCCCGGTCTCAGGAGGTCATTCGATGTTCGGGTGTCATCGGGCATGGGTCGCCTTGTCGCGCGGCGTTGTCCAGAGAGGGGTTTTTTCCCGTGTCATGCCGCTCTCACGTCGCTGCATAGGGGTCGTACACGGGCATGCGCTCGGTGACCCGCTTCAGGTAGTCCTGCGTCTCCTTGGGGGCCTCGGTTCGAAGAAGGGCATAGAGATCCTTGGCGCTCATGGCGGCGACGTCGTATCGGTTCAGGACCTTCTTGCGCACTGCGCTCGGCCCCCAGTTGTACCCGCAGATGGCCAGGTAGAGGCGCTTTTCCGGATCCTGAACGTCCGCGAAGTGCCTGTTGAGAAGAAGGTGGAGGTAGGCCGATCCGAGCTCGATGTTGACGCCCGGGGCGTACAGGTACTCGGATCGTATGGTCCAGTCCCGGCCGTAGAGATGGCGGTAGGCCTCGCGGCCCGCGTAGCGGGGGATGACCTGCATGAGCCCGATGGCGCCGGCTTTGGAGACGGCCAATGGATTGAAGTAG
>CAYYVD010000374.1:0-1293 GCA_964475045.1 uncultured Desulfobacterales bacterium | reverse complement strand
TCGGTGTGCATCACGGCGAGAATGAGGCGGGGATCCAGGTCGAAACGCTCGGCCGCCTGCCGCACCAGGGGCACATACCGGTCGGCCCGGATCCGGAGGTGCTCGGGGACGAGGTCGATGCGCACGGCATAGCGCGTGCGCGTCTTACCGTCCCGGGCCGTATAAGGGGCCGTCTCGGGCCGAAGGGAAGGCTTCACCTCATTCTTGAGGAACGCCTCCAGGCGCTCCCCGGTCACGGGGTTGCCCTCTCGATCCCTCACCTGGTCGTGAAGGATGGTCACGCCCGGCTCGAGTTCGCGTGTGAGCACCTGCCTGGCCTGCCGGAGGATCCGTCCCCACGCAAGGGACGCGGGCTGGCCCGTTCCCTCCGTGACCAGGGCCTCGATCTCGATGCGCCCGCCCTTGAAGTCCACCCGGCTCCGGGTGGTGAGGTCGGAATCGTAGTCCACCCACTCCCGCCGGCTGGAGACCACCACGTGCTGCCATTTCCGGGCCACCTCTCGCTGAAGGGCGTCCCAGCGCTCCTCATGGGCCGACTGGAGCTCCAGCCAGGCCTTTTCCGTCTGCTGTCTGTCGGTGTGGTAATCGGATCCCGGGGACGACGGTGCCGCACATGCTGGAAGGGGAACCCCATGAAAAAGAAGGGGCGACCAGGCCGAAAGCAGGATCAGAATCGCACAGCGGTGCACAGCGGCAGGGATCGATGCACTCATAGGAACGCTCCGAAATGAGATGAAAGGAGAGTGCAGGCCGAAATAGACCATGAATGACCTGCACATGTCAATGCCGTTGTCTTTTCGACCAGAGGGTCATGGGCCCGGACACACGATATCCGCCTTTCCCTGGACGAACGGAAGGCCGATTTGTTGCAATCCCGCCCGGGAAATGCCGAATGTCATGTTCACCTTCAGTGGCAAGGCATTCCAATCCACCTCTACCATCCCCACGCAGGGGATGGTTGTCTCAGGCCCGAATCATGAGGTATGGTTGGATTCAGGGATGGTCCGGAGAATCGTTGCGAAACAGAAGCCCGGCTGTGGAACAACCCTCCGCTTCCGGGGCGCCGGCCTGGAGAAAGGGCTCCGGATTGCGAAAGGACCAAAAGGAGGAGGCAAGATCATGGAGAGCAAGATCGCCGAGGCCCTGAAGCTGAAGCACGCCCCGGTCGCCCTGCTCTGGGCGGACCGGATACCGGAGCAAGCCATGGAGTTCAAGGAAGGCAAGTGGGGCTGCGTCATGTGGCTGGTCTCTGCGGCCGCCAAAGGCCGCACGGCCGGAGCGAGCCGGACCACC
>CAYYVD010000373.1:0-4560 GCA_964475045.1 uncultured Desulfobacterales bacterium | reverse complement strand
CTGAAAATACAGTTGACCATGCTCTTCAACGGCCCTGGCCTTAACGAGGTCTGAAGGGGAGATGGAAACGCCGGTAGAGTTCATCCTGCCACTGCTCGGCAAGGCTCCCGGGGCACACCACCAGGCAGCGCTGAAGATCACCTCTGGCGATCAGCTCCCGAATGAAGAGGCCGGCCATGATGGTCTTGCCCGCGCCCGGATCGTCGGCGAGCAGAAAGCGCAGCGGTTGCCGGGGGAGCATGGCCTCGTAAACCGCGGTGATCTGATGAGGAAGCGGGTCCACCAGTGACGTGTGGACCGCGAGCACGGGGTCGAACAGGTGGGCCAGCCGAATGCGGTATGCCTCCGAAACCAGCCGGAAGAGCTCTCCGTCCCCGTCAAAGCTCCAGGGTCGGCCCTCTTCGACCAGCTCAAGGCGCGGCTCGTCGTGGCGGTAAAGCAGGATGTTGGAGACTCTGCCGGCCGGGTCCTTGTAGGTGAGCTCAACGGCCTCCGATCCAAACCACTGGACAGAGACGACGGTGACCGCGCAGTCCGGCAGAATGCCTCGGATCGCGGCACGCGGTTGGAGAGCTTCAAGCGGACACGTCATGACGGGCTTCCAGCATCTCGTGCGGTTTCTTCAGCCATGGAAACAAAGCCAAAGACTGTATTTATGGGGTTTTTCCGAAGCGTACATACGTTGCCACATGCACAACCCGAATACAAGGGCAATCTGATCGAATCTTCCGGATATGCTTCCTTGTCTTGTTCTTCCCTTCCGTCCGGCTCCCGGGAGCACGGCGTTTCGTGTGGGCTCGACGAAGGGAGTAAGATTCCTTCTTAGCAGAAATCCTCATAGGCCGTGATCTTGGTCTCCAGCCGGGACGCCAGGAACGAGTTGGCCGGGTGGAGCTGTTCATGAATCTGCATCGCCTGTCTTCGGTAGTTCCGAATCTTTTCGGTGGCCCACGCGGGCGGAGGAGGTTGCAGGTTGACAATGCGGTCCGCCATCTTGACCATCCAGACCTCGCGGGGCTGCTCCTTGATCCGCAGGAGGCTGTCCGCGAGTCTCAGGTTTCTCGCCTCCAGTTTGTCCGGCGCATTCCTCCCCACCTGCTCGTTCTGGGTCAGGGCGAGAACGCCGTCCGCGATCTCGCGCCCGAACCGGTGAAGGAGTTCGTCATAAACGACGCGCGTATCCTCCAGTGTGTCGTGGAGCAGGGCGCAGGAGACCGCGAGATCCCCGTCCGCATGGGGGTCGGTGGACAGGGCCGCCATAATCTCCATACTCACCAGCGTGATGTGGACGATGTAGGGGAGACCCGATCCGGGCTCCTTCTGCCCTTCATGGGCACGGGCCGCGAACTTGAAGCACGTGGTGTAGCGGTCCTGGGACCATCGGCTTTCCGTTTCCATATACGTCTCCTGATGGGGCCGGGTGCTCGCCCGGCCTCCTGTTCTCGTGTCCATGGTCGCTTATTCCTGCTCTATCTCCTGGAGTGCCAGATCAAACGCCCTTCTCTTGATCGCAGCCCCCCTACCGAACATGGCATAGGCCAGGCGATCCGACGTGGTTTCTGCGCGGTGGTCCTCATACTCCAGCACCGCGTTGAATGCGCCCCAGAGGCTTCCTTGAACGCCCTCGATCTCTGAACCCCGACCCTGGTATGCCAGATCCAATACGGATGATCGGATCGATTGCACTTTCTGTACTCTCGCAGCGTATAAGGCTTCAGCCCTGGGGTGTCGAGTAGCCCCCGGCTTTCGTTGAGGCCGCGGAAAAAGGGCTTCGACATATGCCTTGACTTGATCATCATCGAAGTGCCTCTGGAACATGCCTTTGAACATCTCACCCACATGGGCTGCGGCCTTGAGGGTATCCTCGAAGAACCCCTCCATCTGGGTCTTCAGGTCGGAGTAGTTCCCCTGATGGGAGTGCTTGAAGACCGTCCTGGCCTTCTTTTTCAGCGCCAGGGAGAGGGTGTTCTGACAGACGACGCGGACCGTGGTGAGCCGGATATCGATTGCGATGGAGCCATTGTGGCTGTTGGTGAAGAGGGCATAGGTGTTGACCGTGTCGTCTTTGGCGACCTCCAGGGTTTTCGGCAAACGAGCCAGGACCCAAACGACCTCTCCCTTCCCGAGGTACCCGCCCGTGTGGTAGACGCCTTTCCCCTTTCCGAAGATGGAATCGAAAACCTTGATGCCCTGCCGGTTCTGCAGGGGCGTAAATCCCGGGTGGGTAACCCCTAGCACCCTTCTTCGGTCTCCCGGCTTCTTGTCCTTGCGAACGATTGCCACCCGCATGGGCGCAATCGACGGGGGACTCTCGTTTGTCATGAGCGGCCGTGTCTCCACCTCCCAGTCCAGTCCTCCGAAGTGAATGGCCTCTTCCATGGTCGCCGGGTCCTTCAGTTTATGGCCCTGTCCGTGCCAGGGCACCTCACCGTGATAGAACATCTCTCCTACGTTTGCGGGCATGATGACGTCTCCTTTCTCCCGGAAAACCGGGCGCAAAAAGAATGATGTGATCTCCGTGGAACGACCGGGACTTTGTCATATCCCCAACGGCTTGAGCCAGGGATCGGCACCATGATCGCACCTCGGTTTGTCATATATGGTCAAACGGAAGAGGTTTTTTTGCTGAGTTGCGATTTTTTTCAGGGGGCGAGCAAATGGTCCCGGTGAACCATTTTCCCCGTATTTCAAATCAGATGGATAAAAAAGCCCAGCTCAACAGGAGAATCGGTCGAAGAGATCCGGGATAGGGGCTATCGGTTTTTTCACGGGTGCCGGCGCGTTCCGCTCTGAAGAGTCGAATGGAGCAGGACAAGGCAGATGGAACCGGAGATCGAACCCATGCGCTCTGGATGGCGCGCGCCGAGGCGGTTCACAGACACGGTCAACCTCGCCGTTTCCTTTTTATGCGCTTGTTCCCGGCGACTGCGTCGCCGGGAATGCGCGGCGCTAACTTCGTTGAGTTGCCTGGTCCCGGCGCCGCTAGCGCCGGAACCAGGCAACTCAACCCGACTGCGCGCGCCGTCTGGGCTCAGGCCTACGGCCTGGCCCAGCCGCCGTGCTCGCGGGTTAGCGCCGCGCATTCTCTTTGGCGGCGGCTGCAATGAGTTCCCCTGCCAGATCCGCGCCCCTCTTGAGGGCATCGTCTCGCAGGTGGGCATAGCGCTGAGTCATCATAGGGCTTTTGTGTGTGAGCAGTTTCTGGAGAGTGAACAGGTCGACCTTTCCGCTTGACGCCAGCATGGAGGCGTACACGTGGCGCAACCCATGCAGTGGCCGGAAGCCGTCCGGGAGCTCTGCAGCCTTGGCAATCCGCTTGAAGCTCTCCCGGCAATCCGTCAGATGGGCCTCCTTCAATCGCCCCGGAAAGACGAAAGGGCTTTCCTTTCTGCGCTCGATCCTCTCAAAAAGGCCTCTGGCCGAGGCATTCAAAGGAATGGCCTGATTGCGGCCGCCTTTGGGGTCCTGCAACGTGATGAAGCCTCGTTCGAAATCGATGTCCTCCCACTGGAGCTTGAAGATCTCCGACCGCCTCATCCCGGTGTAGAGTGCAAGGCGCATCACATTCGCCGCCACTTGGTCCTTGTCGGAATCCAGGACCTTCAAGAGCTTTTTCAACTGGGCCTGGGTCAGGTCCTCGGTGGTCTGATTGTTCAACTTGGGGATTTCGATCTTGAAAACGGGCGGTGGAATGAGACCGCGTTTGACCCCGAAGTTGATGGTGCGCCTGAGCAGCTCCAGGATCCTCGCGGCGGTGGTGAGCTTCCCTTGCTTCTGCAGCTTGATGCGGAGTCGGTCCACATCCAGAGGGGCCAACTCGGTGGGTTCCTTTTTTCCGATGTCGTCTCTCAGGTAGAGGTCGAACTTGCTCTGTTCGTTTTTCAGGCCCTTGTTTCCCTGGGAGGAGGCACAGTAGAGGTCCCACAATTTGGCGATGGTGTATCGCCCGGCCTCTGCCTCTTTGGCGGCCAACTCGGCTTCCCGCTTTTCTGCGTTCGTCGGTTCCTTGCCCGCCATTCGAAGGGCTCGCCGAGTGGATGCCCTTGCGGGAGTAGCGTCTTCACTGGTACGGCCGAATTTCTCGTCGATCAGCCGGCCGTTCTTTCGGTAGGTCACGTAGTAGATCTTCTCCGGCTTCCCGGTGGTCCTATGGGTTCCCCAGATGAAGTACACTCCTGCGTAATCGGTCTTGTGGCGCTCTTGAGCCGGCATTTTCCCTCCAGAAATGATAACCACTTGTTCCCGGCGACTGCGTCGCCGGGAATGCGCGGCGCTAACTTCGTTGAGTTGCCTGGTCCCGGCGCCGCTAGCGCCGGAACCAGGCAACTCAACCCGACTGCGCGCGCCGTCTGGGCTCAGGCCTACGGCCTGGCCCAGCCGCCGTGCTCGCGGGTTAGCGCCGCGCATTCTCATACCCAACACTATACCCAACACGCAAATTGAAAGTCAAGGTAATATCAGGTAAGGAGAGAAACAGAATTTACTTTGTATAACAGGCAGATAATTATAAAGCGGGGTATTTTGAAAATAAGTGGCTTTTAACCACTTAGTCGGCGGTTC
>CAYYVD010000372.1:0-4584 GCA_964475045.1 uncultured Desulfobacterales bacterium | reverse complement strand
GGGCCTGCTCATCCACGGCGGCCGGAGGTGTCTCGCGCGGCCGGGGCTCCTGCAGAGCCTCCGGCTCGGCCGGGGTCTCCGACTCGGCCGGAGCCTCCTGGTCGGCCGGAGGCTCCGAGGGGGCTTCGAGGGGCTCGGGCCGGGGCATTCGCTCCACGGCGGGAGACCGGTCCGGCGTCACGGGCGTGTCCGGCGCGTCTTCCTCGGTGGCCGTTTCAGCCGTCTTCGAAGAGGACGGGGGTGGCGCGGGTAGCACCAGGTGCTTTTCGGGAGGCGGCGCCGAGGGGACCGCCTCGATGGTTTCACCGGCGGGCTCGTCCGTGACGGAAGGCCATTCGGGTGCAGGGCCGCCCTGCCACAAGTACAGCAGTGCTCCGGCGAGGATGCCCAGGAGAAGGAGGAGGAGAATGCGTCGGCCCCGCCCGGAAGGCTCCGGCTCCATCAAGGGTTTGGGCTCGGACGGTTCGGCCGTGCCGGTCTGGTCGTAAAGGTCGAGCACCCGCCGGTCGTCCAGGCCCAGGGCCCGGGCGTAGGATCGGATGAACCCCCGCACGAACACCGGCTGGGGGAGCTCGTCCCAGGCCTCCCGTTCGATGGCCTCGATGAGGTGCTCCCGGAGCCGTGTCAGCTCTGCGACCTGCTTCAGGTCGAGGCTCCGGTTTCGACGTTCCTCACGCAGGAGTGCGCCCGGGCCCGGCCGAGAGGGCTCTTCGGCCTCGCCCTTTTTCCTGGCCGGTCTGGGTTTTCGTCTTGAATCCGCCATGGAGGTGCTTTGGCTTTCCATTGATGGGTCCGAAGGCCGCCGGTACTCCCGGGAGCCATGACCGAGTCATCGACGCTTCCTGAAACAGGGGATGACGCCGACCCGACGGGGAAACGGTTTCCGGGAGGAAGGCGTTCTTTCAGTCGAACAGGACCTTGGTGTAGGCCTTTTCCTTGAGCTCCCGAATCCACTCTCCATACCGCCGGTCGATTTCTTTTCGCAGGAGGATCCGGTAGATGGCGTCCCGGACCTTGCTGAGCGGCGTGGCGCCGGTCCCTCCCTTGTCCAGGACCTGGATGATCTGAATCCCGTTGGGCTTGATGATGGGAGCGCTCACCCCGCCCTCGGGAGTGTCCTCGATGGCTTTTCGGATCTCGGGTTCCAGCTGGTTCGGATCGAACCTGCCCAGGTAGCCGCCTTCCCGGGCGCCCGGGCCGTCGGAATGCTCCCGGGCCAGGTCCCCGAAGTCCGCTCCGCTCCGGAGTTCCTCCAGAAGCGCGGCGCTCTTCTTTTGGAGCTCGTCCTGCTCCTTGGGGTCGTCGAGGTCCTTGCGGATCAGGAAGATCGTGGCAAGCTCCACCCCGGGCTTGCGCTGGAAGTCTTCCTGGTGCTCCTCGTAGTAGGCCTCGATCTCCTCATCCCGAATGATGATGCGGGACTTGACCTCGAAGTCGACCAGCTTGCGCCGCTGGAGGTCCTCCCGGACCTTTCTGCGGTACTCCTCCCAGGTGAGCCCCTTTTCCTGAAGCATGGCCTCGAGCTCGTTCCGGCTCCAGTGGTTGTCCTGCCGGATTCGCTCAATGGTCTCGTCCACGTCCCTTTCCTTGACCTCGATGCCGATCTCCCGGATCTTGTCCAGGGCGATCCGCGTCTCGATCAGCCGCTCGAGCACCTGCTTTCGGGTCTCGTCATACTGTTGCTGATTGCGTCCCATGAGCACGGACGGGTCGATCCCGGTCATCTCCTTCATGGTCTTGTGAAGCTCGTGAAGCGTGATCACATCGTCGTTGACCACGGCGACGACCCGGTTGGTGGTCTGGGCGGCCGCGTTGGAGGCACAAACACCGGTCGTCACCACGGCGAGCCAGAGGGCGATCAGGCACAAACGTCGGTTGCGGATCATGGATTCAATCTCCAGCCGGTAAGAATCATCGTACGCGTCCTCGATCATCCCCCTCACCCGCTGCCGCTCGCATCGGGTGCCCACAGTCGGCAGGGGACATCGTACTCGTACGCAGCCCCGAAGGGACGGTGCTCGTGCTCGTACTCGAAACCTGATCACGCGGCGGCGCAAAAGATCGAGTACGAGTGCCGCTTCGCTGAGCACGAGAAATCAATCGTGTCTCTCTCATTTTCGATGACGCTGTCAAGTAGGACATTCAGGACATTTCCTCACCCGCTGCCGTTCGCAGGGGATACCCACAGCCGGTTCAGGACGTCCCGATTCACCGTCACGGGGAACCGGGTTTTCAGGCTTTCGATCCAGCTGCGATAGAAGGCCTCCTGCTTTTCCTTCAGAAGCCGTTCTTCGATTTGCTCCATCACCTCGGGCAGACGCATCAAACCCGGCGGCCTCCGGCCCGTCACCTCGACGACGTGATACCCGTAAGGGGTCTTCACGGGCTCGTCGGAAAGCCCCACGGGCAGGGAGAAAACGGCCTCGGCCAGGGAGGCCTCGAGTTCGGCCTCGGTCACCCACCGGTCCGCCATTCCCACGGCCTTTTCGAACCGCTCGCCCGCCTGCCGGACCAGGGACGCCAGGCTGCCTTCCCGCTCGGCCAGGGCGACGATTCCCTCGGCGGTCTCTCGGTCCTGGGCCACCATCTGGCGAAATCGGACCATGGCCGGATGCCGGAAGGCCTCGCGATGTCGCTCGTATTCCTCCTGGATCTCTTGAAAGGTGGCCGGTTGGATCTCGTTCATGGCTGTTTCGATAATCTTCTGAAGGAGGAGCTGTTCCTCCAATTGCTTTTCCCATGCGTCAAAGTCCACGTAGCGCTGGAGCAGCATGCTTCTGAAGATCTCCTCGGAGGGGTAGTCGCTCTTGATGTCCTGGACCAAGGCCTCCAGTTCCGGCTCGCTCACCGTGATTCCCCGCTCCGCGCCGTAGGCCAGGATCACGTAGCGTTCCACCACGCGATCCACGATCGGCCCGAGCACCGGCCGGATCTCTTCGGCGCTCAGCTCCATCTCGGTGCAGATTCGTTCGATGTCCCTGCGGACCCGGTCCACGCTGATCTTCCGCTCGCCCACGCGAATGGCGACCTGCTCCCCGGCGGGGCTCAGCAGGTCACAGGCGGCACCGGAAAGGAGCGGGAGAAACAGGGAGCACCAGACCATCCGGTGCACCAAGGCAGGGACCGACCACGTCGACATCACAGGACCCCTCCCGCCGGCAAAGCAGCGGGCTCTCAGCAAGCGATGGCGTCATCCACTTCCTTCGCCTGAAAACAACCAAGTCCTACACATTAGCAACTGCCATGGAAAATGCAAGCACAATCTGCCGGCTCACATTGGCTTCAACCCATTGAAATCAAGGAGGCTTTGGGGTGGGTTCCCGGGGGAAAAGGCTCCCGAACGGTCATTCGGGAACCCTTGAATCCAGGCCCTGAAGCAGGGAGTGGATCTCCTCCAGAGAGGCCAGGGCCCCGGGATCCTCCGTGCGCACCTTCAGGCGGCTCTCCGAGGAAAACCTGTACTTGCCCGGCCGGCGCTCCACCCTCCCCACGAGGTCCGCCCGGTCCACATCCGTGTCCTGAGCAAAGGTCAGGACCAGGGTCTTGGGTGCGACGTCCAGACGCGTCACGCGAAGCCGTTTCATCAGGAGCCGCACGGACATGATGCGCAGCAGGTTGGAAACCTCCTCGGGGGGCGACCCGAACCGGTCCGTGATCTCGGCGCGAAGCGACTCCAGCTCCTCCCCCTCCTTGAGAGAGGACAGACGCCGGTAGAGGTTGAGCCGAACGTCCGGATCCAGGACGTAGGTCTCGGGCAGGTAGGCCGAGAGATTCACGTGGATCTCCGGGTTGATTTCCTCGCGCCAGGCTTCCCCCTTGAGCTCGGCGACGGCCTCCTCGATCAGCCGGACGTACAGCTCGTAACCCACTGCTGCAATGTGCCCGGACTGGCTAAAGCCGAGGATGTTTCCACCGCCCCGAATCTTGAGGTCGTGCAGGGCCAGGTGGAGCCCGGCCCCGAGCTGGGAAAAATCCATGAGCGCCTTCAGGCGCTTGACGGCTTCCCGGGTCATTCGGGAGGCGTCGGAGAGGAGGAGGTAGGCATAGGCCGTTTGGTTCGACCGTCCCACTCGGCCCCGGAGCTGGTAGATCTGACCCAAGCCGAATCGGTCCGCCTCGTGAAGAATGATGGTGTTGGCCGACGGGATGTCCAGCCCGCTCTCGATGATGGTGGTGCAGACGAGGACGTCGATCTCCCTTCGAAGAAAGGACACCATGGTGTCCTCCAGCTCGCGTTCCTTCATCTGGCCGTGCCCGGTGGCGATGCGGGCCTTGGGGAGAAGCTCCCGCAACCGGGCGGTCATCTGGTCGATGGTCTGGACGCGGTTGTGCACGAAGAACACCTGACCGCCTCGATCGAGCTCGTGCTCCACGGCGTGCACGATGGTGGCCTCGTCATAGGGCACGATATAGGTCTGAATCGCCTGCCGGTCCTCCGGCGGGGTCTCGATGACGCTCAGGTCCCTCACCCCCATGAGGGAGAGGTGCAGGGTCCTTGGGATGGGCGTGGCCGCGAGAGAGAGCACGTCCACCAAGGCGCGGTAGTTCTTCAGGGCCTCCTTCTGCTTCACGCCGAAGCGCTGC
>CAYYVD010000371.1:0-4587 GCA_964475045.1 uncultured Desulfobacterales bacterium | reverse complement strand
GGGCAAGGGGACGCTTCCCGGCAGCGAGGATCTGACCGTCGAGGACATGCAGTGACGGGGCTGCCTGTCGGAAGAGCCGTTCGTGTTCTGCCGCAGCTGCGCGATCCGGGACTGCACCCAGGAGAAGGGCTATGCCGGGTGTCACGAGTGCGAGGACTTCCCTTGCCGGCACATCGAGACGTTTCCCATGACCGTGGGGAAGAAGGTCATACTGCGCGCCGTGCCCCACTGGCGTGAGGTCGGCACGGAGCAGTGGGTTCGAGACGAGGAGGCGCGTTACGTCTGTCCGGAATGCGGGAACCGGGTCTTTCGAGGGGGGGTGAGGTGCAACCGATGCAAGGCGGAGCTGGACCTGGATTAGACTTTCCAAAGGAGTGGTCCTTTTTCATATGGTTGCGTGCCGCCAGGGGAACGCCATCCTGGTTCCTTCGGTCAGGGTTCGTACATATGGGCCGTTGGGAGAGAAAATATGAAGGCCAATCCGCGAATCATTCCAGCACTGATGATCGTCCTGGCATTGACGGGCTGTTCCTGGCCCGGGGCATGGTCACGCCACGAAATGTGCTTTGGACTCAGCGCCGACGCTGGGCGCGCAAGCATCACGGATCAAGCGTGGCACCGCTTCGTGGACCAGGAGATCGTCCCACGTTTTTCAGCCGGGTTCACGGTATTCAAGGCACAAGGGTACTGGCGGACCGGCGGAGAGACGATCACGGAGCCGGCCAGGATCCTGATGGTCGTGGCTCCGGACAATCGAGAGACCCGGAGCAAGCTGGAGGCCATTGCGGAAACGTATGTGCAGAGGTTTCGTCAGGAAGCGGTTCTTCGAATCAAGACACCCGCCGAGGTTGAATTCTACAAGAGGTGATCCGTATATTGCCGAGCGCTTCTTGTCCGGGCACATCTACCTGTTCGACGGGACGTTCCCGGACCGGGCTCCGGCGACCATCTACCTGAAGGCCAGGCCCGCCCACGTCCCCAAGTACCTGGCATCCAATGGGCCCGACGGAGGCCTGGTGTCCACGGCGTCCGAGTGCGTGGTCTTTCTGCGCGCCTTCTTCGAGGGGCGGCTCTTCGACCGGGCGCTCCTCGAGCGGATGACGACCTGGAACCCGATCTTCTTTCCCCTCAGCTACGGCTGGGGCCTCATGCGCTTTCAGCTGCCGAGGTTTTTCCGGCCGCGTCCTCTTCCGGAGTTCATCGGTCACTCCGGATCCACGGGGTCCTTTGCGTTCACCTGTCCCTCAGGTTCGCTGTATCTTGCGGGGACCGTCAACCAGATCGCACCGGCCAGACCGTTTTCCCTGATGATCGGCCTGGTGCGGTCGGTGCATTGAACGAAACCAGGGGGGGCACCATGACACCGGCCATCGAGACCGCGAGGAGATGCGGAATCCCTTTCCACCTCCACGAGTACGACCACGATCCCAGGGCCGAGTCCTACGGGGAAGAGGCCGCTGTCAAGCTCGGGGTGGACCCGGAGCGGGTGTTCAAGACCCTGGTCGTGGCCCGGGACGATGGAGAACTCGCCGTGGCTGTGCTGCCGGTCTCCAGTCAGCTGGACCTCAAGCGCTTTGCCAAGGCCCTGGGAGCCAAGAAGGCGGCCATGGCGGACGGCAAGGTCGTGGAAAAGGCCACCGGGTACGTTCTGGGGGGCGTGAGCCCCATCGGGCAGAAGAAGGCCTTGAGAACGGTCATCGACGTGTCGGCCAAGGGTCACGGCACGATCCTGGTGAGCGCCGGGAAACGGGGCCTCCAGATCGAGCTGGCCCCCGAGGACCTCTGCGCCTTGACGGACGGTGTGTTCGAGCGCCTCGGCCGGTAAGGGGACAGGGGTCACGGGCATTCTGGGACCGGACGGAGGTGTAAGCATGTGTATATAAACCTCTACACTTGACATGTACCGTACAACCCCGTACACTGGCTGTCACAGGCCGATGGATGGAGACTCCTCATGAAAACCGTCAATGCGCTGAAGGTCAGGAACCACCTCGGAGAGGTGCTGGACATGCTGACCCGGTCCTCCGAGCCCATCCTCATCAGCAAGGGGGGGGAGATCAGGGCCGTCCTCATTACGCCTGAGCAGTTCAAACGGAGATTTCTGGATTACCAGGCGGAGGAACGAAAGAGACGGCTTCTCGAGACCATCGAGGCCATGAAGGAGGACAGCCTCGAGGAGAGGGAAAGCGTCGCTTTGTTGAGGGAGCTGCGAGGGTACGGCTCGTGATCTGGGTCATCGATGCGTCCGTGGCCATCCGCTGGTTTCTGAAAAACGAAAGCCACCCCCATGCCGAGGCCGTGTTGCGTCGTTTGATCGACCATCCCGAGGACTTTGCGGTACCGGAGCTCTTCTCCTTCGAGGTCTATGCGGTCTTGACGCGCGTCCACCCCAAGGGGAGCGATGTGTTCATTGGGGCCATGCTCCCGATCTTGAACGGCGGAATCTATCGGCAGCCCATGACCGAAACCTTGGCCGCTCGGACCTCCCGGTACGCCGCCAAAGGGCTGACCGGGTACGATGCCTGCTATGCCGCCTTGGCAAGGGAGGCCCAGGGGGTGTGGCTCACCTTTGACGAAAAGGCCCACAGATGCCTGGCCAAGACCCGCATCTCCCATCTCTTGTCCAAACGGCTGCCCGCAGGCTGGCCCGGCGGGACCCAGTCCTCATGACGGTGTCTTTCTCGGCCCGCATCCCCTGCCTGTCGTCCGAGCGTTCACCCTGTGGTTCTGAGGATCACCTTCCCTCGCTCGCTCGGAGCACCGTCTCCCGCCTCGAGCGGCGGCTGAAAAGCGGCCGGAGGTGTTTGCACTCGAGAGGGCCTTGCCATCGAAGCTTCCGGTGGATACCTTGTACGAGATCGCGGCTTCCCATTCGAAACCAATCACAGGTGACCCATGATGAACCTTTCGAGATCCATCATTTGTGTACTGATCGCCCTGATGCTGTCCTCGATCCCCGCCGGCGCGGCGCAAACCGTTTACGTGTCCGAGGAGTTCGAGATCACCCTGAGGACCGGACCCGGAAACGACAACAAGATCCTCATCCAGTGGGTGCTCACCGGCGGCGGCATCATGCTGGCCGGCTTTTTCATCGGTCTGTTCAGCGCCGGACCCCGCAGGCGCCGTTCCTCCCTGTACTAGAAGAGGTCAAATCCCTTTCCCAAGCCCCCGATGGTCTCGAGGAGGCCCTCCAGGGCAAAAGCGGATGCAAGCCTTCTTGCTTTTCGAACCTCGAGACGCAGGGTGGTAATGGGGTCAGGTCTTGAATTTTGACTTTTTCATGAGCCGGTCTCCATCGCCCCAAGAAAAGTCAAAATTCAAGACCTGACCCCATTTTCAGAGAAGCCATTGACAGGGCTAAAAGGCCGCGATTATGCTGTGCCGCGCCCGAGACCGAAACCCCAAAAGCCCGTTTGACCCATGGCCTCTTCCAACCCCGAGCTTCGGCTGGCCGAGGAGTATGTCCGTCACACCGACTGCAACGTCTTCCTGACGGGCAAGGCCGGCACCGGCAAGACCACCTTCCTCCACGAGGTGGCCCGGACGTCTCCCAAGCGGCTGGTGGTGACGGCCCCCACCGGGGTGGCCGCCGTCAATGCCGGCGGCGTCACCCTCCACTCCTTCTTTCAGCTCCCGTTCGGCCCGTTTGTTCCCGGCAGCGAGGCGTATGCCGGCCGGCACCGCATGCGCAGGGAGAAGAAGAACATCATCCGCAGCCTGGATCTCCTGATCATCGACGAGATCAGCATGGTGCGCGCCGATCTCCTCGACGCCGTGGACACCGTTCTGCGCCGGTATCGCCGCTCCGACCGCCCCTTCGGCGGCGTGCAGCTCCTGATGATCGGCGACCTCCATCAGCTCTCGCCCGTGGTCAAGAAGGAGGAGTGGAGCCTCCTGAAGGACCGGTACGACTCTCCCTACTTCTTCAGCAGCACGGCCCTCGGCCGGGGGGACATGGTCCCCATCGAGCTCGAGCACATCTACCGTCAGACCGACCCCCGTTTCATCGAGCTCCTCAACCGCGTTCGCGACAACGCCCTCGATCCGCGCACCCTTGCCGAGATCAACGCCCGCCACATCCCCGCTTTCTCGCCCGCGGACGAGGAGGGCTACATCACCCTGTGCACCCACAACCGGAGCGCCGACGCCGTCAACCGCGAACGGATGAAGGCCCTCCCTGGAAAACGCCGACGGTTTCGCGCCGACCTGGAAGGGGACTTCCCGGAGCAGGCCCATCCCACCCCCGCGGTCCTGGAGCTGAAAAAGGGGGCCCAGGTGATGTTCATCCGCAACGACATGTCCCCGGACAGGCGCTACTTCAACGGCAAGATCGGGACCGTCACCCGGCTCTCGCCCGACACCGTGGAGGTCCGCTGCCCGGAGGAATCCAAGCCCATCCAGGTGGAGAAGACCACCTGGGAGAACATCGACTACAGCGTGGACCCGGAGACCGGAGAGATCGAACGGCAGATCGTGGGCACCTTTACCCAGGTCCCCCTGAAGCCCGCCTGGGCCATTACCATCCACAAGAGCCAGGGGCTTACCTTCGACAAGGCCGTCATCGACGCACAGGCCGCCTTCGCCTAC
>CAYYVD010000370.1:763-4614 GCA_964475045.1 uncultured Desulfobacterales bacterium | reverse complement strand
CCTGCCTGTCCGGTTTGACGAGGGGGAGGGGTTTACCCCCCTCCCTACTCTACATATTTAATGCTTTTCGTGCTTTGCATATGAAATCCATATCCAAGAGGCGCTGGCTGTTGCTCGGACTGTTGCTCGGAGCAAGCCTTGTCCTCGTGGTCGTCTACATGAGCGTAAGAAGCATCACCCCGTTCCCTGCCAGCCTTCCTTCCCGGGAAGGTTTTCTGGTGGTGCATTTGACAGACCTGCACATTGTCTCCTCGCCTCCTTCGTCCGCCCGATCGGGCACGCCGCTCCATCACAAGGTGATTGCGGGGCCGTACAAACTCCACGGAATCCTTCAAAGCCATACCAAAGAGGCGTTGTCTCGGGCTGTAACGTTGCTCAATGAGCGGGTTCATCCGAACTTGGTGGTGGTGTCAGGGGATCTGACCTCCAGTGTAGAGGACGTGGACGCATATCGCTTTGTCCATCAACAGCTCAATCGCCTCTCCTGCCCCTGCTCGGTGATCCTGGGAGATCATGACATCGGGCCTGAAGAGGACAAGGCTTTGGCTGAGCCCTGGTTTTCAAACGCTGCTTCCGTGATGGAGGTGGGCCCTTACAGCATCATCGGCCTGCCTCCCTTTCCTACGGAGCGGGACATCGCCTGGCTCGAGGACACCCTGGCACGCCATTCATCGCGGGAGGTGATCGTCAATCACCATCGCATGCTCGAGGCAGCGCCTTTCATGAACCTCCTGTCCAAGGTCTACTGCCCCACGCTGATCTCGCCGGCTGCCGACGAGCTGCTCTCCCTGACGGAGCGCCATCCCAATCTGCGTCTGTGGCTGACCGGCCATTCACACACCAACCACGTCACCCGCCGCGGCAGGGCCACCCTGGTCACCACCTCCAGCCTGGCGGAGTACCCCTTTGAAATACGCCTGATTCGGCTTCAGAAGGATCGTATTACGAGCCGGGTCTACTCGATTTACGAGGAGCATTCGGAGATTCCATGATAGCGAGGGAAGAGAGAGCCGGATCTGTCCCATGCGTCTGAGCACGGTTGAAGGGATATCCTCCCTGCGTTATCTCCGCCATGTCTTGAGAGGCGTGACGGAAAGGCAGGGAGGAGAAGAGGGCCTGAGGGCCGACCTTCACGCACATCCTTTTGTGAAGGATGCTGCCGGCGCCCGGCATCTCCTTCAGGTCCTTCAGGGAAACCGGGTCGCTCTGATGGCCTACACCGCTCACGGTGAGGGAGGTGCCCGCGAGCTGGACTATGAGGCGTGGAAAGGTCTCATGAAACGCCGTCTGCCCTCGCATGTGGTGAAGGACATGGGGCCGGTGGTGAGGGTGAAAAGCAGCCATAGGGAGCACCTGATCGTTTCGGGATATGAGGAGTACTGTGAGGTGCCCGGTGTGCAAGGGAGGCTCTGCCTGGTCCTGCTGGCCTGCGATGCGGATGTGAAAAAACACTTCTCCGGGACCAGGCCCTTTCGTGAATGGCTTTCCCTGGCCAGGGATCACGGAGGCCTGGTCATCGCCTCTCACCCCTACACCTTGTGGGCTCCATGGGGGCCGCGGGGGATGATTCCGTTCAGGCTGGCCACCGCAAGGGAAAGAGCGATTCTGCGCCGCGAGGTTTTCCCCCGGGTCGACGGCGTGGATCTCGTGGCCACGAACGTCGCCTGGATGATCCGGAGCAACGACCTGCTGGAGCGCGACTACCCGGGCCGCCCTCTCTGTACCTCCGACACCCATGGCCTGACGCCTGCTCTGCGACGGGCGATCGGCACCTCCGGCTGTCTTTTTCCCTCGTGCAACCGGATCGAAAGCGCCTCTGCCTTTCGAGAGACCCTCCGGGATCGGCTCCGGAAGGGGGACTTCGGGACCTATCTCCGCTACCTCGGGCCCCTGGCCTTTGCTCGCAGCATCGCCTTGGGCTCTCCATCCCAGCGGCACCCATGAGCGTATGGGGAGAGGACGGAACCCCATGAACCCTCATCGAATCGAATCCGTGAACCGCTACCCGGGTCCTATCCGCGATTCGTACGAAGCCATTTTTCAGGAAGATGAATCCCCTTACACCAGGGTGCGTCGCCTCATCGACAGCTTCGAGTGTCTCGTCAAGTTCCTCTCCACGGTCGTGTTTCAGGGGATGATTCAGGCGATGGACGAAAGCCGGCGCTGGAAAGGCGCCCTGACCGGGGCATTCATCAAGCCCACGCTGGGCGTGTGGGTGGATCTCCTGGACCAACTGGCAAAGAGTGATGAAGAGGGCCACAACGGCCTCATGGGTGAGATCCTCCAATACCATGGAGGAAAAAGGCGGGTTGGTCAGCCTCTGCTGAGAGAGAAATCCCGGCTTCCGGAAATCCGGGCCGAGGCCTTCGATTTCACCCATGTGAAACCGGCGTTACACGAGTTCGTCAATGTCCGAAACTGGTACGCCCACACACCCGTACCCAGACCTAAAGAGATGGATGTCTGCCGCAGTCACCTGCATATTCTGCTGAAGGTCTACAACCGGTTGCTGTCCAAGGCCTCCTTTCTTTCGGACTGCGGGCTGAGCACTCATGGAGAAGACCATCGTGTGTTCCTTCGCAAGGGCGACGGAGCCTCGTTTTGCCTCTCCCCCATGCTCATCCATCAGGATCAGGATTGCCTCTTCTACAGGGACGCGCAGCTTTACCGGAAGGGGAAGCTCACCTACCAGAGCTACAGCCGGACCAGGACCTTTCTCACCGACGTGTGCTTCAAGGAGTTCTTTCGACTCTATCCGTGGGCCGGTGCGGAAAGCGCCTACTTCACGCTGCGGTCATCTCTCCCCGGCGAGGTGTTCGGGCGCGAGCAGGACCTGGAAAAGGTACTGTCCTGGTTCAACCAGAGCCCGTTCAAGCGCCTGCTGATCACCGGGCATCCCGGAATCGGGAAAAGCGCCTTTTCCCTCTATCTCGCAGAACACATCACGGGCGACGTTTTGTGCGTTCCCTATCACTTTGACGCCAATGACCGCTTGACGCTCACCCTGGAGCACATGTACCGCCGGATCATGGACGGGCTGCGAAAGAACGGCCTGGTCCAAAAAAGGGCCTTCCCCGCCGAGTACGCCTCCCACGAGGTGAAAAAATCTCTGGTGCAGCTCATGGAAACCGCAGCCGGTCGCCTACCCGAAGGACGAAAGGTCCTCTTCATTGTGGACGGACTGGACGAGGCGGTGCACCAGGGTCGAGCGGCCTGCCTCGAGGCCCTCCCCGACGACCTTCCGGGCGCATGCCGAATGGTTCTGCTCTCGCGGCCCGTGGAGGGGGTCCTGGGGTGGTGGAAACGGGAGCGCGAACGGGGCAATGAACCCATGACCCTCGGCCCTCTTCAGGAAATCCCCGTGCGCAATCTCCTGGAGGAAGCCATTCCCTGGCCCATCCTCTGCCGGGACGAGGACATCGTGAAGCGGGCCATGAACGCTTCGGAAGGACACCCCCTCTATCTGAGGCATCTCATCGAGGATATCCTGGAAGGCCAAAAGACCCCGGAGCTCCGAGATCTGCCCGAGGGGATGGATGATTTTTACGAAACCATCTTCGAACGTCTCTTCAGGGCCCGGATGGTACGGGATGTGGCTTGCCTCCTCGCAGCTTCGGCCGAGCCCCTGACAAAGCAGGAAATGGCCGGGATCATGGCCTCACGAGGTAGGGACAATGACAGCGCGAGCGTGGATGCCGCTGTGGACGATCTCATGGAGGTGCTGCGTGTTGTCCCTTGTGGTGAGAGGGGCATGGGCTACCATTTCTTTCACCTGAGCGTGGAGGAATACCTGAAGAGCCACGATGCACCCCAAGTGGAAAGAGCGAAAACCTGGATTCTGGCCTGGCAAT
>CAYYVD010000370.1:0-753 GCA_964475045.1 uncultured Desulfobacterales bacterium | reverse complement strand
AAGGCTTGCCCTGTTCTTTCATCCGAAGAGAAGGCCTTAAACGAGCCGGACAAAGCCCTGTTCGAAGCGCTCATCCCCCCCTGCATGAATCGCATTGCATCCAGAGAGGTCCTGCTGGAACGTTTTGTGGCCATGGACTCCCTTCATCAGGGGCTTCGCGACCTCTTTTCCCTTTCCGAGGAAAGACGGAACCCCATCTTCAAGGCCTTTGCCATCGAGGCCCTCAAAGTCCTGATGACCCGCGATCCCGATGCGTTTGCGGATCGTCTGGTGGAGTTGACCCTCATTGATCCAGACGAAATCGAGCTCTACCGCCTGGCCATTGAGGCTTTGATCAAGCGTTCGCTGGTGTACGGTGTGAAGCAGCGTCTGATCCGTCTCATTTGCCTCCGGTTGGTCACCGGTGAAAGGAACAAGACCTATCACCTCGTGCTCCATGCCACTTCGGGGCTGGCAGGGTACGCCGAGGGATTCCCGGTTTTTCTGCAGATCATCTGGAACATCCTCCCCTTCGAAGACATCCGCGGAGCAGGCGAGGCCGGATTCCTTACAGGCCTGGCGAAGAGGCTGACCGGCCGTCCGTGTTACTTCACGTTTATGAAACGATTCAGACAAATCGACCGGGACCGGCGCATCCTGCGAGGTCATGAGGGGGCTTTCCTCCTTTCCGTCAAACTCCTCCCGACGATCCTCTTCTTTCCGAAACTGTGGCAACCTGCGGCCGCCATCCTTTGGGGGTCCCTTCCGCATATG
>CAYYVD010000369.1:0-4619 GCA_964475045.1 uncultured Desulfobacterales bacterium | reverse complement strand
GGCTTCTTCGGAGGGAAGGCCTTCCCCTTCGTCCGATCCTCCCTGGTTGACCACGACCAACGCGGGACGAATCAGCCGGCCGTTCATGACATAGCCCTTTTGGAGCTCGTGAAGGATGGCGCCTTCGGGCCGGTTCGGATCCGTCTGCACGGAGATCGCCTCGTGGTAGCTGGGATCGAAGCGTTCTCCTTCGGTCGTGACCTCCTCGACGCCTGCACGGGCAAGTACCTCGCGCAGACCCTTGAGGGTCAGCTCGACGCCTTCCTCCAAGGCGCTCAGGGAGCCGGCATCGGCGGTGTGGCTGAGGGCGGTTTCCAGGTTGTCCATCACCGGCAGAACATCCTTGATGAGCTTCTCGTTGGCAAAGCGCTGCCAGTCCTTCTTTTCCTTCTGGTGGCGCTTTTTCATGTTCTCCATCTCCGCCTGAGAACGGAGGTAGCGCTCCCGGGCCTCGTCCTTGCTTTGCTGGAGCGATTGAGCCCGCTCGATCAACGCCTCCCTGGAGAGGTCCTCCAGGCGCGCGTCTTCGGTCTCCCGGCGGTGGCTGTCGGCCGGGTGTGCAGTGTCCTCGTGCTCGCCCTGCTCTTCGGCCTTCCGTCCGTTTTTGACGCCTTCTTCGTTCATATGCAATCGTTCCGAGATCGTTTGATTCAGGTTTGGTTCACGCCAGCCGCTCGCGCAACGGCGTCGTCCGACTGCCGATCGAAAGTTACGTTAAGCATCGGGGTAACCGTTGTCAACCGGTGGGCATTTGAGATTTTTTCAGGTTGGAGAGGGTCTTCCTCAGGGTCGGTCGGCGGATTGGGTCGTGGGGACGGCCGGGGACTGGGCGGCGGTCACGAACCGTTCGAGCTCCCGGAGGAGCTCGGACGCGTAAGCCCGGGTCAGCCGGCGGGTCTCCCGGTCGTCCGGACCTGTGGGCTTGATGAACAGACCGTCGCATCCCGCACGGAACATGGCCACGGCGTCGCTGATGAGGGACTTCCGCGTGTAAAAGACGGCCGGCACGCCCGGATACCGTTTGCGGGCCATGGCGAGGTTGGCCAGGCCGTACTTCCGGTTCTGCCCCACCCCGTCGCAGGCGGTCTCGAAGAGGCTGCGCCAGCCGTCCACGATGCGGAACAGCCGCTTGAGGTACTCGTTGTTGCGATCGCCGGAAAAGGCGTCGAGGCCCCGAAAGACCGAGTCGAGGCTCGGGATCGACGCGGCCTTCTGCTCCAGGGCGTCCCGGGGGGTGATCACCGGCTCGGCGACGTCCGGGTCCTGCCCCCAGAGGTCGAGCAGGAACACGGCCGGCCTGATCGAACCCAGCCGCTCGACGGCCTCCTCGAAGGTGTAGGCCTGGACAAAGGTGTAGACCTCGCTCTGGGGCGCGATTTCGCTGCGGACCAGCTCGTGCTCGAAGTCGGAATCATCGATGAAGCAGACAGCGGGCTTCATGGCTCAATCCAGGGCTTTTCCGGTCAGCCTTTCCAGGGCCTCCAGGTACTTTTCACGGGTCTTTTGAACGATGTCCTCCGGCAGCCTGGGCGGAGGCGGGGTCTTGGGCCAGTCCAGACCGTTGAGGTAGTCGCGAAGGAACTGCTTGTCGAAGCTTTTCTGCGGACCCCCGGGCCGGTAGGCGTCCATGGGCCAGAACCGGGACGAGTCGGGGGTGAGCACCTCGTCGATCAGGATGATGCGCTCCCCCAGGCGGCCGAACTCGAACTTGGTGTCCGCGATGATGATCCCCTTGCCGGCTGCGTAGTCCCGGCCGAAGGCATAGATCTTGAGGCTCAGGTCCCGCACCGTCTCGGCGGTTTCCCGGCCGAGGGCCTCGACGGCCTTCTCGAAGGAGATGTTTTCGTCGTGAAGGCCGGACTCGGCCTTGGTCGAGGGGGTAAAGATGGGCTCGGGCAGCTTTTCGGACTCCTGGAGACCGGCGGGCAGCGGGAGGTCGCAGACCGTCCCCTTTTCCTGGTACTCCTTCCACCCCGACCCCGAGATGTAGCCCCGAACGATGCACTCCACGGGAAGGGGCTCGGTCTTTCTTACGAGCATGCTCCGGCCCTCGAGGGCCTCCCGGTGCGGACGGCAGGGCTCGGGGTACTCCTCCGGTCGGGTGGACAATACGTGATTCTCCACCACCGGCTCGAGCTGCTCGAACCAGAATGTGGAGATCCTGGTCAGGATCCGGCCTTTGTCCGGGATGGGATCGTCCATGACCACGTCGAATGCGGACATCCGGTCGCTGGCCACGATGAGCAGCTTGTCGCCGAGATCGTACACATCCCGGACCTTGCCGCGTTTGAGCAGCTTCAGGTCCTTGAAGCCGGATTGCAAGAGAACGCTATCGGTCATGGGAATCTCCTCGCGAAGTCCGCGCTGTCGCGGCGGGTCAGGGAGGTGGCTCATGCGGGCGGAGCGCCCTGGGCATCATGTCCACGTTTCCCACGGAGGTCCGAAAAAGTCAAGCCCGGCTTTCCCATTGAAAGCCGCAAGGGAATCCTGAATAATGGACCCACTCTCGGCTTCCACCGAACCTCGCAGGAGTGTTGAACCCATGTTGATTTCCAAAGAGAACCGCGAGCTCCGCGACACCATCCTGGGATTCGAGCGGCGCATCGAGGAGATGCACCTGGGGTTCCAGAAGTACCGGGTCGGAGACGCCGCCAAGATGCCGGAATGGGAACGGCTTGAAAGCGAGGTCCTGACCCTTTCCCGCAGAAGAATCACCGATCTGGAGCTCAGGAACCACCTGGACCGGGTGATGCACAAGTTCCAGAACCGAAAGAAGATCTGGCTGCGCTGGGCCGAGGAGTACCAGCAGTCTTCGAGCCCGGGATGAGCCGCTTGAACCGCGCTCTTGCTGGCCACGTCCCGTCTCGGCAGGGCGTTCTTCGGGAGCGTCACGAGCCGTTGAGCCGTTCCAGGTACTCATGGTAAACGAACATGACCGGGGTCCCGCTTCCGGTCACCCCCGACAAGGACGCTCACTCCATCTCTCGTAGGATCTCGTCGATCTGATCCAGGGTGAGGAGCCCCTGATCCAGGAGGATCATCCCGATGAGCCGGTGATCCTCGTGCCTCAGGCCCTCCTCCACCTGGACCCGCAGGGCGGCAACGAGCTGCTCCGGGGTGATGAATCCCCGTTCGACGGCCATGACTCCGAACCGGATTCCGCGGCGCTCCCCTTCCATGTGCTCCCCCGAAAGCGGTGGTTGTCCTTGGGATGTGGTTCGCCATTCTACCGAGGCCCATGACGCCTGTCCACACTTGGATCGGGGCCCTGGATCGCCCCGGGTCAGGCTGCCCCGATTCCCTCCGATGTCCTTCGGCACGTCACACCAGAATGAATTTAATTGGTCACTATATTGCGGATAACAGGTAATTGAATCAAAATAGGCAAGCGTTCCTTGACAAAAGGAAAGGCAACCTTATTTTGAACCATGTCCCGGCTGCGAGCCGGAACCCGAAACGAAGCACGCGGGCGGCCCCCGGCCGCTCGAGATCGACAGGAGGAGGAAAACGCCATGCGTTTTGACAAGTTCACGCTCAAATCCCAGGAGGCCCTGCAGGAGTCCCAGCAGCTGGCCGAACGGTTCGGGCATCAGCAGATCGAGCCGGAGCACCTCGGAAGGGTGGCCCTGGCCCAGGAGGACGGGGTGATCCCCCCCATCCTTGGGAAGATCGGCGCGGGCCGGGACTCGCTCGTTCAGGCCTTTGACCAGGCCCTCCAGAAGCTCCCCAGCGTGTCCGGGGCGGGTGCCGGACAGTCCTACCTATCCCAGAGGTCCAAGACCGTGCTGGAAACGGCCTTCAAGGAGGCCGAGCACCTGAAGGACGAGTACGTGAGCCTGGAGCACGTCCTGCTGGCCATTGCCCAGGACCAGGGTGGGGAGGCCGCCCGGATCCTCTCCCGCGCAGGGGTCACCCGGGACACGGTGCTCCAGGCCATGAAAGACGTCCGGGGAGGCCAGCGGATCACGGACCCCAACCCCGAGGACAAATACCAGGCCCTGGAGCGGTACGCCCAGGACCTGACCGAGATGGCCTCCAAGGAGAAGCTCGACCCCGTGATCGGGCGGGACGACGAGATCCGCCGGGTCATCCAGGTGCTGTCCCGAAGGACCAAGAACAACCCCGTGCTCATCGGAGAGCCCGGCGTGGGAAAGACGGCCATCGTGGAGGGGTTGGCCCAGCGCATCGTCAGGGGGGACGTGCCCGACACCCTGAAGGAGAAGCGGGTGGTCGCCCTGGACATGGGCTCCCTGGTGGCCGGGGCCAAGTACCGCGGCGAGTTCGAGGATCGGCTCAAGGCCGTGCTCAAGGAGGTCACCGACGCCGAGGGGCAGATCATCCTGTTCATCGACGAGCTGCACACCATGGTGGGCGCGGGCGCGGCCGAGGGCTCGGTGGACGCCTCCAACATGCTCAAGCCGGCCCTGGCCCGGGGTGAGCTGCGCTGCGTGGGGGCCACCACGATCAAGGAGTACCGGAAGCACATCGAGAAGGATGCGGCTCTCGAGCGGCGGTTTCAGCCGGTCCTGGTCGAGGAGCCCAGCGTGGAGGACACCATCTCCATCCTGCGCGGGCTCAAGGAAAAGTACGAGGTGCACCACGGGGTCCGAATCCAGGAC
>CAYYVD010000368.1:0-4648 GCA_964475045.1 uncultured Desulfobacterales bacterium | reverse complement strand
GAATAGACGGTCCGGACCCCCGGTTGATTTCACCGAAATCTGCGGTTCGAGCCCCAAGCGGCTTCAGAGGCCACCCAACCCAAAAGATGTACGTTCCGGCAACCCAAACCAGGCTCTTGGATCGTCAAATCAACGCGACGTGCGCGAACCATCCATTCAGAGGGCATGTGTAGACCGGGCGAAGAGAATGGATCCAACAAACCACCCCCCGTGGCATCGAGAGACAAGGATCAGGGCGGTACCAAGAATATTGCTTGAAGATCCGAGCCATTTGAATTTAGGTAATGGAAACGCGTAGGGGAGCAATCAACTCTGTTTCAACCTGAGTAGGCGGGGATGCAGGAGATGTTGTCCTTTCCGGAAAACCTGATCAGACAACTGGTTCGAGATCTCTTCGACATGCGCGAAACAGGTCAGTTGCTGGACCGAGCAACGCGAAGATACCACTGGAAACTGGAGCTGATCCAGCACGAGGAAAGACCGGTTGAAACCATTCTTACTGAAATCGGGAGCATCCAGATTTCGAGACATCGAAAGCTTTTCCGCATCGAGGCGGATGGGCAATTCTTCTTCTTTGCCATGGAAATCAAGCGTTCAATCGAGGGTCGACGCGTTGAATGGGACTGCGAAATCACACAACAGGAGGGTCCTTTCAACAAAGCGGACGAGGGCCTCATGTCCCAACCCAAAATCACCCAGCAATGAAGGGAATCGCTTTCGGTCTGGACGGCTTGCGGCTTACCATGAACAGGCGACGGACGGAAACTCAACGGGCCCTCCCGGAGTTGGTCCGCTTCCTTGCAGTGCAACTCGTGACCGGACGCATTCTGGAAGGTCGGGCCCCCCTCGTGTTCCTCATCACTTCGAGAAGAAGGGACCGCCGGATTCGGGAGGGCCGGGAGGCCTGCGCGTGCGCCTACACCTTCAGGGACCGCCGCTTCAGCCGCACCAGAACCACCCCCTGATAGACCGTCAGGGACAGGAGAAGCAGGGTCACAACGGGCAGCACCACCAGAAATAGGAGGAAGTTGGCCTCCACGTAACTGATGCCCAGGAGGTTGGCGAGGTTCACCATGAAGTCGGTGAAAAACCAGTAGGCACGGTTCAACAGGTCATGAAACATGCTACTGCTCCAGGCTTTTCTTCAACCTTCGAAGGGTTCTTCGCTGGGCCATGACGATCCAGAACAGCGTCAGCCAGACCGCGGGCAAAAGGACGACGTAGATGAGGAGATTTGCCTGCCTGTAGGTCAACCCGGGGACGCGCCCCAAGAGCTCGATGTTCTTTCGATACAGGAATGTCATCCCATGGAATCCTGGAATGGATCGAAGCCCGTGGGCACGCTCGGCAAAATGGGGACACGGGTGGTTATGGCAGTACCGGGTGCACCTCTCGGCGATCCTACGGTCTGTGGAAGGCGGGGAGACGCCGTTGATGAGGAACATGAACCCGAGCCCTGCCATCATCAGCAGCAAGAAAAGGCCCGGTCCACTTCCCGCCACATGGAGCATGAACAGGAGGGGGCGTTTGGTTTTCATATCCGTGATCCTGCCGGTGCTCTTGGTTGCCGGAACGCCGTTTGCCGGGATCTGGCAAGGGATCAACGCGAACGCACGGCAAAACACCTGCAGCGATCCGAGGTGCTGCGATAGCCGCAGTACTCCCCGCCGTTGACAAAGAAGAAGTAACGTGCCGCGGCGTTGCCGCCCGTCTCCCCGGACCAGACCCACCAGCCCGTCATCTTCCCTTCGAACGCGGGGTGAATCCTGGGTTCAGAGCCATCTACCTCCAGGTCCTCCAGGTACAGGCCTTTCAGCTCGCTCACGGTCGGCATCCGCCATCCGCCACCATCGAGCGTGAGTTCCTCCACCCAGCGCTTGGCCTCGTCCCAGTCGGTGTCCTGGTCGGGTCCCACCACCCACTCGAGGCCCGTGCTTTGGTCCACGATGATGCCGAGACGCTCTTTTCGCTCCTGCTCCTCCCGCTCCCTTGGAACCGCCTTGGCCGCCTCAACGCTTGTCTGTCGCTTCCCCGCAGAGCGGACAGCCTTGTGATGGGTATGCTTGGAATGCGTTTTCATCTCTTGGCTTCCAATCAGCTTTACATCTACTTCCTCACAAGTATCCTTGTGACTTTTCTTTGACCTGGAGTTTCACCCCATTCGTCCGGGCATGACTTGCTCCTGAATTCCTGGCGTGACATTCTACTCTTCCCGATGAGTCGGGAGATTGTACCCATGCTTGAACCGGTCGTCAAACGCTGCGGGCCTCCGCCCTTCAATGAGGGCCGGGAGCAGGCACTCCTCGCGGCGCAAAACCCCTCGAACACCCTGGCGGGAAACCCAACGGTTGCAACGCAAGAGCGTCTGAAATCAAATCGTGTCTGGCTCGTCCACATGGACAGGGTCCGAATCATGGCGCATGCGATCGACGGACCGAAAAAGAAAACCGATTCCCTTTTCTCCTGCGATGTGGGAGCGATTCATGCGGCTCATCAACCTCTCAGCAGAACCGGCGGGAAGGCTTTACGGCGGTTTGCCGTCCGTGACTGCGGGTGCGGCATACGCCTGCTGCGAAGCCGCCTCGGCCCCGATGACCTCGATGCGTCGGATTGGGACGGAATCGCAGACCGTCTTCGAGGAAACAAGGGCGGGCTCGGCGACCTCGGAGGGGGATGAATGAACGCCGATGTTGAAAACCCGCAGATCGCCTTGCGGTTGCAGGCCGTGGAACGGTTTCTCGAGGAGATGTCCGACCAGGCCTTTGCATTGAGGGAGAAGTTTGCCAAGGATGCGGCGCGCCTGTCCTCCGCCACCAGCATGGCGTCCTATTGGGAGTTCAGGGGGACCTACTACGGCATCCAGCAGCTCAGGGAGGAATTCGAAACAGCCCTCTCCTCCCGTGATCATGCCGGGTTTGCGGTTCCGACCTTCATGAGATGGCTGGCTTCCTGGGTGAGGGCCTATCGTTTCAGCGAGCTCCTTGAAGAGGAGTTCGGATCCTGCTGCGTTCGGCGTCTGAACCACCTGCAGCGCGTTCTGGTGTCCGCCATTGAGCTCGATCGTCTGGGTCCACTGCACGGCTGCAGGCTGACCGGGCTTCATCTGCTGCATCCATCAAAGGGAGCGGACCCGGGCTCCCAGGCTTGAACGGAACCCGTTCCTCCGCGGCCGCCCTTGCGCTTCCCCGTTCCGGAAGGAGAATCGACATGACGAGCATTCAGGTTCTGGCGTTGGACCTCGAAGGAACCCTGATCTCCAATGCCATGAGTCAAATCCCCAGGCCGGGCTTGCACCCGTTTCTGGAGCAGTGCAGAACCCTGTTTTCCAGGGTTGCGGTGTTCACCACGGTTTCCGAAGAGCGGTTCCGTCAGATCGCCCGCACCCTGGTTTCCGAAGGCCATGCCCCGGAATGGTTCGCCGGCCTGGAGTACGTCCGCTGGAAGGGGGCCACCAAGGATCTCGGTTTCATTCCGGGGATCCGGTGGAATCAGGCCCTGCTTCTGGACGACCACGAGGGGTACGTCCACCCCGGACAGGAGGCCCAGTGGATTCGGGTGGCGCAGTTCGAGCCGCCTTACTCGGACCAGGACGACGAGCTGCAAAGGGTGGCGCACGAGCTCCAATGGATCGCGAGCAACCAAGGGAAACAGGACGCCGATGACGCATGAGGGCCATGCAGGAACGGCGATGCCCTCCAACGCTTCGCATGCGGCTCGGATTTGAGGAACGCCTGGAACCTCAACCGAGTGCCGGATTCATCGAATCGGATTGAGATCCAAAGGAGCTTCACTTTTCAAGCGTGATCACGGTATGGCTTCATACCCCAGGAACTGATTGAGGCAGGATTGGCCACACACCTTTTCTCCACACTCAGGGCACTTCGCAAGGAACCCGAACAGGTATCCCCCGAAGCGAGCGGCCAAGGGATAACTCGAGTGCGGTCTGGTTCCAAACGGCCCCAACAGGTTGAAACAGTGCTCATGAAGGCTGTCCGCACTGATTGAAAAGTAGGCTTGTCCGTCCTGCACGATCCACATCCCTTTCCAACCAAACCCATCGCCAGGGCCATGACTAGATGCACCAGGGCCCCAACGACGGAAATCGTTCTGATGGAACGTCCACAAGCAGTCTTTCCAAGCGACCTCAAAGCACGAATCGCCGAACGTATTGAAGCGGAGCCGGTCGTACAAGGGTTGCTTGAACGAATCGTCGCGCATGGCATCGACCAGACGATGCGGTTGGGTGGCACGGTGCAGGCGCAACGCCCCGGTGCCTTCATCCCAACTGTTCCAATAGGTCAAAGACATCCCGCTGCCCGACCACACTCCCTGATACTCCGTGCGCTCACCATCCTTCCAGTTCACGTCGAACCGTAGCGTGTTCTCCCCCTCCTCATAGGCGCCCTCGCACCTCGAGTTCGCGTCCTGCGGCGCCCTGAAGTGGACCCGCTCCGTGGTGTCGAACAGATACTGATGCGACTGGGGAACATCGAGCCAAAGACCGACAATGGACATGGGGCCCCTCCATGCTTTTTCGAACGGATTGCTGGCTGAAGTGGCTACTTCGTCCTGCGGTTTCTCGCACAAGACATGGGTAAACATCTTGACGACGTTCTGGATGCGATCTTGCGGGCCGTGGCTCACCGGA
>CAYYVD010000367.1:0-4667 GCA_964475045.1 uncultured Desulfobacterales bacterium | reverse complement strand
GCCATCCCGCTCTCTTGGGCGCGGCAAATTTGGGTGTCCTGGCAGGGCTCGACCCCGAGCGGATCCACCAGGACATCCGGGGCCACATCCCATCCGGCGGCCGCCGTGTTTCTGATCGGGAAATCAAGGCTGCCATCCACCGTGCCCTTGTAGACCACCCGGCCGGCACTACCAGCACCGCCTACCGAACCCCGGAACCCACCATCCGGGACGGCAAGGGAACTCTGGAGCGGATCACCGCGCAGGCCCGATTCAACGAAGAGGTGGAACTGTGGGAGCACAGCCCCGTGGGTCTCTTCCATGAACCAGAGCAGGACGCGGCGCTGTTTCTGGATACGATGTTTGAACCCGCCGACCTCGTGTTCATCGGGGACCGGCTCGACGCCGGCATCCTGGGGAGCACCCTCCGCACCACATCCGAGTGGGTTTCATTCTTCGAGGCCGGCGAGACGGCGGGACCGTTTATCTGCGTCAACCCCTTGTCCGGCAAGCCCGCGATGAAGGCGGACGGTGAAGGCGTGACCTACCGAGGCAACGGCAACGTGGAGGACTACCGCCACTGCCTCGTGGAGTTTGACGGGATCGACCTCGACACACAGATCAAATTCTGGTCCGCCGTCCGGCTGCCCGTCCGCGCCCTGGTCTACAGCGGGAACAAGAGCATCCATGGATGGGTCGACGTGCAAGCCCTGGTCCCCGTCACCAGCGCGGAGGACTGGACCCACCACATCAAGAACAGGCTGTTCCGGGGGCTCTTGGAGCCCGTGGGGGCGGACCCCGCAACGGCCCACCCTGCACGACTCGCGCGGCTGCCTGGGGTCTACCGGGCAGAAAAAGAGGTATGGCAACGTATCCTGTGGCTTTCACCTGAAGGGGGATTCTTGTGCCAGACAAACTGAACATCGTGGAGGGGCAGTTTCGCGAAGCGGACCCGGCCCGGGACACCATAGACGAAACCGGGGTCCTGGACGCACTTCACAGGAACGAAGATGGGGACGCGGAATTGTTCATCACGCAAAACCGGGACCGCCTGCGCTATGACCACCAGGCTGGCCGCTGGTATATCTTCCACGAGCATCACTGGACCCTCGATCGCTTGGATGAAGCAACGGCCAGTGTGCGCGGCGTGGTGGACGTCTACGCCGACGAAGCGCAGCGGCAGGCATGGCTAAAACTGAAAGCAGAACGAGCAGGCGATTCGCAGACAGCCAAGCGGCACACGGCCCTTGAGAAGCAGTTGTTGAAGCGCGTCCGCGAGCTCCACACGGCATACCGAAAGAAAAACGTGCTCATCCTTTCACGGGCTGGCCAGGATAGCTTGGGCATCGCCGGGGACGCTTGGGACCCGGACCCCTGGATGCTGGGCGTCTCGAACGGCGTGGTTGACCTACGAACAGGCGAGCATCGCCCCAGTGACCCCGGCGACCACATCCGCGCACACGCACCGACCGAATGGAAAGAGCTGGAGACCCCAGCGCACGCATGGGAAAGAACCCTATCCGAAATTTTCCCAGACCCGGAGATTCCCGCCTATCTGCATCGCCTGTTTGGGTATGCACTCACCGGGCAATGTACGGAGCACGTTTTCCCTTTCGCATGCGGGCGTGGGCGGAATGGCAAGGGGACCATCTTCGAGACCATCCACCACGTCCTGGGGGACATGCTGAGCGGGCCGATTGAAGCGGAGATGCTTCTATCACAAAAATACTCGAGGGCATCCGGCACCCCCGCAAGTGACATCCTCTATTTACGCGGAAAGCGTATTGTGTGGGCCAGTGAGACCGGTCAAGGCCGCAGCCTGAACGCCGGCAAGGTCAAGTGGCTGACCGGCGGGGATACCCTGACGGGTCGGCAACCGTACGCCGTGGACCCGGTCTCATTTCGACCCAGCCACACCCTGTTTTTGCTCACAAACCATCTCCCACATGCCTCAGCAGATGATTACGCTCTCTGGCACAGAATTCACCGCATTCTGTTCACCATGTCTTTTGTCAGCGAGCCGGCAACGGACAACGAACGAAAAGCAGACCAGGAGCTACCGGCCAGGCTCCAGGAAGAGGCTCCCGGCATCCTCGCGTGGCTCGTCCGGGGGGCACTGGAGTATCAGCGGACCGGGCTGCAACCACCCGAGGCTGTACGGGCTGCAACCCTGGAGTACAGGCAGGACGAAGACATCATAGGTCATTTTCTGCAAGATCGCTGCATCGAGGGGGCGAGCTACAAGGTCCGGTCCGCTGAACTTTATGAGGCGTATCAAGGCTGGTGCAAGGCGAACGGCCATCACGCCATGACCGGAACCAGGTTCGGAAAAGAGATGAGGCAGCGTCTCGACTGGGCGAAAGAAGGCTCAATATTTTATCTCGGTATCACTTTGACGGGGGACTGATTTTGGAACGTTTGGAACGTTTGGAAGGTTTTCCATTGAAAGTGTCAACCAGGATTTTGATTTTCTATAGGGGTTTTACTGGAAAACGTTCCAAACCTTCCAAACCTTCCAGAAGACGACAATAATGAAGGAGACGATAATGACAACACCCTGCAGAGAAATGCGTGGAAAGCCGATCCTCCGCGTCAAACGCAACCCTAAGACCACACACATCGGGTGGGAAGAGACCATGATGGGTTCCGAGGAAGTGAACCTCCTGGGTAAGCACTACCAAAAGCACGGGCTCGACCACATCGTCCATGGGCTTTTCAAGGGGAACGAGGCAATCATCTCTCACAAAAGCCGGCTTGGGTACGGGGGCGCATACGGGGGCTGGGACTACTGCCCAAACAAGATCGCAGACGTGCTCGTGCCGTGCCTGGAGTGGATGCAGCGGATGTTTGTGGAGGAGCACGGTTGCGCGGCACGGCGGTCATGGCCGAAGAATGGTTGAGGCAATGAAGAGTGAGCAAGGTGCAACCAAGTTTCGGGGGCTCTATCTACGCAAGTTTCGCGCTTGGCATTACCGTGCTGGAGCGACCTGCACGGAGGACCCGAAGTGTAATGTTATCAATAAGTTGGGGTCCTCCAGGGTATATGAACCCGCACGGCTCTCCGAAGCGCAAGACCGCCCCGCGTTTATGATTTGAAAAGTGTTTCATTTTTTCCAAGGCATGAAACCTGAGACACCTGAAACCGAGGCTTTACGATGACGCAAACTCCATTTTTTCGCAACCTCCGGGACGTACACACCTACCTGCTCGCCCAAGGGTACAAGGCAACCCTGCGGACCGTCCAGAACCATCGGAAGGCGGGCAAGCTGGCCGCGACCAGTAAGGGCAATTTCGGCAGGAAGACCGTAGACAGTTATGCGGCAGAATTCCTGCCACTGGTGGAGACCAGCACGACCCCGAAGGTGGGGAGTCTTCAGGCCGAGAAGCTGGCGGCGGAAGCCCGATACAAACGAGCGCAGGCCGAAGCCGCCGCTTTCGACCTGGACGTGAAAAAAAATAAGTACATCCTTCGTGAAGACTTCGCCCGCGAACTGGCGGCCAGGGCCATCGTTTTGGACCACGAACTCACTTATGCCTTTCAGGCGCACGCCCCCGAGATGGTCCGCATGGTGGGCGGCGACCCGACCCGGACCCCGGACCTCATCGCCTACCTGATGGAGATGAAGGAAGGCGTCCTGAACCTCTTTTCGAGCACGCGGGAATTCCAAGTGCTCGCCGAACCCAGTGATGGAGGACAGTCATGCGAGTGATGTTACCAAAGCAAAAAACCCCGTGGATGACGGAAGAGGCGTGGAACGCCTTGTGCTCCTCACCGGACGGCTACACCGTCCGCTTCACCGAGGCGGAGCGCGAAGTCTACCGCCGGCCCCCGAGGGACACCCCGAAGCCCCCGCCAGTCAAGGCGAACGGCTGAGCACCCCGCCCATCAAGGCGATACGCGAAAAGCCTTGCCAGGCGCGACGATAGACGGAGGGCCCCGGTGGGCGCAGCGATTGAACCTTAGCAACGGAGGACAACGAAATGCCCATGCACAGAGAGCCGTACCGGTCTCCCGGAACCAAAACCAATTTTGTCGCGTGGAATGAACTCCGCGTAGACGGCCACCCGTGGGTCCCCAGCTGGAAAGAACTCGTGGACCTGGAGGGGCAATTGAAGCAGGCCAAGGCCGAGCGCCGGCGGATTCAGGCGGCCCCGCTGACCAGGGCCGAGCTCCTGGAGGAACTTCGCCAGGGCTTCGAGGACTACCAGGCGAAGCGTGCCGAGCGGCTGGCAAAGGCCCTGGAGGCTTTCAACCGCCCGGGGCGAGTGAAGGATTTTTTCAGGAGCCCCACGCTCCGCCGAGACCCCATGGACAAAAACCTGCCCGAGGCTCTGACCTGGGCCGAACTCGAGGCGGCCGTGGAACTCCTGGCCCTCCCGGAGAAGCCGAAGAAGGGCGAGGACCGCACCAAAGCCCTGGCCGAGGTCGAGCAGCGCATCCATGACCTTCAGGCCGCCATCGAAGAGAACCGCCGGCCGTGGCTTCGACAGGCACCCAGCGGCGGTCTCGTGGACGCCAGGCAAATCTACGTGGAGCGGTGGAGGAACACCCAGCTGGCGGTTTCCGAGCCCTGCGACCCGCGCGGCTACCGGCTGGAGGGCGGCCCGGAAGGTGAAGAGGATGCCTTCTATCACCTGGGCATCGACCAGTGCGTGCGGCCGGATTCGGTTTTCTTCCCGGCCGAGCG
>CAYYVD010000366.1:0-4690 GCA_964475045.1 uncultured Desulfobacterales bacterium | reverse complement strand
TTGAGCAGAAAGCGGAAAATGTGCCCTTCGTTAATGGCCTTCATGGCCGCTTCCATATCGGCGTGCCCTGTGAGCATGAGACGGCAGACTTCGGGATAGCGATTCTTTACCTCTGCCAACAACTTGCCCCCGGACATTCCGGGCATACGTTCATCGCTGACCATGATGTCGACCCGTTCCTTGGTGAGGAGAAGCAAGGCCTCATCCGCGGATTCCGCGATCAGCACCCTGAAGGGCTTGTCAGCTAGGACCCGCTGCAGGGAGCGGAGCACACGAACCTCGTCGTCCACAAAGAGCACGGTGGGACGGCCCTCCGCCCGAAAGGCGCCCTGAGCCTCCTCGATGATCCCCCGGACGTCCTTGAGCCCGGAGGTGACCGCGGAAAGGGACCGGAAGGACGCGCCGGACTCCTGGGCGAGCAGCCTGGCCAGGGTGGTCTTGCCGGAACCTGGAGGCCCCCAGAGGATCATGGAGAACAGCCGGCCCGCATGGAGGGCTCGAAGCAGAGGCGCGCCGGGGCCGACCAGGTGCCGCTGCCCCACCATGTCCTCCACACGCCGGGGACGCATGCGGTCCGCCAGCGGGATGCGTGATCGATCCTGCGGTTCACTCATGGTCCGCCCCCCCTCGTCCCTGTCCGGAAAACACAGTGCCCGGTGGAGGTTGGGCGGCACCGGAAAAGACCCCCAGGGCCCGGGACGTGAAGGTCTCCATGAACAGGGGCTTGCGCGCGACCAGATCAAAGGCCCCGGGGTCGCCCTTGCCCGCCTTCCGCCCCTTCTCCGCCACCAGGATTACCGGGAGCTCGCCATGGCGCTCCCGGATCCGCCTGGCCAGGGCCGCCTCCCGGCCGCCGACGGCCCGGTCCTCGAGGATCACGCCGCTGTAGACCTCGCGACGAAGGAGCCCCAGCCCCTCCCTCGCGCTCGAGGCCGCGGCCACCTGCCATCCCTGAGGCGGAAAGAACCGGTCCATGAGCTGCCGGAGCACCGGGGAGGACGCGATCACCAACAGCCTTTCCACAGGCCGGGTCGAGGCCGTGGAGGGCCTTCCGGACAGGGGCTCCCGGGGTGCCAAGGGAATACGCACGCGGATCTCCGTGCCCTGTCCCTTTTCGCTCGAGACCTCCATGACTCCGCCGTGCCTGCGGATGACCGCGTAGGCCACGCTCAGGCCCAGACCCGAGGCCCCCTTGCCCCGGGTGGTGAAGAAGGGATCGAAGATGCGGTCCATCACCTGCTCGGGAACGCCCATGCCGTTGTCCATGATGGTGAGGTGCGCCTGTCCCCCGCCCTCCTCGGAGGTCACGTAGAGGTCCCCACCGCGGGGCATGGCCTCGAGGGCATTGCGAACCAGGTGCGCAATGACGTCCCGGAGATCCTCGGGGCTTCCCAGGATCTGCGCACCGGATCGAAGGTAGGTCTTCACCTGGCACGCGGCGATCCCCGGCCCCTGTCCCTCCACGGCGGCCTTCCCCTGGTTGACGGCCTCCTTGACCACGTCCCTCAGATCGAACAGCACGGCCTCCGAGGGGACCATGTCCTCCCGGGCGATGGTCTCGAGCTGGCGTGTGGTCCTCAGGGCGTCGTCCGCAACGTGCTCGAGGGCCGAAAGCTCCGAGGACGCGGGGGTTCGGTGCGTTTCCGGAATCGACTTTTTCAGCTCCTCGACCCGGGTGCGAAGCTCCGCGCAGTGGCGGCCGAACCGGCCCGCCAGAGCGGAGGCCATGGTCAGAACGGCCTCCATCTTTTTGGAATGCAGGCGGTTCTCCTCACGCTCCCGCCGCATGTCCATGGGCGTGAGGCTGAGGACGAAGGCCCGCTTCCCCCGCAGCAGGATCTTGCGCACCCGGACCTCGTAGGGCCGGGGCTGACCGGCGCGGGTCATCATGAGGGCCTCGTACTGCTCGGGGACGGCCTTGCGTGCGAGGCGCCGGGCGTGAATGTCCCGAACCCGGGACCTGGAGCTCGAAGCCACGAGATCCAGAAAGGGCCGGCCCAAGAGCTCCCCGGGCGCGAACCCGAGCTGCTCGGCCACGCTGTCGTTGACGTCCGCGATGCGACCGTCCTGAACCACCACCAGGATGGAGGGGACGGCCTGGTAGACGGCCTCCCGATGCCGGAGCAGGGTGCGGCAGATCCGGAGCTCGGCCTTTGCCGCGCGCAGCGCCTCCTTGGCGAGCCGCTTCTCGGCCTTGAGATCCTCGACCTGCTTCTCCAATCCGTTCATGGGCGCTCGCTTCCCCGACCCGGCAACCCGAGCCGCTGGGCACCGCCGATGGAAGGGCAAAGGGGGAATCGCCCCCGGTTTTCCAAAGGGGTTGATGACCAACGGGAGATACCGTATCATAACCATCTCGAGAGAGACAACAGCGCAAGCAGCAGGTTTCAGGGGGCCGGGCATCGATCTCCGGGCAGGACGGACTCCCTTGGAAAGGCTGTGCTCCGAGGGGCGGCCAGCCGTATGAAGTTTCGGGTTTCAAGTTGCAGGCGACCCTGAAGCGAAGTCCACGAGAAGTGAGCCTGTTGCTTCTGACCGCCACTTTCCGCCGGTTTTCCCTGCGGCGTGCGACCCGCTGCCTGCAACGGCCGATCGTTTCCAGGCCGCCGATGTCGAGCGTCGGAGCTCAGGCCCCCCCCGGCGCCTGTACTCTGAAACCTGCAACCCGTGCCGAGGATCGCCGTGCCCGACGCCTCCCCCTTCGTTCACCTCCACGTGCACTCCGAGTTCAGCCTCCTGGACGGGGCCATCCGGATTCGCGCGCTTCAGCAACGGGCCGCCGATCTCGGCATGGAGGCCGTGGCCGTCACGGACCACGGCAACATCTTCGGCGCGGTGCAGCACTTTCAGGAGGCCGCGAAGAGCGGCATCAAGCCTCTTCTCGGCTGCGAGGTCTACGTGGCCCCGGGAAGCCGCAAGGACAGGGCGGCCCCGGGGGACGGGCAGCCCACCGCCTACCACCTGGTCCTCCTGGTCATGAACGAGGAGGGCTATCGCAACCTCAACCGACTCGTGACCCTGGGCCACCTGGAGGGGTTCTACTACCACCCCCGCGTGGACATGCAGCTCTTGAAGGAGCACAACCGCGGCCTCCTGGCGCTCTCGGCCTGCCTCAAGGGCATGGTCCCCCACGCCGCGGCGCGCGGCCGCATGGAGGAGGCCCGGGAACGGGCCGTCGCCCTGTCCCGGATCTTCGACAAGGATCGCTTCTACCTGGAGATCCAGGCCAACGAGATGCCCGAGCAGGTCCGTCTCAACCAGGCCCTGGCGGACCTGTCCCGGGAGCTGTCCCTGCCCCTGGTCGCCACGAACGACTGCCACTACCTCCACCGGGAGGACGCCGAGGCCCACGACGCCCTCCTCTGCATTCAGACCGGAAAGACCCTGGACGACCCGAACCGCATGCGGTTCGCCAACGACGAGTTCTTCTTCAAGTCCAGGGAGGAGATGCAGCGGAGCCTCGGAGGGTTCGAGGAGGCCCTGGACAACACCGTGGACGTGGCTCGAAGATGCGACTTCGACATGGTCTTCGGCGAGTACAAGTACCCGGTCTACCAGACCGGCGACGACCGCAGCCTGGACGACATCCTCGTCGAGGAGGCACGCGGGGGCCTGAAAAAGCGCTTGCAGGAGAAAGAGGAGGAGGAAGGCCCCCTTTCGCCGGAGCTCGTGGACGAGTACGAGAAGAGGCTGGAGTACGAGCTCGGCGTCATCACCGAGATGGGGTTCTCCGGGTACTTTCTCATCGTGGCGGACTTCATCTCCTACTCCCGAAAGAACGGCATTCCCGTGGGACCGGGAAGGGGTTCGGCCGCCGGGTCCCTGGTCGCCTACTGCCAGACCACCACGAACATCGATCCCATCAAGTACGGCCTCATCTTCGAGCGGTTCCTGAACCCGGAGCGGATCAGCATGCCGGACATCGACATCGACTTCTGCATTCACGGCCGCGACGAGGTGATCCGGTACGTGGCGGACAAGTACGGGCACGACAACGTGGGACAGATCATCACCTTCGGCACCATGAAGGCCCGGGCGGCCATTCGGGACGTGGGGCGCGCCCTGAACATCCCCTACGGCGAGGTGGACCGCATCGCCAAGCTGGTCCCCGAAGGCCCCAAGGTGCGCCTCGAGGACGCCGTCGAGGAGGAGCCGGAGCTCGAGAAGCTGGCCCAGGGGGAGGAGCGGGACCGGAAGCTGCTGCGCATCTCCCGCTCCCTCGAGGGGCTCAGCCGCCACGCCTCCACCCATGCCTCCGGCGTGGTCATCTCCGACCGTCCCCTGGTGGAGTACCTCCCCCTGTACAAGGGCGCCCATGACGAGGTCATGACCCAGTTCCCCATGGACCAGATCGAGAAGCTGGGGCTGATCAAATTCGACTTCCTGGGGCTCAAGACCCTCACCGTGATCAAGCACGCCCTGGACCTGATCGAGAAGACCGAGCGGCGCACCATCGACATCGAGAAGATCCCCCTGGACGACGAACCCACGTATCGGCTGTGCAGCGAGGGCCGGACCACCGGGGTCTTTCAGCTGGAAAGCCCCGGAATGAAGGAGATGCTTCGCAGCCTGCGTCCGGAGACCTTCGAGGACATGATCGCCCTGGTGGCCCTGTACCGCCCCGGTCCCCTGGGGAGCAACATGGTCGAGGACTTCATCAACGGCAAGCACGGCCGCAAGAAGATCCACT
>CAYYVD010000365.1:0-4728 GCA_964475045.1 uncultured Desulfobacterales bacterium | reverse complement strand
TAATCTTCTAGCCCTCTGCTTTCTGCTTTCTGTTCTAAGGTCTTGCTCTCTAACCCTCTCACCCTCTAACCTTCTGCTTTCTGCCCTTTGCCCTTTGCCCTTTGCCCCAAGGTGTTGCTCTCTGACCTTCTGACCCTCTAACCCTCTGCTCTTCTGGCCTTCTAACCTTCTAACCCTCTTCTTTCTGCCCTTTGCCCTTGACCCTTGACCCTCTAACCCTCTTCTTTCTGCCCTTCTTCTTTCTGTTCTAAGGTGTTTCTCTCTGATCTTCTAACCTTCTAACCCTCTGCTTTCTGCGCTTTGCCCTTTGTCTTTTCCCCTTGACACCCCAACCCCCAACATATAAAAATGCCGTTCAACAATGAACGACACCCACTTCCAGATTCTCCGCCTCCTCCAGGCCAACCCCGAAATGAACCAGCGGGTCCTGGCCTCTGAACTGGGCATCAGCCTCGGCAAGGCCAACTACTGCCTTCGAGCCCTCGTCAAAATGGGATGGATCAAAGCCCGGCGTTTCCAGAAAAGCGTAAATAAACTGGGGTACCTCTACATCCTCACCCCCGGCGGCATGGAAGCAAAGGCCCGGGTGACCCGTGATTTCCTGAAACGCAGGATCAAAGAATACGAAGCCCTGAAAAGGGAGATAGAGGAGTTGAGTCAGGAGGCCGGCCAATCCTCCCCCGAGCTCGAAGACCCGACCCTCAACCTCCCCTGAAACCGGGCACGACTTGAGCCCGACTATTTACAATATCGCAAGCAATATAAATAGGTTGCATCCACATGCCCCCTGTAACCCAAAGGGCGGAGCCATGCCCGGAACTAATTTTTTTCTTGGCGCTCTTTGCTTTCTGCTTTCTGTTCTAAGGTTTTGCTCTCTGATCTTCTGATCTTCTAACCCTCTGCTTTCTGTTTTCTGTGCCCTTATGCCCTTTTCCCCAAGGGTTTTGCCCTCTAAACTTCTGACCTTCTGCTCTTCTGCTCTTCTGCTCTTCTGGTTTTCAGACCCTCTGATCTTCTTCTTTCTGCTTTCTGTCCCCTATGCCTACGTTCTAAGGGTTTGCTCTCTAATCTTCTAACCTTCTGATCTTCTGATCTTCTAATCTTCTAGCCCTCTGCTTTCTGCCCTACGTCCTAAGGTGTTGCTCTCTGATCTTCTAACCCTCTAACCCTCTGCTTTCTTTTTTCTTCGCGCTCTTGGCGCCTTTGCGAAAAAAAAGGATTTTACGACCCCGTCATTTTATGATTTCAGTAAGGTGTCCCCGGAAGTCATCACACCCGGAATTCAATTCTGAAACTTAAAAACTTAAGGGCGTCCCCCCTCAATACTCCCCACAAACGCATTGCAATCCATATCCCAAAAGATTATCATTGTAATGAACGTAACAAACTTTTCGGGAGGCCCGTCATGCAGACATTGATAGATGATGAAAAAATAAAAGACCTTTTTAAAAAAGCAATCATTGAAGCCATGGAAGAAAGAAAGGACCTTGTCTATGATGTACTCCAGGATGTGATGGAAGATATTCTACTGGTCAAGTCTATTCAGGAAGGCGAAGATTCAGAAATTGTTGAAAGGGACGAGATTTTTCAGATTCTCGAAGATAAGCGGTCGACTGCTTCTTTATGAAAACAATTTTCAAAAAAAGTTTTGCTGTAGATTTAAAAAAGCGGAAAAATGATTCTGAATTCACACAGTGGGTTAAAGAAGTTATCCGGGAAGTTGAGAAAGCCGAAAATATGTTGGATATTCCCGATTTAAAAAAATTGACAAATGAAAATATTTACTACCGAATTCGTACCGGAAATTTCCAAATTGGCATCAAAATAGTGTCTGTTGAATCTGAAACTGCAGTTATCTTTGTTCGTGCGGTTCATCGGAAAGATATTTACCGTAAATTTCCTTGAAACCTCACAACCCTCAACACCCAATACCCAACCCCCCAATAACGACAATAAGGCAGGCCTGACCCCGGAAAAAACTATCACCCGGAAAACAGCCACGTGATCCCGGCCCTGCTGCGCCGGTTCCATGAAGCAGTCCAACAGCAGGCCCCGGAAGTGGTGATCTGGGGATCGGGCACCCTCATGCGGGAGTTTCTGCACGTGGACCCTGTCATTTGTTGAATTCAGTAAGGTCTCCCCGAAACTCCGCAATGAGGTCAGGGAAGTGAAAAGCCGGCGCACGAATTGGGTTGATCGACGTTTAGCGCTACAGGAAGACGGCCGGGGGAAGCGGTCTCCAACGTCTTAAAATGGCTCGCAACAAGCAGCGAAAACGCGGCAGCAGCCCAACGCTGGTTCTCTGGAGCAACGCGCTGATCAATGCCCTCTCCACGCACACCTATGAGTCCGCCCTGGCCGATCCCAGGTGGTGGGGCCGGTTGGTGGAAAACGCCGTGGGGGCCAGCCTGTGCAACACGCTTCGATCCATGGAGTACACCGTGACCTACTGGCGAGAGGGGCGGTCCGAAGTGGATTACGTGGTCAGCCGCGGAGAGGCCGTTTGGGCCATTGAGGTCAAAAGCGGCGCCAGGGGGAGGACATCGGGATGGTCTGCATTCACTCGCCGCTATCCCAACGCAAGGCGCCTGATCATCGGGGCGCAGGGCATTCCCTTGGAGGAGTTTTTCAGCCGCGATCCGAAAGGCTGGTTTGCTCATCCCTGAGGCAAAGGCGCCGCTTGGAAAATGAGAAATTCCGGGGACACCTGACTTCATTCACAAAGTAGGTTGCGTTTTGCAAAGGATTTTCTTGAATGAAGTAAGGTGTCCCCCGAACTCCCCCGGAACTCCGGCTCTTTTTCTTTATCCGGTGAAAGGTCTGACGCTTGAAAAGGCATATGGAATACTGGATTCAGTCTGCAGCGCATGACTTTGATGTTGCGGAATCGCTTTTTCAAAACGAAAAGTATGACTGGTGCCTCTTCATTGCGCACCTTGTCCTAGAGAAAATTCTGAAGGGATGCTACGTAAAATTCGCGAATGATTTCCCGCCCCGAACCCATGATTTGGTCAAGTTGGCTGATATGGCTGGGATCGAGATGGATGAAGAGATGTTGGAGTTTTTAGACAGGGTGAATACCTTCAACATCTCAACCAGATATCCAGATGAGCGATTTCGATTTTACAGGCTCTGCACGAAAGAGTTTGCGGCGCAGAATTTCAGCCGAATAAAGGAGATTCGCGAATGGCTGCTCAAGAAAATACCTATGTAAGAAAGGCGAAGCAATTCTTAAAATCATTGAACGAAGCAGGAATCGACGTTGCGGAAGCTTACCTTTTTGGCTCGGCAGTCAACGGCTTGGCTGATAACGAAAGCGATATTGATGTGGCCGTTGTTTCGAGGGATTTCCAGGGAATACCCTATTATGATATGGAGAAAATCAGTAAGCATAGAAGGGCTGTTGATTTGCGGCTTGAGATTCACCCTTTTTCCTGGGAAGAGGTCGAGACGGATCCCCCGCAGTTTTTCCTGAAGATCAAGAAAGAGGGTCTGCGGATCCATATGAACTGAAGAAACCAAACGCACATGGCTGGCATCCAGCCACCCCCGGCCATGAAAATTCATCAGGGCCGGAGGCAAGATGTGGCTGGAAACGTTTTCGAAAAGATATCGCCCGAATAAGTCCAAGGGAGCCTTTGACACCATTTTTCCTCTTATTTTCTTTGTCTCAGGCGTTTTTTCTCAGGTATTCGAGCCTTTTCGCAAAGTATTTTCACGGTAAGTCTTCGGCCTCTGCTGTGAGCGAACGGGCATTGCGAGCTTTCATCAAGGGGTCGATCTTGTCATGTCGGAACCGCCCTATCGATCCGTGCGCCGCGTCTTCTGGATCACCGACAACGGATCGTCCCACCGGGGGAAGGCCTCTGCTGTCCGGCCCAAAAGCTGGTATCCCAATACAGTGCTGGTTCATACTCCCGTCCATGCCAGTTGGCTGAATCAGGTGGCAATCTACTTCTCCGTGCTTCAGCGGAAGGTCCTCTCTCCGAATGACTTCCAATTCCTCTGGACATCCCTTGGGACGGCGTGCCCGATGCCGTGACCGCATTCCGATTCCCGGACGGCGCCACCCTCCAAGAGCACTTTGTTCAAGGGATGGGGGACCGCTTCACCGGGATGGTGAGCATTCACAGCCGATGAAAACATCATCGCCACATATTCGACTCTTTAACATGCTCTTTCACCGATTTGGTGCGTACGCATACGAGCCATTTACAAATGATTGCGGGTTTTTATCTTCAACCGATTTCTTCTGCATCCATAAGTTCCGGGGACAACTTACTTCATTCATAAAGTAAGTTGCGTTTTGCAAAGGATTTTCTTGAATTCAGTAAAATGTCCCCGGAACTCCGGACCTCAGGCAAGCGGTCTCCGGCGTCTTAAAATGGCTCATGAAACTTAAAAACTTAAGGGCGTCCCCCCTTCCTGGGAGTGCACAATGGAAATTCAGGCGATATGGGAAAACGGCGTTTTTAAACCGCTTACACCCATAAAACTAAACCGATCTCTCGTAACCATTAAACTGAATGATGAGATGGTAACAACCAGGAATGCCTCGGTAGAAACGAGTGCTCCGCCTTCCCGGGCGCAAACATCGTCGGACCCATCCGACCTGCCCGACGGGATTCTTGCCCGCTTGAGAAAGATCCACGAAGCCATTTTGTCGTTGCCCGAAGACCAACTCCCCCCGGTATCGGAAAAACAACTGGATCGAGTGGCTGCTATGGA
>CAYYVD010000364.1:0-4749 GCA_964475045.1 uncultured Desulfobacterales bacterium | reverse complement strand
GAGGCCGCGTTCCTGCTCGATGCGGTCGCCCGGCATGCGGAGTCCGTGCTCTCGAACGGGCCGCCCTGTTGACGGACCCCCGGCCTTGCCGTACACTCATTGGCGAGGCCATCGAAATCGAAATCGGGATCGCTATCGGGGTCGAAGCATCATCGTGGCAAAAGACGCACCTGCTTCACCACGAAGGACACGAAGAACACGAAGGGGGTCGTGGCAAGCGTCCGGGTGTGGTTTGTTGCAGCGCTTCTGGAAAAGCCTGCGAAGTCGAACGAACACTGCGAGAAAAGGGGGAGCGCCATGTCCGACGGCCTGGATGTGATCGTGGTGGATGACGACCCTTCGGTGTGCGAGGTGATCACGGAGATCGTCCGCCGGTTCTATGCGTGGGGGACGGTGGTCCCGTTCACGGACATGAACGAGGCCCTGGACCATTGCCGGACGCGGGAGTCGGGGGTGGCCGTGTTCATTCTGGACGTCCACCTGGGGGATGGGTCGTGCTTTTCGTTCCTCGACGAGATTGTGGCCCGCTTTCCCATGGCCTACGAGGACGCGGTCGTCATCTCGGGGCATGCGAGCGACGACGTGGTGGACATGTGCGTGGCCTACGACATCACGCACCTCCTCGAGAAGCCGGTGCGCGCGTATGCCCTGCAGCTCGCCGTGCGGTCCATTGTCAACCGGTACGTCAAGTTCGCCAAGAAGCTGCTCCAGGACCCGGCGCTGGCGGAGAGCGTGGCCAGGGTTTGAGGCGATCGCCTTGAATGCGGATGCCCGGGTGCTCGGGATCGTTCGGTCCACCCTCATGACCCGGCGGATGGTCCGCAGGGGCGAGCGGGTGGTGGTGGCGGTCTCGGGAGGAGCGGACTCGGTCTGCCTGCTGGACATGCTGGCCCGTCTCTCCCCGGACCTGGACCTGCGCCTGGTGGCGGCCCACTTCGACCACGGGCTGCGCCCGGCCCAGGACCCGTCCGAGACCCGTTTTGTCGCGTCCCTGGCCCGGGACCGGGGACTTCCCTTCGAGACCAACGAGACGCCCCCGGACCTGCAGACCCCCCGGGGGTCCCTGGAGGAGCGCGCCCGGGAGGCGAGGTACGACTTCCTGGAAGGCGTCCGGCGCGCCCACCGGGCCGACCGGGTCGCCGTGGGCCACACCCTGGACGATCAGGCCGAGACCGTGCTCATGCGCCTCCTTCAAGGCGCCGGACCCACGGGGCTCTCCGGCATGCCGCCGGTCCGGGCGCCGGGCGTGGTCCGCCCCCTGATCCGCATTCGGCGTCACGAGGTCGAGGCCTACCTCGAGGCCGCCGGGCTGACCTGGCGGGACGATCCCACGAACCTGGAAACCCATTTCCTGAGAAACCGGATTCGCCGGGAGCTCCTTCCGGCGCTCCGGGACCTGCAGCCCCGCGTGGTGGAGCACCTGGGGGACCTGGCCGATCTGCTTCGTGAGGAGAACGCCTTTCTCGACGGTCTGGCCGGGGCGTGGGTGAGCGCGTGGTCCGAGACCCCGCACGATTCCGGTGTGGTGCTTCCGCGACCGGGCCTGGCCCGCCTGCCGCGCGCCCTTCGCCGGCGCGTCATTCGCCGGGCCCTGGCGGACACGTCCGGAGGACTTCGCGGGGTGGGGCGCAGCCACGTGGCGGCGGTGGAGGATCTGATTGCAGGGGACAGGCCCCACGCGCGGCTGGACCTCCCCGGCGGACGTTGCGTCCTTCGCTCGTACGACCGGGTGCGGATCGGGCCGCCCCGAGCGGGCGGAAGGACCGCCTATCGGGTCCTGGTCCCCGGCCCCGGGGTGCACATCCTGGCCGAGGCGGGCTGGCGGGTCCGGCTCGAGGAGAGGCCGCGACACGAGGTCTCCCGGCTTTCCGGTCCCCGCTGGAGGGCCGTGCTGGACGCCGATGGTTTGTCGTATCCTCTGGAGATGAGGCCGTGGGGTCCCGGAGACCGGATCGTGCCCCTGGGCATGAAGGGTCGGAAGAAGGTCAAGGACGTGCTGATCGATGCCAAGGTCCCGCTGGAGGAACGGCAGGGCCTTCCCCTGCTGCTGAGCCGGGGGCGGCCGGTCTGGCTGTGCGGGATTCGGATCGACGACCGGTTCAAGGTGACCGAGGAGACCGAGCGGGTCCTGGTGGTCGACCTGGAGCCCCTGGGCTGAACCGGTCAGGCCAGGGCTTTTCGAATCGCCGTCTTGTAGGGTGGGCTCAGGATGCCCTTCTCCGTGACCATGGCGGTCACGTACCGGGCCGGCGTGATGTCGAAGGCCGGGTTGCGGACCGGGACGCCTTCCGGCCCGGCGCAGCGTCCTCCGAGGTGGCTCACCTCGCGAGCGGGCCGCTCCTCGACGGGAATGTCGTCTCCGCTGGAGATCGTCGGGTCGATGGTGGACAGGGGCGCGGCCACGTAAAAGGGAATGCGATGGGCGTGGGCCAGCACGGCCACCGGGTAGGTGCCGATCTTGTTGGCCACGTCGCCGTTTCCCGCGATCCGGTCGGCCCCGGTGATGACCAGGTCGATCGCGCCCTTGCGCATGAGAGATCCGGCGGCGCTGTCGGCGATCACGGTGACGGGAATGCCTTCCTCCATGAGCTCGAAAGCGGTCAACCGGAGCCCCTGCAGCCAGGGGCGGGTCTCGTCGGCGATCACGGACAGCCCGGCGCCCGCCTCGTGGGCCGCCCGGATCACCCCCAGGGCGGTCCCGTAGCCGCCGGTGGCCAGGGCACCGGCGTTGCAGTGGGTGAGCACCGAGGCCCCATCCGGGACGAGCTCCCGTCCGTGGCGCCCGATGGCGCGGTTGATCTCGATGTCCTCGGCCAGGATACGTTCGGATTCGGCTCGAAGCGCCCGTTGCAGGTCTTCCACCGACCCTCCGGCGCCCGCCTCCACCACGCTGCGCATGCGATCCACCGCCCACCGGAGGTTGACGGCGGTGGGCCGAGCCGCGGCCATCTCCTCGGCCATGCGCAGGAACCGGCTGCGGAAGGTCTCGTAGCGGGCCGTTCGAATGGTCCGCGCGCCCAGGGCCAATCCCATGGCCGCGGCCACGCCGATGGCGGGAGCGCCTCGAATCACCATCTCCCGAATGCCCCGGATCACGTCCCGGTACCCCCGGCAGGTGTACCAGGACACCCGCGCCGGGAGCCTTCGCTGGTCGATCATGCGGACGCAGTCGTCTTGCCACTCGATGGTCGGAAGCATGGGAAACCTAAAGGTTCGAGGGTCCGAGGGTCCACGGGTTCAGGGTCCGAGAGCGCGTGCGCTCCCTCTACCGCTGAATGGGGACCCTCCACCCGTAGGGGTCGTCCTTTTCGGCGTACTGGATGGCCACGATCTCGTCGTACAGGCGCTGGCTGAGGTCGCCCATGGCCCCCCCGGCCACGGGGTAGTCCCGGCCCTTGTAGGTGAGCTGCCCCACCGGACTGATGACCGCCGCGGTCCCTGTGCCGAAGGCCTCCCGGAGGCTCCCGTCCTCTGCGGCGGCCGTGACCTCGTCGATGGTCAGGGATCGCTCCGAGACCTGAACCCCCCAGTCCTCGAGGATCCGGATCACCGAGTCCCGGGTGATGCCGGGCAGGATGGAGCCGTTCAGGGGTGCGGTGATCACCTCGTCGTTGATGACGAAGAACATGTTCATGGTGCCCACCTCTTCCACGTACCTGCGCTCCGCGGCGTCGAGCCAGAGCACCTGGGTAAAGCCCTTGGCGTGCGCCTCCTCCGCGGCAAGGAGGCTGGCGGCGTAGTTGCCCGCGGTCTTGGCCTCTCCGATGCCTCCGACGGCCGCACGGATGTACTTGTCCTCCACGTAGATCTTCACCGGGTTGAGACCCTCCTTGTAGTAGGCCCCCACCGGCCCGATGATGATGTAGAAGACGTAACGGCGGCTGGGGCGAACCCCCAGATGAGGCTCCGTGGCGACCATGGTGGGCCGGATGTAGAGGGAGGTCCCGGGGCTTCCGGGCACCCAGTCCTGGTCCAGGAGGATGAGCTCCTCGAGCCCTCTCAGGACCAGGGCCACGTCCAGCTCGGGCATGCAGATTCGGGCCGCGGAGCGGTTCATGCGACGGAAGTTGTCCCCCGCCCGAAAGAGGTAGAGCCGGTCGTCGCGGCCCCGGTAGGCCTTGAGCCCCTCGAAGATCTCCTGCCCGTAGTGGAGGCCCATGGCCGCCGGGTCGAGCTCCAGGGGGCCGTAGGGCACGATTCTGGGATCGTACCAGCCCCGCCCCTGCTCGTAATCCATGACAAACATGTGGTCCGTGAGCAGATCCCCGAACCCCAGCTTGGACTCGTAGGCCGGCTTCGGCTTCCGTCGGTCCGGCTCGGCCGGGTTCACTCGAATGTCCATGACGATCTCCTTCCTGGTTTCTGGCCATGACGGGATGGCGGGCGCCCTGCGCGCCAGCCCCTCCTTATAGCCAAGGGGGAAGGGGCTGTCCAGCCCTTTCGAGATCCCGGGCAGGGCCTGCTCACACGACCAGGGCGTCGGCCACGACCTCCCACAGGTACTTGACCTGCAGGTTCTCGAGGCCCATCTCCCGAATCAGGCCGTTGAACTGGCTGTGGCAGCTGTGGCAGGGCACCACCAGGAGCTCGGCCCCCGTGGCCAGGATCCGTTCCATCTTCTTCCTTCCGTACAGGAGCCGCTCCTCCTCGTACCCGGTGAGGAGGGCGCCCCCCCCGCCGCCGCAGCACATCTGGTGGCTTCGGGTCGGGTACATCTCCACCCAGTCGTCAAAGACCTGATCCATGACG
>CAYYVD010000363.1:0-4764 GCA_964475045.1 uncultured Desulfobacterales bacterium | reverse complement strand
TCTACGACATGGTCTACATGGCCAAACTGGCCATCGAGGAGACCGGCGTCCGGGGAGATCCGGCCAAGTTGGCTGAAGAGAGGGTCAAGCTCAGGGATTTCTGCCGAAACGTAAAAGGCTTTGAAGGGGTTCAAGTCACGTTTGACATGGTGGACGGCGTGATTCGCACTCCCTCCTTTCTGTTTCAAGTCGAGAACAACGAGAAACAGCTTGTGGAGTCTTTTTCGATTCAATAACCGAGCCGGGCACCTTCGACCCGGACGACGGGTTTTCACTCATTTTTTCAGACAAGGGAGATCTGCCATGACATTGGGATCGGCGGATACGGTGTTGATCAATGGAAATGTCATCACAGTGGATGCCGACTTTTCCATTGCCGAAGCGATTGCCGTGAGAAACGGAAGAATCCTCGCGGTTGGAAACAACCAGCAAATCCGTGGCCTCATCGACAACCAAACCGAACAAATCGACCTCAGCGGTCGAACGGTGCTTCCCGGCATCATCGACGCCCACTTACACCTGGCAATCTGGTCGACAACGCGTCCGCCGCTTTCCCTGAACCTGAGTTACCCGAATGTGAAATCCATCAGCGATGTGGTGGGGCTGGTTCGGGAAAAGGCGGCCGAACTCCCCCAAGGAGAGTGGATTCGCGGATACGGCTGGGACGAGAGCTACTTCAGTGAGTGGATTCGGGATCACAACCGCCACCCCACGCGCTGGGATCTGGATGCGGTCAGCCCGGAGCACCCCGTGGCCTTGAGCGATTTCACGGGGGGTCATGTGTTCTGGGTCAACAGCAAGGCCTTGGAGCTTGCCGGAATCCGGAAGGACACCCCCGATCCCGCGGGGGGTGACATCATCCGGGACCCGGACAGCGGGGAACCCACAGGGCTTTTGAATGAGTTCGGAGCGACCCGGTTGATCATGAAAATGCTTCCCCGATGGACACGGGATCAATGGAGGGCCGGGTTTCTTGCGTCGTTCGAGGAGTTGAACCGCCTGGGAATCACCAGCATTACAGAGCCCGGTATTGGTCCCAACACCTTCCTGGGAGGCGGGGAGATTCCCAACGACCTGATCTCCCTGTACAATGCCCTTTATCAGGAGGGGCTGTTGTCTGTTCGGGTGAGCCTCCTGTTGGGGTTTGCAGACTGGCTCACGCCCGGACTCCTCAGCCTGGACGGCATGAAGGAGTATCTCGATTTTGTCGGCACCAGTACCGGCTTCGGCAACGAGTGGCTCAAGGTGGCAGGAATGAAGCTGGGCTCGGACAGCATGCCTCTGAACAAGACCTCCTGGATGTGGGAGGAGTACGTGGGGGGCGGCAACGGCCATCTGCTGGCCAAGGGGAGCAACAATGACGAGAGATACAACGAGCTCATCAACATGATCAACTATGCCTCAAAGCGTCGTTTTCAGCTGGGTGTCCATTCCACGGGGGACAGGGCCATCGATGCCGTGGTGGACGGGTTCGTCAAGGCGTTGGAGGAGGATCCGTGGGATGCCAGGCACTATGTCATTCATGCGGATTTCGCCACCCCGGGCTGTGCGAAAAGGATGGCAAAATACGGTATCGGCGTTGCAGCTCAATCGCTCATCAAGCAGCAGATCTCGGACCTGGAGGAGGAGATTGTCGGTCCGGAGCGGGCCGCCTATGAATGGCCGCTGAAAACCCTCATGAATGCCGGGGTTCACGTGGCCAACTCCTCCGACGCTCCGGTCATCTATCCCAACTGGAAGGTCGGAATCGAAGCGGCTGTGACTCGGGAGTCCAAGGCCTCGGGCAAGGTGAGCGGCCCCGAGGAGTGTCTCACGCGCGAGGAGGCCATTCGGTCCTACACCATGGAAGGGGCATGGCTCGATCACTCGGAGCATGTGAAAGGATCCATAGAACCGGGAAAGATCGCTGATCTCTGTGTGCTGGACCAGGACATCCTCTCCGTGAACGTCCATGACATCAGCGGCATTGAGACGGTGATGACCATGGTGGGCGGCAAAGTGGTTTATCAGGCCGAGACCTGATATTGTGGATCACCCCTGAGCCCTTCGGAGTTCCCAGCGGAGAGCATTGGGCCGTGCTGACAATTCCATTCAAGGAGGGAAGACCATGAGACACCTGAAAACCTGCGCGGGCATCGTCCTGTCGATCCTCATCCTCGGCCTCTCGACCGGCTGGGCCGGTGAGATCAAGTGGAAGGCCCAGACCGCCTTGCCCCCTGAGGACTCCGGTACCCGGCATCACGCCAAGGCCATGATCGACGCCACAAACAAGGCCTTGGAGGGCAAGCTCAAGACCACGCTGTTTCAGCTGGGGCAGCTCGTCCCGGAAGGGGAGATGGGGGTGGCGCTCTCCCGCGGCGTCTACGACGCGGCCTACATGCCCGCCATGGCCCGCACCGAGGCCGGAAACGTGGCTTTCGGGCTTCCCTTCTCCTGGGAGAGCCTCGACGATGTCATGGCCTTCTACTACGACTACGGGTTCCTGGACTGGATGCGCAAGCACGAGGCCAAGCGGAACATCTACTTCGGCTGCCCGCTGCCCTGGGGGCCCGTGGCCCTCTTCTCCAACTTTCCCGTGCACAAGCTCGAGGACTACAAAGGGAAGAAGATCTGGTCCTGGGGCCTGATGTCCGCCGTCATCGAGGCCTTCGGGGCGAAGCCCGTCTGGTTCGATCCGGGCGAGATCTACATGGCCCTGAAGCTCGGCACCATCGACGGCGTGCTCTTCGGACCGGCCGAGCTCGAGACCATGAAGCTCAAGGAGGTGGTCAAGTACATCAACATGCCGGCCATCATCGACCCGCTGACCCTGGACTGGACCATCAATCTGGATGCCTGGAACGAGCTGACCCCGGAGATGCAGAAGACCTACGAGAAGGTCATGCGCGAGAACATCCGCGACATGTACGACCGCATCGCCGAGGAAAACCAGATGGGCTTCGACGCGGCCAAAGAGGCCGGCGTGAAGACGATTCACCTGAACCAGGCGGAAGAGGCCAAGCTCAAGAAGATCGCCCGGGAGACCTGGGACCTTCAGGCGAAAAAGGGCAAAGCGAGCGCCGAGGCGGTCAACATGCTTCGAGAATTTCTGAAAACGAGGTAAGGCACGTCCATCGCAGGGGCTTCCGGGGTCGGCCGGGGGTGGGAATCTCACTTCCTTCCCCCGGCCGTCCCGCGCCAGGAGCGTTCGAGGAATGGGTGTTCTTCAGCGTGTCATCGCCGCGGTGGACGGCCTGAACGATCGCGTCGGAAAGGTGCTCTGCTTTTCCCTCGTCGTGATCATGTGCGTCCAGGTCATGGATGTGGTGCTCCGGTACGTGTTCAACAACCCCACCATCTGGGCCATGGACACCAACACCATGCTCTTCACGGGGACCGCCATGCTCGCCGGCGGCTACGCCCTGCTTCACGACACCCACGTCAGGCTGGACATCCTCTACCGGAACTGGGAGAAGCGGACCCGCGCCATGGTGGACCTCTTCACCATGTCCCTCGCTGTCATCGCGTTCGGTTTCGTCATCTGGCAGGGGGTCGACAACGCCTGGTTCGCCTGGAAGATGGACCAGCATGCCAACTCCTACTGGGCGCCCCCCATGTGGCCCGTGAAGACGTGCCTCCCCCTCGGGGGGCTCCTCCTGCTCCTTCAGGGGATCTCGCGCTGGCTCAAGCTGCTCCTGACGGTCCTCGGAAAAGACGGGGAGACGGCCTCATGAGCATCGGGCTGATCACGATCCTTCTCTTCGCGTGTCTCTTCACGCTCCTGCTCCTCGGCCTCCCGGTCGCCTTCGCCCTCCTCATCACCGGCATCGTCTTCACCCTCTCGCTCTGGGGCCCGTCCCACCTCTTCGTCCTGGCCTCCTCCATGCAGGGCGCCCTGAGCACCGAGGTCTACATCGCCATCCCGCTCTTCATTCTCATGGGGAACATCCTCAGCCACACGGGGATCGCGGACGAGCTCTTTCACGCCCTCTACCTCTGGACGGGCCGGCTCAAGGGCGGTCTGGCCATGGGCACGGTGGGCGCCGGGACCGTCCTGGCCGCCATGTGCGGCTCGAGCGAGGCCGGGACCCTCACGGTGGGCCTGATGGCCCTTCCGGCCATGCTGAAGCGCGGGTACGATCCGCGAATCGCCATCGGGTCCATTGCTTCGGGCGGGCTCCTGGGCTTTCTCATCCCGCCCAGCGTCATCGCCATCGTCTACGCCGGGATCTCCGGTGTCTCCATGGGCAAGCTCTACTTCGCTTCATTCATTCCCGGGCTTCTTCTCGCATCCCTGTACATCGTCTACATCGGCGTCCGATCCGCCCTCGAGCCCGGTTTCTGCCCGTCCATTCCCAAGGAGGAGGCGCCCACCTGGCAGGAGCGCTTTCAGGCGCTCGCCAAGGTGGTCCTGCCCCTTCTGATCATCTTCGTCGTCCTGGGGGGCATTTACGGGGGGATCACCACGCCCACCGAGGCGGCCGGGGTGGGGGCGGTCACGGCCTTCATCGTTGCCATTCTCAAGCGCAGGATCACCTGGAAGGCCGTCAACGAGGCCCTTCGGGCCACGTTTCAGCTGATGGGCATGATCGGCTGGATCATCATGTGCGTCACGGTCTTCTCGAACGTCTACAATGCCCTCGGCGCCCCGGAGATCGTGAACTCGCTCATCGGATACTTCCCGGCCGGCGGCTTCGGCGTCATCATCTTCATGCAGCTTTCCATCTTCCTCCTGGGGACCTTCATGGATGACTTCGCGCTGCTGTTTCTGACCATGCCCATCTT
>CAYYVD010000362.1:0-4797 GCA_964475045.1 uncultured Desulfobacterales bacterium | reverse complement strand
CTCGATCACCCGGCGCAGGCAGGCCTTGGCTGCATGAAGCCCGCCCAGGGCCTCGGGGCGGTCCAGATTGAGCCGAATCCACCCGGTCCAGGCCAGGCCGCACCAGAGCAGGGCCTGGACATCCCCGGCCCCCAGGGAGCGAAGCGCCTGTGCGACTTCGTCCGGATTCGGGGTGGAATGTCGAAGGGGGCGGGCCCGGGGGCCGAGAGCATCGAAGCCGCGCTCCATGCCCCGGCGGAGGAGACGACTCGCCCGCCGGGGCTCGTCGTCCTCCAGGAAGAGCATGGCATACCCGGTGTAAGCCATGGACAAGGTGGTCTGGAGACGACGGTTTCCTGGATCCGCCCGCAGAAGCCCCTCCAGCAGGTGAAAGTCCGCCGGCATGGAGGCACGGGCGAGCGCCGGGTCGCACTCGGCGAACAGGGCTTCGGCCATGTGCGGCACGATCCCGGACGAGCCGCGGACCGCCATGCGGGTGCATCCGCCCGCCAACAGGCACAATCCCAGGAGCAGGATTCGAATGCTTGAACGTCCCTCGAGCCGCTGCATGGCCGCCTCCTCAACGTCGTCCCCAATCGCGATTCTGCCAGAGCGCGGGCAGGATATCACGGTTGGCGAAAACCGGGCAACCCGGAAGACGCGATCAACGTCGCCTGGGAGCGCTCGACCCGCTGTGGGAAGCATGGTTTCGAGACAAACGTGATCGAAAGGTTTGCATCTTGTTCCCGAGTGATTATACTGAAATCTGTTTTTTCTGAACCCGGGATCGAGCGGTTGCGGCGTCCGCAGGCGAACAGATCCAAAACCTCAAAGGGAGACCTATCCGGACATGAAAATCCTACTTCTCGGAAGCACCGGCATGCTCGGAGCCGACTGCAAGCTGGCCCTGGAACGGGAGCACGAGATTCTGACCCCGGAGCGAAAAGCGCTCGACATCGTCAGCTGGGACAATGTCATCGAAACCATGCAGCGCCTTTCCCCGGACGTCGTGGTGAACTGTGCAGCCGTTACGGGCATGGATCAGTGCGAGAAGGATGAGCTTTTGGTTCGAAAGGTCAATGTGGAAGGCCCGAGAAACCTGGCCCAGGGATGCGCCCGGTTCGACTCGAGGCTGGTGCACTTTTCGAGCTACTGCGTGTACAACGGTTCCAAGAGCATTCCCCAGCCGTACTTCGAGGACGACACCGCCGATCCCTTGAACGAGTACGGCCGGAGCAAGATGTACAGCGAGACGGCCGTGCGGGAGAACGCGCCCCACTACATCGTCATTCGAACCGGTTGGCTCTACGGCCGTCACGGCCCGAACTTCGTCACGGACACCCTCCGCCAGGCCCTGCAAGGGGGACGAAAGAAGCAGACCATCCGCGTCGAGAGCGATCAGTTCGGCTCACCCACCTGGACCTACCGGCTGGCCTATCAGGTTCGGGAGATGATTCGAGAGGACGTACACGGGACCTACCACGCCACCGCCGAAGGGTACTGCAGCCTGCTGGAGTTTGCCCGCACCGTGCTGGACAAGCTGAATGTTCGCGCCAACCTGGAGCCCATTCAGGGGGATGAGAGCCCCAAGACCGCGAGAAGGCCGTCCAACGGCATCCTGGAAAACCGCCTCCTCAAGAAGCAGGGCATCAACATCATGCCCGACTGGAGGCGGGATCTGGAGCTGTTCCTCGAGCAGCACGGGGAGCAGATGATCAAGGAAATCAAGAAGAGCCTGAAAACCCGCTAGATCTTCCGACCGATGAGGGCGCCCTCGTAGATGGCCGCCTTGGCGCTTCTCGGCTCCAGGCAGTCCCCGATCTGGTACACCGGGATGCCCAGGTGACGCACGCGCTCGTGCAGCCCGTTGACCGGCCTCATTCCGGTGACCACCACCACCTGCTCGGCCTCCACGAAGTGCTCCTCGCCCTCGCGGTCTCGGACCCGGACGCCGCGCTCCTCGATGCCCAGGACCTCGCATCCGGTCAGCAGGGATACGCCTCGCTCGGTCAACCTCTCCAGGATCATCTTGCGGGTCACGCTCTCGATCCGCGCACCGATGCGCATGAGCTTCTCCACCATGGTGACCGGGCAACCGGCCTCGGAGAGGTGCAGGGCCGCCTCGCAGCCCGTGGCACCGCCGCCGATCACCACGGACGGAACCGCCGCCGGGACCCCCTCCTGGGCGAACACCTCGTTCACGGACCGGACCACGGGGCGGTCCACCCCGGGGATCGGAGGAAGTTCCGGGCGGGAGCCGGTGGCCAGCACGAGGACGTCCGGACGGACCCGGCCCACCGTCTCGGGGGTGACATCGCACCCCAGGTGACACTGGACCCCGTGCTTCTGGATCTGCTTTTTCTGATACTCGATCAGGCTCAGCAGCTCCCGTTTGTAGCTGGTCACCGCTCCGAGGAGGAGTTGGCCTCCGAGGGTCTCCCGGCGCTCGTACAGGTGCACCTCGTGTCCCCGCTTGGCCGCCACCCAGGCCACATCCAGCCCGCCCGGTCCGCCTCCCACCACCATGACCTTCTTGGGCGATTCCGCAGGGACGAGCGCCATCTCGTGCTCTCGGCCCAGGGTGGGGTTCACCAGGCACTCCACCCGGCCACGCCTGAAGATGGACTCCATGCAGGTGTTGCAGGCGATGCAGGTGCGAATGTCCTCCATTCTGCCCTCCCGGGCCTTGATGGGCATTCGGGGGTCCGCGAGGAGCCCTCGCCCGATGCACACCAGGTCTGCGTCGCCGCGGGCGATGATCTCATCGGCGATCTGGGGGCTGTTGATGCGCCCTACGGCCAGGACCGGCACCTTCAGGGCGGCTCGAATCTCCGCCGCCGACGTCGCCAGGCAGGCCTTGTCCATGAACATGGGCTGACAGATCCACTCGGGCGTGGCATCGTTGCCCGCCGAGACCTGAATCGCGTCCACCCCGTATGGCAGCAGGCCTTTCAGGATCTCGATGCTCTCCGGCACGGTGAGCCCGCCCGGAACGAACTCCTGGGCGCTGATCTTGAAGGCCAGGGGAAAATCCGCACCCACCCGGCGGCGCACCTCCTGCACGACCTCTCGCGCAAAGCGGGAGCGGCCTTCGACCCCGCCTCCGTAAGCGTCATCCCGCACGTTGGAGAAGGCGGACAGGAACTGGTTGATCAGGTAGCCGTGGGCGCCGTGGATCTCGATGAGCTCGAAGCCCGCCTCCACCGCCCGGGCCGCGGCGTCCCCGAACTGGCGGACGACCCCCTGGATGCGCTCGATGCTCAGAGGCTCCACCTCGCCGCGGATGGTGGGGCAGGGCAGGTGGGAGGGTGCGAAGGGCTTTCGCCCGATGACCCGGGGGGAGGTCTGCCGGCCCCCGTGGTGGATTTGCACGGCGGGCACCGCGCCCTCGGCCTTCATGCTCGCCGCGATCCGGGAAAGCCCCGGCACGAAACGGTCATCGTAGATGCGTGCCTGGTGGAGGGAGACGATGCCCTCCGGGGCCACGGAGCAGGCCTCCATGATGACCATGGCCGGACCGCCGCCCGCCCGCCGGCGGTAGTGCTCCACCGTGTGGTCCGTGATGGAGCCGTCCTCCTCGATCAGGAACGAGGCCAGACCGGGCATCACGATGCGGTTGTGCAGGGTGAGGTGCTTCAAGGAGAAGGGCGAAAACAGGTCGTGGAGCATGTGGATCCTCAAGCTGGCGATTGCGCGCCGTTGTCACAAGGCCGGCAGGCAGGTGAACCTGCGGGATTTGCTGCCTGCTCTCCGTCCCGGGCGACGGAGTCGATTCCCCATTGGAAGTAAACGATTCCACGGAGAAAAGCAAGGGGTCAGGGGCAAAAGAGCAAGGCCGGAAAGAGCTCATGCTTTACATGCGCTTATTTTGATAACTTCCTGTAGACAGGACTTAAAATGCTCGTACTCAGCCCCGATAGGAATGGTGCCCGAACTCGAAGACCGAATCGCCGGGCGAGCGGAAAAGCCGAGGAAGAGTGCCGCTTCGCTGGGTACGAGTACGACCACGGAAGAAACGAAATCACAACCGGTGGATTCACTGTACGCCCGTGCTTGGCGCCGGTGATCCTTGACGATGGGTCTCCAACCGCAGCGATCTCAGGCGAGAACCGTCTCGAAAAAGTCGCGCCCCTTGTCGTCCACGATGATGAAGGCCGGGAAGTCCTGCACGCGGATCCGGTAGACGGCCTCCATGCCCAGCTCGGGATACTCCAGGAGCTCGACCTCTCGAATGCAGTCCTTTCCGAGGCGTGCGGCGGGCCCCCCGATGGAGCCGAGGTAGAAGCCGCCGTGGCGCCGGCAGGACTCGGTGACGAGCCTGGATCGATTCCCTTTGGCGAGCATGACCAGGGAGGCCCCGCGCGCCTGGAGCTCCGGTACGTAGGAATCCATGCGCCCGGCCGTGGTGGGACCGAAGGAACCGGAGGGATGGCCTTCGGGGGTCTTGGCGGGCCCCGCGTAGTAGATGATGTGGTCCTTGACGTAATCCGGGAGCGGTTCTCCGCGGTCCAGGCGTTCCTTGAGCTTGGCGTGGGCGATGTCCCGCGCCACCACGATATCGCCGCTCAGCATCAACCGGGTGGCCACCGGATGTCTGGAGAGCTCGGCACGGATCTCGTCCATGGGCCGGTCCAGGTCGATGCGGACCGGCTCGCCGAAGGAAGGCTCCGGCACAGGGAGAAAGCGGGCCGGGTCCGTGTCCAGCCGCTCCAGAAAGAGGCCCTCCGTCGTGATTCGGCCTCGAATGTTGCGGTCCGCGCTGCAGCTCACCCCCACGCCCACCGGGCAGGAGGCGCCGTGCCTGGGAAGCCGGATCAC
>CAYYVD010000361.1:0-4803 GCA_964475045.1 uncultured Desulfobacterales bacterium | reverse complement strand
CATATTCAATGCCTCCTGAATTAAGGTTTGGAGACATTATAAACGGTAAATTAGACTTTTCCAAGTCCCTTGGAAAGCCCCACCCGTTTCAGGGCCAGGCTGTTCAGGACGTGGGCATGCCCCGTCCGATGGGCAATTCGGACGGGATGGTCCGGTGAGACGGTATCGAGGTCCCAGCGGTTGGGGTGGCGCTTTTCCTGAAGATCGAACTCGTGATAGCCCTGTGCCCGGATCCACTGTCCTGTAGGCAACCCTTGTGCCTGCTTCTGAACAGCCGCTTGAATGTCCGGGATGGCGTGAACGCCTTGTTCGGGATCCAGGTTCAAGATCACCAGGCTTTTTGCATAGGCCTGAATATGGCAGTGAGCATCGATGAATCCGGGCAGAAGTGTGTTGCCGCGGCAATCCAGAATCTGCTGAGGCTTCCCTGTGTACATGGACGAGAGGTTGGCCTTTTCCCCCACTGCAGTGATTCTTCCATCCTGGACCACGACGGTGTCTGCACGGAGCGTGCGAGGATCCATGGTGAGGACGTGCTGTTGTGGAGGATCAGATCCGTCATGGCTCGATGTGAAGGCGTGTTGCCGGCCCGCGTTCGATCCAGGCCACGAACAGGGCATGTCACAAGGCCGCTGTTCCGTTATTCCATGCGCTGCTCGGTTTCGTCCAGAAACGCGCGCACCGCGGCTTCAAAGGCCGAGGGGTTGTCGCCGTGAACACCATGACCGGCCCCTTCAATCTCCTCGACCGAACACGCAACCATGGCCCGAGACATGGCTTCGGCGACCTCGCGGGTGAGCATATCGCTTTGAGTGCCGCGGACCAGTAACGTGGGGCAGATGACCTGTGCCACGTATTCCCACAACCATTCTGGAGAGTGCAGATCGGTTTTTCGCAGTTGCATGTCATACTTGAACACCAGTCTACCCCGATCATCATGCCGAAAAGCATGTTTGACCTGATTGCGGATCCAGACGCTCGATCGGCGTGGTTCCAGGCTTGTCATGTAGGCAACCGCTTCCTCTTCCGAGGCGAAGGAATCAGGTTCTTCCGTCCGTTCTCTTTCGATGCGCTCCCGTCCGGCCCGTCCAATCTCCGGGCCGATATCCTCAATGACCAGAGAACGGATGCGCTCCGGATGTCGGGCCGCGTAGATAACCGCATTGATCCCACCCATGGAGTGGCCAATGAGAACAACATTCTCAAGCCCAAGAAACTCGATGAAACCCTCCAAGTCGAAAAAGGAATCCTTGGGCCCGTAGCTGTTTGCCCAGTCACTGTCACCGTGTCCTCTCTGGTCAAGGGCGAATAGGCGGCAATCATTCCTCATGGCCTCAGCAAACACATCCCACTCGTGGGCGTTGCCGCAAAGGCCATGCAGAAGGACCGCCGGAGCGGCGTCGGCTTCGCCCCATTCGAGATAATGGAGGCTCAGGCCATTCATCACGATTCTTCCGGAGATCGGTGCTTTCATGATTGGATGGGTCCCCTTTCCATTCGATCCAGCAAGATGGCTTTGTTCAAACTGGCTTTCTCGTAATGAGGATTCAGTTTCAGCGCCTGATCATACTGTTGCAGAGCTCGTTGAAATTTCCCTTGATAAAAGCTTTCCGTGCCAGCGCTCGCATATATGTCCGCAACAAGCTCTTCCTCACCCCACTCCACACGGGAAGGGTTTCCCTTGTGCCCTTGAAAGTCAAAGCCATCCGATCGAATGTTCTCCACATCGATCGTCATGTTGCCACACGGGATGAGCGTGAGCACATGGGGGCCGAGGTCAAAGGCGTTCTCGATGTACAACGCCTGGACTCGAATCCCCAACCGTTTCAGGAGGCAGTTGTAAAAAACCGTCAGACCCAGGCAGTTTCCAACGGGCGGACGATTTTCGCTGAGTTGTGCATCGATCACCCGATTGAGCCTGAACGGCCCTTTTCTCCTGTACCTTTCGGGCCGGTTCCGCCAGAGTGCATCAAAGAGTCTTCTTGCGTTATCCAATGGGGAATGCACAAGGACATCCGTCGGTAGATGTCGTTGAAAAAGCATATCCAGGTCGGAAGAATACCGTTTGATGGCGTTGTGGTGTTTCAGACCCGAGGCCACCAAGGCCTCTGTTTCCAAGTTGAACAATGACGCCTCTTTCAATCTACGGAGTCTCGTTCAGGAACGCCCGGACCACGGCCTCGAAGGCCTTCGGGTTTTCCTGTGCCGGCATGTGGGTGGAACGACGGACCTCCCTCAGGACGCCCCTGGGAAGAAGGTTCACGATGCGTTCAGCGTCCTCTCGAGACAGGAAGGGGCTCTCCTCACCCCGTACGATCAGTGTGGGACAGGTGATGTTGCTTAAGAGCGGAAGCAGGTTGTCCATTGGATCATGCGCTTCCTGACATTGGAGGGTCATTCTGGTGTCATAGGCTGGGACGCGGTTCCCAAGCGCATTCCGCCGATACCCGTGACGGGCCAGGTGGTGGACGGTCGTTCTTGGCAGAAGAGGATACAGAGCATGAATGGCGTCCTCAACGGCCTCCAGCGAGTCGGCCTCGAGGGGAAAGGATGCAAGCAATTGCCTCAGGGCGTTGGAAGAACGCTCGCTGCTCGAAGGACGGGCATCCACAACAATAAGGCGCTCAACTTTTTCCGAAAAACACGCTGCAAAAAAGAGGGCGTTTCGTCCTCCCATGGAGTGGCCGACCAAGGTCATTCGATCCAGGCCCAGGATTTCCGAAAACCGGCACAGGTCCGCAAGGTGATCGTCCAAATGGTACGCGACCTTCCGAGACCACTCGCTCTCACCGTGGCCGCGCTGATCCAAAGAAATGATTCGATATTCCTGGTGAAATGAAGACGCAAAGTCATCCCACGCATGGGCATGGGCCATCAAGCCATGAAGCAGCAACATGGTTCGATCGCCGCCATCGGCCCACTCCAGATAATGGAGCTTCAGACCGTTGACGAATACATCTTTGTCCGCTGGTTTCAAGGCGGCCCTCCGGATCGAAACACCATGAAAAGGGCACCCATACTATTAGGAACCGTGCGTTCAGCTTCATCAAGGTAAATTTGAGCGTAAATTGAGATCCCTTTGTTCAACAGTGGATTTTCGCAGTGGATGCCTTTGTTATCCCAAGCGGAATTCCCCTTGGTGCAGGGCCTGCCGGGGTTCAACAGAGATAGCCCAGCAGGAACAGGGGCAACTGCCCTTTGTGGGGCCCAGGACGATGGGCGAACACGATCTTGCGGTCGATGTGGATCCCTTTGAACTGCTGCCGGCCCTTGCCCGGACCACCGATTTCAACGGCCAGTTTCCCGGGGGCGTCTTCGATCAGGAAGTCGGGCGTCTTGGCGCCTCGGGTGCTCTTCAAGTAGCGAAACCGGATCCCGGCCTGCTTCAGGGTCTCGACGAAGTAGTCCTCACGCAGCCCCCCCACAGCGTCCTCGAAATCCCGGTAGAGCAGGCGGTAGGGAGGATTCATGAGCACCTTCGGTTCACGGAGGACATGGGTTCCGGCCGGAAATACCTGGTGCAGGATGAACGCGTTTTCGAGATGACCCACGTACTGTTGCGCCTTGTATTTCGTGATGCCCAGGTTCCTGGACAGGCTCGAGTAGTTGATTCCATCGACCGCCGATCGTCCCACGAATCGAACCACACGCCGAATGGACTCGAGCTCATCGACCATCAGCCGTTCCACCGAGGGGATGTCGTGAGCGATGACCTTTTCGAGGATGCGCTCGAGAAAGTCGAGCGGCTCGGGTTCTTCCAGAGAGAAGGGGAGCAGGCCGCCTCGCAGATAGTGGTCGAAGTGCCTGCCTGCACGCAGGTGTTCAGGCTGCCAACGCCCGGCAGCGATCTGCTCCAGGTCGAGGACGGGCAGGGAGATGCCTTGGGTGAATGCCAGGTATTCTCGAAAGGAGAAACCGTAGAGGTGGATCAACCGCACGCGGCGGGAGAGATCGTGCGCCGAGGCCTGCATGGCCAATGACACGGAGCTCGAGAACAGGACGCGGATGGCCGCGAAGTCATAGAGCTGTTTCAACAGGGCGGTGGCGTTCGGAAGGAAGTGGACTTCATCCAGGAGGACCGTCCGGAACCCGTAGTGCTGATTCAGCGTCCGGATCAGGTCCCAGGCGTCGTCTTCCGGGCCCAGTGTGTCGGCGGAGAGATAGAACGCTTCCTCGTGATCCAGGGCATATTGCCTGAGCAACACCGTTTTCCCGGTTCCGCGGGCACCCACAATGCCGGTGAAGTGCCTCCCCCTCTCTCGATCCAATGCGGAAAACAGGAATCGCCTGCGGTCGTACCTCCGGCCCTCCTGTTTTGCGAGATCGTGGAGCTCCAGCAGTCGATGGATGCCCATACCCCTCCTCTCGACAAACCATTGAACAAAATGATATGCATTTTGTCAAATGGTTTGTCGTGAAAATACCCCGAAGGTCTGCCGGTTGACAGGGCCGAAGTGACGGCGGAGAGCGGGCTCGCTTCTTCGGTGTTCGTACTCGTACTCAGCGAAGCGGCACTCGTACTCGGCTTTTCCGCTCGCAGGGCTCGAGTCGTCGAGTACGAGTACGAGAGCCATCCCTATCGGGACTGAGTACGAGTACGATGGGTCTCGGCAACCAGGTGAAAGCGGGGAAGCGGAAGGCATCCTCACCACCGGAGCCGATGACAAGGCCGATTCCATTTTCATCCCCGGGGGTGACAAAGCGGGACCCGGGTCATGGGTGTTTGGGAATCAGACCGCGATCTCGTAAAAGGTGAACGCTCCGGACTTTCCCTTCAATGGGGTTCGATGGGCCGCCTTCGCG
>CAYYVD010000360.1:0-4863 GCA_964475045.1 uncultured Desulfobacterales bacterium | reverse complement strand
CCGTCATTGACGAGGGAAACCGCATGAGCGAGAAGAGCTGGGCCTCCCTGGCCCCGCTCATGGACAACCGCCGCTACGTGGAGTCCGTGGTGGCGGGCATCAAGGTTCGGGCGCACCGGGACTTCCGCCTTTGCACCACCATGAACGACGACGCCAGCACCTTCGAGCTGCCGGAGTACATTCACTCCAGGCTGCAGCCGAGAGTCTACATCGACTTTCCCGAGCAGGACGAGGAGCTCCTCATCCTGCGAGAGAACCTGCCCTTTGCGGACGAAGCGATCCTGGACTACGTGGTCGAGTTCCTTCAGGCGGCCCACCAGGCGGAGGAGCGATACTCGGTCCGGGACGGCATCAACATCGCCCGCTACGCGATCAAGCGGCTCGCCGGGGAGGGTCTGAAGCAGGGCCGGAACCTGCCGGAAGCAAACGCCATTGCGTGCATGAAAGAGGCTGCGGCCATGATTCTGGACGAGGCTGCGGCCGAGTACTTTCAGGTGCTGCTCGATGACGGTGACGGATCATAACCGGGACCTCTCGTGGCGGGGGGTGCACTTCGTCCCCGTCCTGCACAACCGCCTGGAGTTCGCTCTCGAGGTACGGCGCCGGTTCGAGGAGGTTCGACCGGACTGTGTGGCCGTGGAGTACCCTCCCACCCTTCGGCGCGCGGTCCTGGCCGCGGTCGAGCGCCTGCCCCACCTCTCCGTCATCCACTACAACGAGGCGGACGGCGCCTTCGTCTACCTGCCGATCGAGCCCACCGACGGTCAGGTGGAGGCCGTCCGGCTGGCCCTGGAGCGGGGGCTTCCGGTTCACTTCGTGGACCGGGACACCGAAGGCTACCCCCTGGACCGCAGCCCCATGCCGGACCCCTATGCACTGAACCGCATCGGGCACCCGGCCTACTGCCAGGCCTACTTCGACCTTCACCGGAACGACGAACGCCCCGAAACCGACGCCCTCCGCGAGCGGGCCGCCGCCTATCACCTCAGGGCCCTGGACCGGGAGGGCCGGCGGGTGCTGCACGTGGGCGGGCTGTACCACTGGCCGGGGATCCTCTCCTGTATCGAGCACCCCCAGGCCGAGCCCATCGGAAGGCGGAGGCGCGAAGGGGTGGGGCTGGCCCACCTGTACGAGGCGTCGAGCCGGGAGATCATGACGGAGATGCCCTTCGTGGCCGCTCGATACGAGGCCGGACGAAGTTCGGAGGCCGGCCCGCCGTTGGACCGGCTGGAGATGCATCAGGAGCTCATCCGGATCGCTCGCGACAAGTACTGGAGGAACAGCCGGGAGCGGTTGAGCCGCAACCAGATGCGTGTCTTGAACAAGTTCGCCAGGAACTACGCCCTGGTCACCGAACGCCTGACCCCGGACTTCTACCAGCTCGTGGTGGCCGCTCGCGGTGCGGCGGACGACAACTTCGCCTACGAGGTGTGGGAAACGGGCAGCGAGTACCCCTGGCAGACGGATTCTCCCGGCATTCCCGTGCTTCAGCTGGAGGGGGAGGACCTGTTCCTCGACTGGAAACGGATCCGCTTCCACCGGAGGTTCAAGTCTTTTCGCCGCCGTCTCGTGCCGGTACCGGGACGCCGGAAAGGCACGGGAAAGGACCGGGAGCGCTGGCAGCGGGATTTCCAGCAGGGGCAGATCTGCTCCTACCCTCCCGAGGACGTGGTGGTGGAGGGGTACGGCCGCCGTTTGATGAAAAAGGCCCTGGAGATCAAGTCCGAGGAGAACTCCCGCGTGGTGCCGTTCACCGCGTCCATGCTCGACGGGCTGGACGTGCGGGAGACCCTTCGCGACTGGCACCGGGGCATCCTCTACGTGCGCGAGGAGCGCCCCGTTCGAGGCCGGGTGGGCTCCGTGGTGGTGATCTTCGATCCGGACACGGGGCCGGAAACGGAGGAAGCCTTTCCCTGGTGCGTGACCTGGCTCGGAGAGCACATCCAGGAGTCGGACATGGCCTTTTACAGCACCCCGGCCGGCGAGGTCATGGAAGGACCCGGCATCAGCCGATGCCAGTACGGGGGGTTCATGCTCACCTACCCGCCCATGCGGGTCTACGACATCTGGCGGGACCCCTTTTTCGAGGTGGCCCGGAACAAGCCCGAACGGCTCCTCATGGCGGCCCTGGACTACAGCGTCGAGCGGAACGTTGTCTACGTGGCGGCAGAGCCGCCCTCGGGCTGGTGCCGGAGCCTGGCGTCCAGGATCGGAAAGCGGATCCTGTACCTGCCCATCGGCGCCTTCTCCCCCGTCACCCTGCGGCGCATCCGCCAGTTCCACGTGCTCGACGGCCACCACGTGCGGCGATACGCCCGGGAGTACATCGGGCGGGGGTAGGGTTTCAGGCGGCAGGTAGCAGGTAGCAGGTAGAAGGTTTCAGGTCACGGGTGACAAGCCGCAGGTCTCGTTCTTACCGGTGCCTTGGTTTTGCCTGCGACTTGCGGTTTGCTCCTCGATGCCACTCTCCGCTGAAAGGATCAGGTCACGGGCGTCTCGGCGGCCGGCCCTTCCTTCCCCTCCGGCAGGAGAATGGTGAAGGCGGATCCCCGGCCGGGCTCGGACTCGAAGTCCAGCCTTCCGCCGTGCTCGTGAACCACCTTCTGGGTCACGGGCAGGCCGAGGCCGGTCCCCTTGTACCCCTTGGTGGTGAAGAAGTCGCTGAACAGGCGATCCCGGGTGCGGTCGTCGATGCCGGTCCCGTTGTCGCGCACGGTGAAGCGGACCCCCCACCCTCGAGGACGATCGACGCCCACGTGAACCCTTCCGTTTTCTTTGGTGATCCCCTCCAGGGTGCACGCGTCGATGGCGTTGCTGACCAGGTTGAGCAGCGCCCGGTGAATGCCCGTTCGATCCATGAGCACCGGGGTCAGGCCCGGCTCGAGGTCGGCCTCCAGGTGGACGTGGGCCATCCTGGCGCGTTCTTCCATGAGCTCCAGCACCTCGGTCGTCAGCTCGTTGGGATCCACGGGTTGGCACCGCGGCCTTCGGCTCGTCGAGTAGGTGAGCATGTCCAGGACGATGCTGGAGATCTGCTCGATGTTTTTCTCCACCATGTGCCAGCCCTCGGTCACCAGGGAGATGTCTTTCCGGCGAAGCGCCGAGTTGAGGACGTAGGCGCCCCCCTTGAGCCCGTTCAGGACGTTCTTGATGTAGTGCGCGAGGCCGGCCACGGTCTTGCCCACGGCGGCCATGCGCTCCGCGCTCTCCTTTTCCTTCTGGAGGCGTTGAATCTCCCTCAGGTCCTGCGCAAAGACGACGCTTCCCACCTCCCTGCCCTCCTCGTACAGGAGGGCCCCCGAGAGCCGCACGGGGATGGCCTCCCCCTCCCGGTCCAGGAGCTCGGACTCCATGTTGATGACCTTGCCCGGCGGACCGTGCCGTTCTCCGTAGAACGCGCTCAGCACGTCCCGCGCGGTCTCTCTGGACAGGATGTCCTGGTAGCTGAACCGGCCCGCCACCTCCTCGGGTTCGTATCGGAGCATCCGGGAGGCCCCGCGGTTGAAGATCACAATGGTCCCTTCGGGGTTGGTGGCGATGATCCCGTCGATGGAGTTGTGCACGAGGTTCTGGACAAAGGCCTCCCGGCGTTCGATCTCCCGGGTCATGTTGACGCGATCCGACACGTCCTGGTACGTGACGATGGCTCCCTGGATGTCCCCGTGCTCGTCGCGGATCGGGGCCGAGGTGCAGTAGAGGTGCGCCCCGTGGGCGCCGATGTGGGGAAAGAAGGCCTCCGACTCCCATGCCCCGTCCACCAGGTGCAGCCTTCGAATGCCTAGGGGGCCGTAGAGGCGCTCAATGGCCTCCTGGTCGTCCTCGATGACAAGATCGGCCAGGGTGGGCCTGGGCTCGGAGTAGAAGGGCTCCCACTGCCGGTCCGTGCCGATCATCTCCCGGCTGGTGAGCCCGGTCAAGCTCTCGCACGCCCGGTTCCAGAAGGTGATCCGATGTTCCCGATCCAGCACCAGCAGCGGGACCGGGGTCCCCTGAATCACCCCTTCGACGTACTGCTTCTGCCGCACGGTCTCCTGCTGTGAGCGGCGCAGTGCCCGGGTCCTCTCCTCCACCTCGGCTTTCAGGTTTTCGGAATAAAGCCGCCGGGATTCCTCCAGGCGCTTCTTGGAGGTCATGTCCCGGATCATCAGGAGGAAGAGCCCCTCGTCGGCGAGCCACACGATGTCCGCCTCCACGGGAATGGATCGCCCTCCCTGGCCGGTGAAGGTCATGTCCACGGTGACCGACTCCAGGATCCGGAGGTCGTCGAGATGATGGGCCAGGATCTTCCGGGATTCCTGCTCGGCCAGGTCCGACACCCTCAGGGAGGAGAGGTCGCCGGGGAGGCGGCAGAGCAACCGGCGAAGGCTGGGGTTGGACTCCAGGATCCGGCCGGTCGCATCGAACAGGACGATGCCCTCCCGGGCGTGCTCAAAGAGCTGGAGGTAGCGCGAGCGGGAGCGCTCGAGCTCGAGCTCGAGCTCTTTTCGCGCCGTGACGTTTCGCATGCTGACCAGGAAACGGCTCGGGGCTCGAGGGCGGTCGAAGATCGGGCTGAAGGCGGCCTCGAACTGCAGGACGCGGCCGCCGCTCGAGAAGCGGTAATCCCGGTGCTGGACCGCACCCCGGATCGCGTCCTCGGTCTCGAGCGGGCAGCCCTCCACCGGGCAGGGCTCCTTTCTGGCGTAAAGGATCTCGTGGCAGGTAGCGGACCCGCCCGTGGATACGGATTCCGGAAACAGCTCGGCAAAGGCCCGGTTGACCCAGTGGAGGGTTCCGCCGGGATCCACCGTGAACAGGGGGTCGGGCAGGTGGTCGAGGAGGCCGGAGAGGGGCGTGCCCTGGAGGGCGCTCCGTTCCATGAGA
>CAYYVD010000359.1:0-4863 GCA_964475045.1 uncultured Desulfobacterales bacterium | reverse complement strand
TCCGATCTCCGGGCTCGGCCACGTCTCCTGGAAAAACCGCAGCCTCCCCGCCCAGGCGCTCGACCTCCTCCGCGGCTTGGCTCAACCCCTGGTCTGAGCGCGCCATCAGGCCCACGGCGCAGCCGGCCCGGCCGAGCCAATGGGCCGCGGCCCTCCCCAGACCGCGGGAGGCCCCGGCGACCAGGATGACCGGTCGATCGTGCATGGCCCTTTCCTTTCCGGGCGATCCCTACCTCCGAAGACGCACGAGGGTCGCCCCCCACCCCCCGCCGGATCCGTCGTCGAGACCGAACTCCAGCACGAGCGGGTGCCTCTCCAGCACTGAGTGCACGATGCGCCGGAGCACTCCCCGGCCTTTTCCGTGAATGATCCGCAGCTCCAGGATGCCCTTGTCTCCACAGGCATCGACATAGTCCCGCACCACCGACGCCGCCTCACCGGGGGCGAAGGTGTGGAGGTCCAGGGTCCCGTCGATGGGGAGCTCCACCACGTCCCAGTCATCCATGGCCGCCCTCACCGGAATGGGTTCAGAGACGCTCCAGGTGGGCCTGGTCGCCGAAGGCCTCCTCGAGGTCCCGCTCCAGGGCCTGGAGGCCGGCCTCACCGTCCACCTCCACCACGAGGTCCTCCTCGTCGAGCACCTTGAGGTAGCCATGCCGCTTCACCACCTCGACCGCCTGCTTCGGATCCACCGTGATCCAGCCCTTCATGCGGAGAAGGAGCTCGTCTCCCTTGAAGACCCGTTCGATGGTCAGATCCACGTCCCGCTCCTTGGCCTTCCACCCGATGACCGCCGGCTTCACGATGCAGGGGGTCACCGGATCGTGCACGGCCGCGCACCGAAACCACAGCCTGGATCGTATCATCGTCTTCGCCCTCCTCGAGCCACGCTCACGCCAGGTTCGCCAGTGCCTCACGAACGGCTTCTCGAAGCTCCGGATCGTCGCTCCGGCCGAGGAGATCCTCGAGACGCCCATTCCAGCGGGCGTCGCCGAGCTCCCCCACCAGGTAGACGATGTCTCCACGGGCGGACGGGTCCGCCCGTTCCATCCCTTCCCAAAGCGGCTCCAGGGCTTCCCGGGCCAGCTCGGGGTTGCGCTCCCCGACCGTCTCCATGGCCACCATGGCCCCCAGCCTGAGGGAGAAGAGCTCCCCGGCCAGGAGGTCGAGGACCCCCGGAAACACCTGCCCGCGCTCGAGCATCATGTCGGCCAACCCCTCGGCATCCCCCGCCTGAATCATGCGGGCAAAGGCCTCGGCTCCCATGCGGCCCGGATCCCCGTGGACAAGCCCGTCGGCCACCTCCTCGGCGCGGACCTGGCCGGTGAAGCGCATTCCGTCGGTCAGGATCACCGTTGGAACGGCCCGAACCCGCCGGTCTCCGGCCTCCTCCGGGAACAGGACCCCGTCGATCACCCGCAGGGTGATGAGAGGATTGACCAGGGGAAAGGGAGCGATCCGGGTCGCCACCGCCGGGCAGTTCGGGCACTGGGTGGTGACGTACAGGTCCACCCGGGAGGGAACGGTCACCCGCTCGAGCTTGGCCGCCAGGCCCGCCTCGAGGCCGGGGGCCTGCGATGCCACCCGGGAGAGGAGGTCCAGGAAGGGCGCCAGCTCGTTCTCCTCGGGCACCATGTGAAAGGTCCAGAGCCCGCCGATTCGAAGGGCCGGAAGGGACGCCCCCTCAGCCGCCTCTTCGGTGATCTTCACGGACGGCACGAGCCGTTCGAGCGTCCGGCAGAACGCCTCCAGGCGCTCCCCCCGTTCGTCCGGGGATCGTACCAGGACGATTCCCACCGGTCCCGGCAGGGTCCCGCCCCAGCGCCTGAGCGCCTCCTCGGTCCTCTCGAGCGTGGTCTTCAACATCCATCCTTTCCCGACAGGGAAATCCCGGGACACCATGCTCGTTTCAGGAAGCTCTCCCACAAGGGCGCGCCCCCGTTTTGTTGAAATCAGGATGGTGTCCCTGAAACTCACCGACCTCCGGACTCTATCCTGCCAGCATACCGGAGGTGCACCCGGCTTGACAAGCGGAGGAAGGGCCTTTTCCAAGGTTTCAGGGGATCTCGTTTTTTGCTTGCATTGGGTGAAAAAGTGCGTATATTGAAGACTCCACGCAAGGGCTTCCTCGAACGGGAAGCCGGTTTCATTCTGTAGGGTCCGCACCATTTGTCCAGAGTGGCCGCCCGAGAGTCTGAAACGGTGAGTTTTCAAGGAAAGGAGGGTGGCGATATGGCAAGTGGAACAGTCAAGTGGTTCAATGAGTCCAAAGGCTACGGCTTCATCGAGCAGGAAGACGGTCCGGACGTGTTCGTGCATTACTCGGGCATCGCGGGAAACGGCTTTCGCACGCTGAACGATGGGGACCGGGTGACCTTTGACATCGAGCAGGGTCAGAAAGGCCCGGCCGCAACCAATGTGACCGTCGTGTAACACGCCGGAACAATCCCTACGCGCCGTCCTTCCGGACGGCGCTTTTTTTTTGCCTTCCGCCCGCCCCTGCAGGAACGGCCGCCCCATTCGGTCATTTCGGGCTGACTTCCGAAGAATCGTTCTTAACTTGAATCAAAGCCCGCGCCCCCGGCAGTTCACTCGAAGGCGGCTCAGCGGGCGGGAGGGAGCGTTCATGAACCCCATCGCTGGAATCGGCCTGCCATGGGTCGCGGTCGTCTGGATCGGCTGCGCGACGGTCCTCGGGCCGGGAGTCCTGGCACACGCAGACGGAAAGGAAGCATCCATGATCGAAGAGAACCAAAACGCGAAGAAGGCGACATTTGCCGGAGGCTGCTTCTGGTGTGTGGAGGCCGACTTCGAAAAGGTGGACGGCGTCATCGAGGCGGTTTCCGGCTACACGGGCGGCCGCGTCGAGGACCCTGCCTACGAGGAGGTCTCCGCCGGGAACACCGGGCACCTGGAGGCCGTGCTCGTCCTCTACGACCCGGAGCGGGTCACCTACGACGAACTGCTGGAGGTGTTCTGGCGGCACGTGGACCCCACGGATCCGGGAGGGCAGTTCGTGGACCGGGGATCCCAGTACCGCACCGCCGTCTTCTACCACGACGAGGAGCAGAAGCGGCTGGCCGAGGCCTCGAAGCGGGCCCTGGAGGCATCGGGCCGCTTCGAGAAGCCCATCGTGACGCCGATCCTGGAGGCCGGCCCCTTCTACCGCGCCGAGGACGACCACCAAAACTACCACCAGCAGCACGCCATCCGGTACAAGCTCTACCGGTGGAACTCGGGGCGGGACCGGTTTCTGGAAACGGTGTGGGAGAACGAGAGCGACGCCCGGTACACCCGTCCGGACGAAGAGGAGATCCGTCGCCGCCTGACCGATCTGCAGTACAAGGTCACCCGGGAGAACGGCACCGAGCCGCCCTTCAAGAACGCCTTCTGGGACGACAAGCGGGAGGGGATCTACGTGGACGTGGTGTCGGGCGAGCCGCTGTTCAGCTCCGAGGACAAGTTCGACTCCGGTACGGGCTGGCCCAGCTTCACGCGGCCCCTGGTCCCGAAGAACATCGTGGAAAAGGAGGATCGAAGCCTCTTCACCGTCCGGACCGAGGTGCGAAGCCGGCACGCGGACTCCCACCTGGGGCACGTGTTCCCGGACGGTCCTCCGCCCACGGGCCTGCGCTACTGCATCAACTCCGCGGCTCTGCGGTTCATCCCGAAGGACGTGCTGGAGGAGGAGGGGTACGGGCGGTTTCTAGAGGGCTTCGACTGAATTTCGGGGACACCATACGAAATTCGGAATTTCGGGGACACCATACTTAATTCAACCATATCCATTGTGAGAACCCGCTCCCTGCTAATTAAGTATGGTGTCCCCGAAATTCAAGGACCCGGAACTCACTCCTGTGACGCCCCTTGCCGGTCCGGAGGGGGAGGCAGGATCTCGTCGATCTCCTCGCGGCTCAGGGTCTCGTGCTCCAGCAGGGCCCGGGCCAGGGCGTCGAGCTCGTCCCGGTGCTCCTGCAGGATCTCCATGGCCCTGGACTCCATTTCGGTGGTGAGCCGCTGGATCTCCTCGTCGATGAGCCGGGCCGTGTGCTCGCTGTAGTCTTTGTGATCCGCCATTTCCCGTCCCAGAAAGGGGTGGGGCTCGCCGCGGCGAAAGGCCGTGGGCCCCAGCTTCTCGCTCATTCCCCACTGGCAGATCATACGCTGGGCGAGCTGGGTGGCGTTCTTGAGGTCGTCCCCCGCACCTGAGGTGAGGGTGTCGAACACCACCTTCTCGGCCGCCCGGCCGCCGAGCATCACGGCGATGCGGCTCTTCAGGTACTCCAGGCCCAGATTGTGGCGGTCCTCCTCCGGGACCTGCTCCGTGGCGCCCAGGGACCGGCCCCTGGGGATGATGGAGACCTTCTCCAGCGGGTCGGCCTCGGGCAGGAACCGGGCGGTGAGGGCATGGCCCGACTCGTGGTACGCGATCACCTCCCTCTCCTCCCCCTTGATCACGTCCTCCCTCTCGATGCCCATGATGATCTTGTCCCGGCCCTCGTCGAAGTCCTCGTTGCCCACCGACTCCTTTTCCTTGCGGGCCGCCATGAGGGCGGCCTCGTTCACCAGGTTCTCCAGGTCCGCACCGGAAAACCCCACGGTCCGCTCCGCCACCGCCTCCAGGTCCGTGTCATCTTCCAGCGGCACGTCCTTGGTGTGAAGCTCCAGGATCTCCTTTCTTGCCTCCTTCTGGGGAAGCTCCAGGGAGATCCGGCGGTCGAACCTCCCGGGCCGAACCAGCGCGGGGTCCAGGACGTCGGGGCGGTTCGTGGCCGCCAGCACCACCACGGATTCCTTCGGCGAGAAGCCGTCCATCTCCGAGAGGATCTGGTTCAGCGTCTGCTCGCGCTCGTCGTGTCCCCC
>CAYYVD010000358.1:0-4868 GCA_964475045.1 uncultured Desulfobacterales bacterium | reverse complement strand
TTTTCCGTATTGGACATCCGGGGGATCTGCCCGGGGCGATACACCAAAAAGAACCGGATCACTCCGAAAAGCATCGACCAAGACTTGAGCCGGCTTCGTGTGTACGATGGGCTCGTCAAAGAAAACACCCGAGAGGAGTACAGTGAGCTTTACCGAGAGACAAGCAGGGGCCTCGGATCGCCCCCGGCGAGTCTCGAGATTCGTCCCGAGTTCGCCCCCCCGGAACTCGCCCGAAAGGAGGTCGTTCTTGTGGGGGATGCGGGACAACGGATCCTCACCGCCGGAAAGCTCCTGTGCATTGCCGCGATGACAGGCGGTATGCAGGTTACCCAGAAAAGCGAGTACGACATCTCTGTGCTCCGAGGGCCCTCGATCAGCGAGATCGTTCTTTCCACGGATGCCATCGGGTTCACCGGAATCGACACGCCCTCCGTGATCGTTGTGACCGGCCAGGAGGGTGTCTCCCGCCGAAAGCCCTTGTTTGAAAAGATACCCGAAAACGGCCTGGTCCTGGCCGCTGAAGGCATCGAGCTTCCCCCGTGTAGGGGTACGGTGTTGCGTGTCGATTTTAAGGGCCAAAAGATCAGGTCCCAAGAAAGGGCCTTGGCATCCTTGGGGATTCTTGCCAAGCGGGAGGTCGCCATTCACATGGACATGCTCAGGAAGGCACTTCGGATCTCCTTCGGAGAAAACGCGAATGACTCCCTCGCGTTGGTGGAGCTTGTGGATGCTTGAGAGCAGCCAAACAGAATCTGCCGTGGATGTCACCGCCTTCCGTTCAGTGGCCCTTCGGCATATTTTTTCGGCCAAAGGCAATCCGCTTTGCCAGCCTCAAAGCACAGGGTGTTTCTATGTGTGAAATGACTGTAAATCCAATCGATTCCAGGATACGATAAGGATGGGCCTCCGTTCATTGGTTCGTAAGATAAGAGGGGAGGTGGAAGCCCTTCCTCCCCTCTACCCACCCCACCAATCTATCCGTGGAGATTGTCGATCCACCTCAGCGCCTCGACGTCGGTGGTCCTCCCCGGGTAGCGTCGAGTGGTTGACAGGTTCGTATGCCACAAGATCAACATGCTCACGATTTCAATCGGCGTCCCAGCTCGAGAAGCATAGGTAGCAGCTTGTCTCCGAAGGTCATGCCGGTTTTTGCGTGATAGCCAGCGCCACCCAAAGCACATTAGGGTTCCCCGCCGAACCTATGTAGGGATTTCAGGAGGCCAACGAAATAGGATACCCTTTTGCGGGGATTTTTGCGGGGAAAGGGAAATGGGATTTATGGTTTTTCGTGATTTATCCTGCCGAATCCCTGCAAATCATCCCGCAGCAAGTGCCTGGGATCATTTGAAAAGCATGATATTGCAGTGGATTTCGGAAATGGCAAAGGAGCCTGTCACGCCGGAGGTCGCGAGTTCGAGTCTCGTCGTCCCCGCCAGTCGAAACCAGGGGGTCAGCCAAGCGGCTGGCCCCCTTTTTGCATCTGTTGAACGTGATTCGTCCATCGTCATCCTCGGACCGGCCACGGGGTTCCCGACTCTCGGCTTCATGTTCTCGAATCGCGCCCGTAGCCTTGCCTCTGCATCTGTTTGCCTGCCTGCTCCTTTTCGGCCCCTGTCCGGTGATGCCCGTTCGATTGCGTTCCTTCACCTCGAGGACAATCGAGCCCCTCATGAACCATCGATTCAAAGATCTGGTCGAGATACGCAAGCTCCAGGAATTGACGGATGAGCTATATGCGGCGACCTCGATTCCTTCCTCGGTCATTGCCATAGACGGCGAAATCCTGACCGGGTCGGGCTGGCAGCGCATCTGCACGGATTTCCACCGCAAGCACCCGAAGATCGAACAGGAGTGCATCGAGAGCGACACCCGCATTCGGGCGGAGCTCGAACGAGGGGACCCCTTTGTCATCTATCGATGTCCTCGGGGGCTCGTGGACGCCTCGGCCCCGATCGTCATCGACGGGGAACACCTGGCCAACGTATTTTGCGGACAGGTGTTTCTGGAACCTCCGGATGAAGCCGTGGAGCAGGCTTTTCGGAAACAGGCTCGGGAGTTCGGTTTTGACGAAGCCGAGTACATGAAGGCGTTCAAAGAGGTCCCCGTTTTCACCAGGGAAAAATTCCGGGCGGCTGTCTCGTTTCTGGCCAGGTTGTCCGAGCTCATCGCCGACATGGGACGGACCCGGCTGAACGAGCTGAAGGCCCTCCGTGTGGTGGAGGAGAGCCATGCAACGGCTCGAGCGCTGTTGAATGCGTCGGCCGATTCCGCCTTTCTTCTCGAGCTGGACGGGACCATCGTGACGCTGAACGATGTGGCGGCGGAACGTCTGGGCAAGCGTAAGGATGCTCTGATCGGCCGGCGCGTTCACGACCTGTTGCCTGCACCGCTTGCAGAGTTCCGAATGCAGCAGCTGGCAGCGGCGATTCAGAGGGAGGAGGCGCTCCATTTCGAGGACGAGCGGGACGGGATCTCCTTTGAGCACACGGTGTATCCCATTCTCGACCCGCACGGCCGGGTGATCCGGGTTGCCGTCTTCGGCAGGGACGTCACCGGGTACAAGCGGGCCGTGGAGGCCCTCGAGAACGAACGTGCCTTTCTCTCCGCGGTGCTCGACAACATTCAAGAGGCCATCGTCATCTGCGACAGGGACGGCCGTCTGATCCGCTTCAACGAGTCGGCCCGCCGTCTGCACGGCCTTCCCGAGGAGCCCATCCCGCCGGAGCAGTGGGCCGAGCACTACGACCTGTTGCAGCTGGACGGGGTGACGCCGCTGACCGTGGATGACATTCCCTTGTTTCGGGCCCTTCAAGGGGAACGGGTTGGGGACGCAGAGATTGTCGTGGCTCCCAAACACAGGCGTCCCCGCGCTTTGGTGTGCAGCGGACAGTCCCTCACGGGTGAGGCGGGCGAGGTGATCGGCGCGGTTGTTGCCATGCATGACATCACCGAACGCAAGCGCGCTCAGGAGGAAAGGGAGAGGCTCACGGCGAGGCTGCACCAGGCCCAGAAGATGGAGTCCGTCGGCACGCTCGCCGGGGGGATCGCCCACGACTTCAACAACATTCTGAGCATCATTCTCGGGAACGCCCAGCTCAGCATGCTCGACACACCGGAGGCGAGCCCTGCCCGCAAGAGCCTCGAGGAGATTCACAAGGCCAGCCTGCGGGCCAGGGACCTGGTCAACCAGATCCTGCTCTTTGCGCGCCGGAAGGAACACACGGTCACCGATGTCGACATCGGCATCATTGCCCGGGAGTCGCTGATGATGCTCAGGGCATCCATTCCGAGCACGGTCGCGATTCAGGCAGACATCGAGGAGGCGCTCCCCGCGGTCCTGGGAGATGCATCCCAGGTCCAGCAGGTCATTCTGAATCTCTGCGCGAACGCGGGGCAGGTCATGGAAGCGGAAGGAGGGACACTCGACTACAAGGTGGGCGCCGTCGAGCTGCCGGCACCCCTGGACACCATGACCGGTCCCATTCCAGCGGGCCCCTACGTGCGCATTCACGTCGGCGACACCGGGCCGGGAATTCAACCAAAGCACCTGGAGCACATCTTCGAGCCGTTCTTCACCACCAAATCCGTGGGCGAGGGGACCGGACTCGGCCTGGCCGTGGTCCACGGCATCGTCCAGGAGCGCGAGGGCGGCATTTTGGTGGAGAGCGAGGAGGGAGGGGGAACGGTTTTCACCGTGTATCTGCCTGTTGCCGAAAAGGCGCGGACCGGCAAGGCGGAAGCCCAACCTTCCGCCTTGCCGGGGGGAACGGAGCGGGTGCTCCTGGTGGACGACGAGCCCATGATCCTGGAGGTGGCGCGACGAATGCTCGAGCATCACGGTTATCGCGTCGAAACCCGGGAAAGCGGAACCGACGCCCTGGCTTACTTCGAGCAGGACCCGGACCGCTTCGACCTCGTCTTGACGGACATGACCATGCCCGGCATGAGGGGAGACCGGCTGGCCGAAGCGATCCTGGGCATTCGACCGGAAACCCCCGTCATTCTGAGCTCCGGGTACAGCAAACAGATCTCGGACCAAAGGGCGAAGGACCTGGGGATTCGCGCCTTCGTGAGCAAGCCCCTCACGGCGGAGAAGCTGCTTCTGACGGTTCGGAAGGTGCTGGACGAGAAGGGAAAGCCGGCTCCCATCAAGCCCCGAACGACCCATAGCACCTGAGGATCCCGATCTCCTGGATCCGGCCTGGACGCTTGGGAAAAGGAGACCGCGGACATGGCGGGGTCCGGGTGGACAAGACGGACCTATATGAGCCCAAGGCCCGGGCCGAGATTGGCAGGTTCGGACAGCCTTCGAAGGAGCCCAATAACGCAAGCCGTCTTTTCTTGTCTTTCCCGCTCTTCTACCACATGTGGCCAGGGCTTTGAAAGAAGCTCCGTGCTCAAGCGTACGCCTGATCCCAGAGATCCGATTCGGCCTCGTTTTGATTCAGGATCTGCCGTACTAATTTTTCGCCGGCGAAATAGCGCCCGATTCCTTCGATACCCCCCTTTCCGTGCAGAAACCGACCGCCATCTGCTGAGTGATCCGCGAGTGTGCTGAGAGGCTTGCACCCACGCCACCGGGATCTTCCAATCAGTCAGGTCGATGATCTCCAGGCACTCCTCCCTGTCTTAGGCGGGGTGGGTTTCCGAGGCCTTGTTCCAGCCGCCCGGGGGGACACCTCGCTCATCCCATTGAACCTCTTCAGCACGTTGGCCACGCCCATTGGCCACATTCCAGAGGCTCTGCCCGATTGCTTCGATAGGGACAAGACAGCTGGGCTCTCGCATGAGATTTTGGCAGGCGGGTTCGTTGCGCCTGGCTGTCATGCAGATCGATTGGGAACAAAAACAGCATTCCGCCTCGGATT
>CAYYVD010000357.1:0-4899 GCA_964475045.1 uncultured Desulfobacterales bacterium | reverse complement strand
CCAAGGCCCACGGCGGGAGCCTTCGGCGGGTGAGCGCGAACAGGGGAATCCACCGGGGAAGATAGGTCACCGCCCCCATGCCGAGCACGATCAGAAGGTATCCTCCCGTGTCCTGGATCATGGACCGCGGCCCTCCTCCGGTGACGCCCGCCGCCGTCGCTTTCCCAGGAGGGTCCCGGCGGTGGCTGCGAGGACGGTGGCGAGGATGATGTAGGCGTTCCCGGGCAGCACCAGGGACAGGCCCACGGCCAGGACCCCGGCCAGGGCCGCGGTGAAGGCGTGCCGCCGACCCCGAAGCTGCAGCACCAGGAGGCAGAGGAACATGGCGATCAGGGCGTAGTCGATGCCGAAGGCCCCTCGAGGAATGAACCGGCCGGCCCAGGCTCCGGTCATGGTGGCGGCCGTCCACACGATCCAGGACGTCTGGTTCACCACCATGGCGGGCCGCCAGTGCCAGTCGCCCCGGCTGAACCGCGCGTGGTTCACGGCAAAGCTCTCGTCCGTGATCCCGTAGGCCAGAAGGGCGAGCCGGCTGTGGCGCAGTCCGGAGAGGTGCGGCGCCAGGGCCGAGCTCATGAGGAGGTGGCGAAGGTTCACCACGAAGGTGGTGGCCGTCACCGCGGCGGCCCCGGCCCCGGCGTCCAGCATGGACACCGCGATGAACTGGGAGGACCCGGCAATGACCAGGATGGACATGGCGCCCACGTGCAGGGGCTCGAGGCCGGCCTGCCGGGCCAGCACACCGAAGGCCACGCCGATGGGCACATACCCCAGAAAGATGGGCCAGGCGGCGGCCGCGCCGCTTCGAAGCGCGTTGGACCAGCCGGTGCTGTGAGCGCCTGCTTCCATCAGGCGCTCCGGTCGTCCAGGTCCTGAAGCGGGCAGGCGTCGCAGAGCGGCCGCTTGCGGCAGTAGGTCTTGCCCGTCTGAACGATCAGAGCGTGAAACTCCTGATACACCGCCACGTCCTCCTCGAGGTGGTCCGTGAAGGTCTCCTGGAGCTCCTCGTAGGATGCGCCTTCGTCCACCAGCCCGTGCCGGCTCAGGATGCGGTGGGTGTAGGCGTCCACCACGAAGACCGGGAGGCCGGCGCCGTAGAGCACGATGGAGTCCGCCGTCTCCGGCCCCACGCCCTTGACCCCCAGAAGCGCCGCTCGGAGAGCTTCGGTCTCCTCCGAGAGTAAGGCGCCCACGTCCCCGCCCCATCCCTCCACCACGAGACGGACCAGGTTCTTCAGGCGAACGGCCTTCACATTGAAGTACCCGGCCGGCCGGATCGCCTCGGCCAGCGCTTCCTTCTCCAAGGCGTGCAGGCGCGCCGGGTCCAGGAGGCCCCGGCGCTCGAGGTTGTCCAGGGCCCGGGTCACGTTGGCCCAGTTGGTGTTCTGGGTGAGGATGGCGCCCACCATCATCTCAAAGGGCGTCTCGGCGGGCCACCACGCCTGGGGGCCGAAATGGTCCAGCAGAAGGCGGTACATGGTCCGAAGCCGGGCTCCGGTGGTGGTTTGTGGGTGGCTCATGAGAGTTTCGGGGACACCATACGAAATTCGTCGGCTCGCCAGAATGAGAGACCCGGTAAAATGCTGCAAGTCGCAGGTTTCAGGTTCCAGGTAAGACCGGGAGACGGCCGGGATCTCGAAGACGCCACCGTCCATTCCTCGGACATCCCGCTGCACCCGCCACCAGCGGGCACCCATCAGCGATCCGCGATCACTATCAGCGACCAACGATCCGCCCGCGCGCCTTGACAGGCTCGGGAAGATACCTTAGATTGGCCCTTCGTGTCAACGAGGCTCCACCGGGCCTTTTCACTCCCTCGAGGCAACGCCATGGCCGCACCGCGAAACCTGAAGACCACCCGCAACATCGGCATCATTGCGCACATCGATGCGGGCAAGACCACCATCAGTGAGCGCATGCTGTTCTACACCGGGCGGGTGCACCGCATGGGCGAGGTCCACGACGGCGCGGCCACCATGGACTGGATGCTGGAGGAACGGGAGCGGGGCATCACCATCACCTCGGCCGTGACCACCTGCCACTGGCGCAACCACACCATCAACCTGATCGACACCCCCGGCCACGTGGACTTCACCATCGAGGTCGAACGCTCGCTCCGGGTCCTCGACGGGGCCGTCGGCGTGTTCTGCGCCGTGGGCGGCGTGGAGCCGCAGTCCGAGACCGTCTGGCACCAGGCGGACAGCTACCGGGTGCCCAAGATGGCCTTCATCAACAAGATGGACCGGATCGGGGCCGACTTCAACCGGGCCGTGGACATGATCCGCGACCGGCTGGGCGCATCCGCCCTCGTGCTCCAGATCCCCTGGGGTGCGGAGGACCGCTTTCAGGGCGTGATCGACGTGCTCCGCATGAAGGCCGTCCAGTGGGAGGACGAGTCCCTGGGGGCCGAGCTCCAGGAGGTGGACATCCCCGAGGAGCTTCGCGAAGAGGCCGCCATGGCCCGGGAGACGGTCCTCGAGACCCTGGCGGACAAGGACGATCACATCATGGGCAAGTACCTGGCCGAGGAGGAGATCACCCTCCAGGAGATCCAGGAGGCGGTCCGCAAGCTCACCCTCCGCCTCGAGATCGTGCCCGTGCTCTGCGGTGCGGCCCTTCGAAACAAGGGCATCCAGCCCCTCCTCGACAGCATCGTGGCCTACCTCCCCTCCCCCATGGAGGTGCCCCCCATCGAGGGCAAGAGCACCCTGACGGGCAAGACCGAGACCCGGCCGGCCGACGTGAAGGGGCCCTTCGCCGCTCTGGCCTTCAAGGTGAGCATGGACCAGGGCCGCCGCATGACCTACATCCGCATCTACTCCGGCCGCGTCCGCGCCGGGGAATCGGTGTACAACCCCCGCCAGAACGTCAAGGAGAAGCTCGCCCGGCTCCTCAAGATGCACTCCAACAAGCGCGAGCGCGTGGACGAGGCCTCGGCCGGGGAGATCATCGCGGTCATGGGGCTCAAGCTCGCGGCCACCGGCGACACCCTGTGCAGCGAGGATCACCCCCTCCTGCTCGAGCTCATGCAGTTCAACGAACCGGTCATCTCCATCGCCCTGGAGCCCCGGCGGGTCCAGGACCAGGACCGGCTCATGGGCGCCCTGGACAAGCTCTCGGCCGAGGACCCCACCTTCAAGTACAAGGTGGACGAGGAGACCGGGCAAATCGTGGTCTCGGGCATGGGCGAGCTGCACCTGGAGATCATCACCGGACGCCTGGAGCGGGAGTTCCAAGTGGAGACCAACCAGGGCCGCCCCCAGGTGGTCCACCGGGAGGCGATCCGGCAGCCCGTGGAGCACGAGGAGGTCTTCGAGAAGGAGCTCGGCGGCCAGCAGCACTACGCCGGCGTCCGCATCGCCCTGGCCCCGCTCCCCCGGGGAACCGGCTTCCGTTTTGCCGACCACTGTGAGAACCCCGACCTGAGCGAGTCCTTCCTGGCCGCCGTGCGGGAGGGCGTGGAGGAGGCCGCCACCAGCGGGCCCATCATGGGCTACCCGCTCATCGACGTGGAGGTGGCGCTGCTCGACGTGCGCATCCACGACCTCAACTCCAGCGAGATGGCCTTCCGGGTGGCCGCGGGCATGGCCTTTCAGAAGGCCGCCGCCCAGGCGGACCCCGTGCTGCTCGAGCCCATCATGAAGGTGGAGATCCTGGTGCCCGAGGACTTCATGGGCGAGGTGATCGGGGACCTGAACGCCCGGCAGGGCAAGGTGGAGGAGATCACCAACCGCGGCGCAGTGCAGGTCATCGCCGCCAAGGTGCCCCTCTCCCGCATGTTCGGCTACTCCACGGCCCTTCGCTCCGTGTCCCAGGGCCGCGGCACCTTCACCATGCAGTTCAGCCGGTACGACAGTGTGGCGTAGAACGGAGTTTCGGAGGAACCACACCGGGCACACCCGGAACTGCACGCCACATGCCCCACCAAATTCTTGCAAGTCGCAGGTAACAGGTAAAGCCCGAGGACAACCGGATTTCGTCCCCCTTTGCTGCCATGCACACGCCTACGTCCCTTGGACCCCTCGTGCTCGCGCGGAGTTTCGGGGACACCATACGAAATTCGAAACATGCCGTGTCTCGCATCGGGCTTCACATCCCGAATTTCGTATGGTGTCCCCGAAACTCCGTCCCCGAAACTCTTAAACGTCCGCTCCAGGCCCCCCCGGCCACCACCCGCCCGCAGAACGGGTATCTTCACGGCAAACGCCGGGAGACGGCCTCATCCGCTGCGAACCCGAGCCCGCCGTTCGTTTCTGCCACCTGCTACCTGCCCCCTGCACCTTGTGACCTGCAACCTGCAACCTGGAACGGATGACGGCCGCCACGGCTGTCCGCAGCCCCCCATGGCCATGACGGGGACGCGGTCGCGACTGGTGCTCTCCGGAAACCCCCGCCCCGCCTCGATCGAGGCCAAAAAGCCGTTGACAAACCAGCCCCTTTCGGATTTAAATCAGTGGTCTGAAAAAAGCGGAGACGGGTCACCCTAAACCAGCATCAGGAGGTGCTAATGAAAGAGGAAAAGGGGTTTTATGAGAGGCTGGCGGAAAAGGGGGTCTCACGAAGGGACTTCATGAAGTATTGCGGCTTCCTGACCGCAACCATGGGGCTCTCTTCGTCGTTCATCCCCAAGGTTGCGGAGGTGTTCGCAGCCCCGAAGCAGCGCCCGCCGGTGGTGTGGCTCCACTTCGGGGAGTGCACGGGCTGCTCCGAGGCGACGCTCCGCTCCACCTATCCCTGGATCGACCAGCTCGTGCTGGAGATCCTCTCCATCGAGTACCATGAGACCATCATGGCGGCAGCGGGTCACCAGGCGGAGGACGTGCTTCATTCGGCCGTCAAGAAGTACGAAGGCAAGTTCATCTGCGTGGTGGAAGGCGCCATCGCCACCAAGTACGACGG
>CAYYVD010000356.1:0-4902 GCA_964475045.1 uncultured Desulfobacterales bacterium | reverse complement strand
TTGGAGGACCGAGATGAGAACCCGTATCGGAGTGCTGTCGGCCGGAGCCGACTGCCCGGGAATCAACAGCGCCATCCATTGGCTCGTCACCTCCGCCTTGGACAAAGACCTGGTGCCCGAGCGCGGTATGATGTTCGAGATCATGGGCATTCGAGACGGCTGGCTGGGGCTGACCGAGCTCAAGCCGGACAAGAAGGACAGCCTGAAGCAGCACACCATGAGCCTCGACCTGGAGCTGGTGCGCACCTGGGACCGATACGGAGGGACGCGTCTCGGGACAAGCCGCGTCAATCCCTTCGACCCCAACCGGGACCGCTCCGAGGAGGTGGTCCGAAACATCCAGAAGCTCGGGCTCGACGCCCTGGTGGTCATCGGGGGGCCGGACAATCTCGGGGTGGCCTACAAGCTCTACAAGGAAGGGGTCAATGTGGTGGGTATCCCCAAGACCATCGACAAGGACCTCAGCGAGACCGGCTACACCCTGGGGTTCGACTCAGCGGTGAACATCATCACCCGGGACATCGACCGGTTGCGTATCACGGCGGGCTCCCACAGTCGAATCTTCGTCGTGGAGTCCATGGGACGGCGGGCCGGGTGGCTTGCCCTGGAAGGGGGCGAGGCGTCCGGGGCGTCCATCATCCTCATCCCGGAGCACGACTTCCTCATGGAGCGCGTCATCGACCTCGTGAAGATGATGCGCAAGGCAGGAAAGCGCTACAGCATCGTGCTGGCCTCCGAGGGGGCCAAGCCGCGCGGGATGGAGGAGGTCCGGGAACGCCGCGGGCGGGACGGTTTCGGCCACTTTTACCTGGGCGGCATCGGCGGCCTCATCGCCGAGGAGATCGAGAAGCAGACGAACTTGGAGGTCCGGTACGTGGCCCTCAGACACCTGCAGCGTGGGGGATCCCCCACGGCCTATGACCGCCGGATGGGACGAAAGTTCGGCATCGGCGCCGTGGACATGATCGTGAACGAGGACTTCGGACGCATGGTGAGTCTGAAGCTGGGCGACATCACCAGCGTGCCCCTCAAGAAGGCCCTGGAGAAGCTCAACCTCGTGGATGTGGAGACCTTCTACAACACCAAGAACTATCGGACCCTGGACAAGATCCTCTGATCCGGGAGGTCCTGGCCCGTTTCCTGCGCCCTTGGGCCTGCACCGTGACCCGCGGTTCCGGGCCGGGGGCGCCTCGGGATCAGACGGGAGGCTCCCCCAGATCCTCCGGAAAGATCTTTCCCGGGTTGAGGATGCCGTTCGGGTCAAAGGCCTGCTTGAGCCGGCGCATCAGGCCTCTGGCCGGCCCGGTCAGCTCCAGACCCAGGTAGCGCGCCTTGGTGATGCCCACCCCGTGCTCGCCGGAAAGCGTTCCTCCCAGGCGAATCACCTCGCGAAACAACGTCTCCACGATCCGCTCGGTGGCCGCCCGTTCCTCGGGCGCCTCGGGATCCAGCAGGATGTGGACGTGGATGTTCCCGTCCCCCGCGTGGCCGAAGGCCGCGATGGGCTGGCCGTGCTCGTGAGAGAGCGTTCCCAGGAGCGAGACCAGCTCGGCGAGCCGGGTTCGCGGCACCACCACGTCCTCGCTCACCTTGCCCGGGCGGAGCTGCTGCAGGGCCGGGGACACGTTTCGCCGGGCCTCCCACAAGCGCTCCGCCTCCGCGTCGTCCCGGGCCGTCTGGAAGTCCACGGCCCCGCTCTCCCGGGCCACGGCCTCCACACGGGCGGCGTCCCGCGCCACGAGCTCCTCGTCCCCGTCCACCTCGATGAGGAGCAGGGCGGCCGCCTGCTCGGGCAGCTCCAGGCCCATGTCCCGCCGCACGCAGTCGAGGCACACCCGGTCCAGGAACTCCAGGGTGGTGGGCACCACGCGGCGGCGCACCAGACCGGTGACCGTTCGCACGGCCCGGCCCAGGTCGTCGAACAGGGCGAGCATGGTCCGTTTGGCCGCAGGCTTGGGAACGAGGCGAAGGGTGATCCGGGTCACCACGGCCAGGGTCCCTTCCGACCCCACCACCAGCCGGGTGAGATCGTACCCGACCACGCCCTTGGCCGTGGCCACCCCCGTTCGAAGGATCTCCCCTGTGGGCAGGACGATCTCCAGCCCCAGGACATAGTCCCGGGTCACGCCGTACTTGACGGCCCGAAGCCCGCCGGCGCACTCGGCCACGTTGCCGCCGAGCGTGGAGATGTGGATGCTCGCCGGATCGGGGGGGTAGAACAGGCCCAGGGCCTCCACCTCCTCCTGCAGCCGGGCTGTGATGACCCCCGGCTCCACACGGGCGATCATGTTGTCCGCATCGATCTCCAGGATGCGGTTGAACCGGTCCATGGCCAGAACCAGACCGCCTTGAACCGGCAGGGCTCCTCCGGTCTGGCCGGTCCCCGCCCCCCGGGGGATCACGGGGAAGCGGTCCCGGTTCGCGATTCCCAGGATGCGGGAGACCTCCTCCGTGCACCCCGGCCGGACCACGGCGTCGGGCATGTAGGTCAGGCGGGTGGCGTCAGAGGCGTTGGCGGCCAGGTCCTCCGCCCGTGTGCTCAGGTAGGCCGGCCCCACGACGTCCGCCAGGGCCTGCAGGGACGGGTCCGGAATCATGACGCCACGGGAACGCGGCTCTTGAGGGCGTGCTGCACGGTCATGGCGTCCATGTACTTGAGGTCTCCTCCCATGGGAATTCCCAGGGAGATGCGGGTGATGCGGACCCCTTTTCGCCGAAGCACGTCGGCCAGGTAAGAGGCCGTGGTCTCCCCCTCGGTGGTGGGGTTCGTGGCGAGGATCACCTCCTGAACCTCCTCCCGGTCGACGCGTGCGGAAAGCTCGCCGACCTTCAGGGCCTCGGGACCGACGCCGTCCAGCGGGGAAAGCACTCCCTGAAGCACGTGGTATCGCCCCTGGAACACACCGGACTCCTCGATGGCGAGCTGGTCCCCCGGCTCCTCCACCACGCAGAGGATGCCGTTGGCCCTTCGAGGGTCCCGGCAGATGACGCAGGGATCCTGGTCCGTGAAGTTGTAGCAGGTGGAGCAGAAGCGGATCCGGTCCTTGACCTCCAGCAGGCTTTGGGCCAACCCCTCGGCCAGGCTCCGGTCGCTCTTGAGGATGTGCAGGGCCACCCGGGTGGCGGATTTCTGTCCGATGCCGGGAAGCCGGGTGAGCTGCTCGATCAATCGTTCGAACGGCGGCGGGTAGATGCCCATGGGGTGTGCGTCCTTGTCTGGCGAGGAGGCGATTCCGAGCTGTGATCTCGAATCACATGAGCCCGGGGATGTTCGGCAGGTTCAGCCCCGCAGTGAGCTTCCCCATCTCCTCGTTGACCATCTCCTTGGCCCGGTTCAGGGCGTCGTTCACCGCCGCCTGGATCAGGTCCTGCAGCATGTCCACGTCCTCGGGGTCGATCACCTCGGGCTCGATGCGAATGGAGACGATCTCCTGCTTGCCGCTGGCCGTGACGGTCACCATGCCGCCACCGGAGGTGGCCTCCACGGTCCTCTCACCCAGCTCCTCCTGCAGCTTGGCCATCTTGGACTGAAACTGCTGGGCCTGCTTCATGATGTTGCCCATGTTGGGCATGCCTTTGCCTTTCACGTCATCCTCCTTCCTGCTGCGTGTCCCGCTCCGCCGCGTCGTCTGATGCGGACGAGGCTTCCTCCTGAAGCTCGCCCTGGAACATCTGAAGCACGTCCTGAACGGGCCGGGGCAGGTCCTTTCGGGGAACGGTCTCCTTCTCGGCAGAGACCTTTGGCTCGGCCGGCTTCCTGGCCGGCGGTTTGGTTTGACCGGAGATGCGGACCTGAACCTCTCGGCCGAAGAAGGCCCGGGCCAGCTCCGTGAATCGCGTGAGCCGCTCCGGCTCGTCCAGGTAGCTCGCGGAAAACGGGTTTGGCCCTCGCTCGATCTCCAGGGTCCCATGGTCGAGGCCCGCAAAGCGCCACTGGGCCAGCACATTGGCCATGGACCGGTTGCGCTCTCCCAGGAACCGCATGAACTGATCCCAGCCACCGGCAGGAGGCGGCTGGGACTCCTCCTCTGCGGGTTCCTCGAACGCGGCCGCGACTGCGGCCGACTCCTGAACCGACGTCGCAGGCGGTGCAGCCGGCGCCTCGTAGGCCGGTCCAGCGCCTTGGACCAACCGCGTTTCCAGGGCGCTGAGCTTTTCCATCAGTTCCTCGAAGCCGAGGATCTCGCCCATGTGGCACAGCTTGATCAGCACGGACTCCAGAATCAACCGCGGGCTGGAGGTGAACCGCAGATCCCCCTCCCGCCGAATGAGCACGGTCAACACCTGCTGGAGCTTTTCGCGTCCCGCCTGCCGGGCCTGCTGTCGAAGGGCCTCCTGATCGCTCTCGGTCATGTCGAGCAGGTCCCCGTCCGTCACGATCAGGCTGACGAGCAGGTTTCTGAACTGGTCCATGAGGACCTGATAGAACTCCTTGATGTCGTAGCCGCGGTTGTACACCTGCTCCACCAGGCGGATGCAGTCCTGGGCCCGGCCCTCGATCACGGCCGCGGAGGCCTCGAAGATCAGGTCCCGGTCCACGATGCCCAAAATGTCCGTGATCTGACGATCCGCCACCTGGGCCCCGGTGAAGGAGACCACCTGGTCCAGCAGGCTCTCCGCGTCCCTCATGCCCCCCCGGGCCTCCCGGGCGATCAGGGCCAGACCCTCCCGGCTGACGGTGAGGCCCTCGGCTTCGGCGACCTTCTCGAGCTGGTGCACGATCAGGGCCGGCGGAATCCGTTTGAAGTCGAAGCGCTGGCAGCGGCTGAGGATGGTCACCGGCACCTTGTGGGGCTCGGTGGTGGCGAAAAAGAACTTCACGTGGGGAGGCGGTTCCTCGAGGGTCTTGAGGAGGGCGTTGAAGGCCTCCTTGGTGAGCATGTGGACCTCGTCGATGATGTA
>CAYYVD010000355.1:0-4902 GCA_964475045.1 uncultured Desulfobacterales bacterium | reverse complement strand
CCTCGGAGATCTCTTTTTCTCCCTCGGTCTCGGTGTCCGCTTCGATGCAGTAGGGCTCGCACTCCTCGGACGGCTTGAAGAGCTCCTCCCCTTCCTCGAAGACCAGGGCCTCCTTGAGCACCTGGTCCATGTGCTCCACCGGGATCAGCTCCACCTTCTTGAGGACCCGCTTGGGGATCTCCTCGATGTCCTTCTTGTTTTCCATGGGGATTAGGACCTTGGTCACGTCCCCGCGGTGGGCGGCCAGGATCTTCTCTTTGAGGCCGCCGATGGGCAGCACGCGTCCGCGCAGGGTGATCTCGCCGGTCATGGCCACGTCGTGACGGACCGGGATCTTGGCCAGGGCGGAGATCACGGCGGTGGCCAGGGCGATGCCGGCCGAGGGGCCGTCCTTGGGGATGGCGCCTTCGGGCACGTGGACGTGGATGTCCACCTTCTCGTAGAACTTCTCCGGCAGTCGAAGCTGGCGGGAGCGGGAGCGGACGTAGCTGAGGGCCGCGCGGGCCGACTCCTGCATGACCTCACCCAGCTTGCCGGTGAGGACCAGGTTGCCCTTGCCCGGCATGATGGCGGCCTCGGTCTGGAGGAGCTCGCCGCCTACGTCGGTCCAGGCCAGTCCCGTGGTCATGCCGATATCGTCCTTCTCCTCGGTGCGTCCGTGGCGGAACTTGGGCACACCCAGGTACTTGTGGATGGAGCTCTGGGTGATGCGAATCCGGGTGTCCTTGCCCTTGCGCGCCACCTGCTTGGCCACCTTGCGGCAGACCGAGGAGAGCTCCCGCTCCAGGTTTCGGACGCCGGCCTCCCGGGTGTACTCGCGGATGATCCGGAGGATGGCGCTGTCCGAAAAGGTGATGTTCTCCTGGGTCAAGCCGTTTTCCCGGACCTGCTTGGGGACCAGGAACTGCTTGGCGATGTTGAGCTTCTCCAGCTCGGTGTAACCCGGCAGCCGAATGATCTCCATGCGGTCCTGCAGGGGCAGCGGGATGCTGTAGAGGTTGTTCGCGGTGGTGATGAACAGAATCTCCGAGAGGTCGTAGTCCAGGTCCAGGTAGTGGTCGTTGAAGGCGAAGTTCTGCTCCGGGTCCAGCACCTCGAGGAGGGCCGCGGAGGGGTCGCCGCGAAAGTCCGTGCTCATCTTGTCCACCTCGTCGAGGCAGAACACGGGATTGTTGGAGCGGGCCTTTTTCAGGTACTGGAGGATCTTTCCGGGGAGGGCCCCGATGTAGGTCCTGCGGTGCCCGCGGATCTCTGCCTCGTCCCGAACGCCGCCCAGGGACAGGCGCACGAAGTTTCGGGAGGTGGCCCGCGCCACGGACTTGGCGAGAGAGGTCTTGCCCACGCCCGGAGGGCCCACCAGACACAGGATGGGGCCTTTGATCTTCTTGGTCAGGGTCTTGACGGCCAGGTACTCGAGGATCCGCTCCTTGGGTTTCTTGAGCCCGTAGTGGTCCTCTTCCAGAATGGCCTCGGCCTGGGTGATGTCGTTCTTGTCCTTGGTCTTCTCATGCCAGGGGAGCGCCAGGATCCAGTCGATGTAGTTCCGGACAACCGTGGCCTCCGCGGACATGGGGGACATCATCTTGAGCTTCTTGAACTCCTGCCAGATGCGGGCGTTGGTCTCCTTGGGAAGCCGCTTCTTCTTGATCTTCTTCTCGAGCTCGTCGAGCTCGGCCTTGAAGTCGTCCTTGGTGCCCATCTCCTTCTGGATCGCGCGCATCTGCTCGTTCAGGTAGTAGTCCTTCTGGGTCTTCTCCATCTGCTTCTTGACCCGGTTCTTGAGGCGCTTCTCCAGGGTGATGATGTTGATCTCGTAGCGGATCATCTCGTAGAGCTTCTCGAGCCGGGAGTCGGTGCCGTCGATCTCGAGGAGCTGCTGCTTGTCGCTGACCTTGAGGGTGAGGTGGGCCGCCACGCTGTCTGCGAGACGGGTGGGATCGTCGATGCCCGCAACCGTGCTCACGTGGTCCTTGCTCAGCTTCTCGTTGAGCTTGGCGTACTCCTCGAAGCTTTCCACCACGGTGCGCATCAGGGCGCTGGTCTGGTCGGATCGCTCGTTGGGCTCCTGAATCCGCTCGACCTCCACCATGAAAAACTCGTGGCTCTTGACGAACTCCAGTACCTTGGCCCGTTCCTTGCCCTCGATGAGGGCCTTGACCGTGCCGTCGGGCAGACGCAGAAGCTGGAGCACGGAGCCCAGGGTGCCGTTCAGAAAGATGTCCTTGTCCGCCGGGTCGTCCACCTTGGCGTCCTTCTGAGCGGAGAGGAAGATGAGCTTCTCCCGGCTCATGGCGTGCTCCAGCGCCTTGATGGACTTCTCCCGCCCCACGAAGAGCGGGACCACCATGTTGGGAAACACGACCACGTCCCTCAGGGGAAGCAGTGGGTAGTGCACTTTTTGTTCTTTCAGAAAGTCCAAGGCGTTCTTCTTTGTCAGGTTAAACATATCCCTCTGTTGTGTTGGAAATCAGGCATAGCCTGCCTTGTTTTCGTAGATCAGGAGAGGCGACTCTCCGCTCTGGATCACTTCCTCGTTGATCACACACTCCCGCACGCCCGCCGTGCTGGGGATGTCGTACATGATGTCCAGCATGATGGACTCCAGGATGGCCCGAAGACCGCGGGCGCCGGACTTTCGCTGGAGCGCGTCGTTGGCCACGGCCAGAAGCGCCTCTTCCGTGAACTTCAGGTGCACGTTCTCCAGCTCGAAGAGCTTCTTGTATTGCTTGACCAGGGCGTTTTTGGGCTCGGTGAGGATGCGTACCAGGGCGTCCCGGCTGAGCTCGTCCAGGGAGGCGATGATGGGGATGCGTCCCACGAACTCCGGAATCAGACCGTACTTGATCATATCTTCCGGCTGGACCATGGCCCGGACCTGGTTGCTGTCCTCGTTCAGCTTGTCCCGGATGTCCGCCTCGAACCCCATGGTCTTGCTGCCGAGGCGGTTGCCGATGATCTTCTCCAGGCCGTTGAAGGTGCCGCCGCAGATGAAGAGGATGTTGCTGGTGTCCACCTTGACGAAGTCCTGCTGGGGATGCTTGCGGCCCCCTTTGGGAGGAACGCTCGCCAGGGTGCCCTCGATGATCTTGAGGAGGGCCTGCTGCACCCCCTCGCCGGAGACGTCCCGGGTGATGGAGGGGCTGTCCGACTTGCGGGCGATCTTGTCGATCTCGTCGATGTACACGATGCCCTTGCAGGCCGACTCCACGTCGTAGTCCGCCATTTGCACGAGGTTCAGGATGATGTTCTCCACGTCCTCTCCCACGTACCCGGCCTCGGTGAGGGTGGTGGCGTCGGCGATGGTGAAGGGCACCTTGAGGATCCTGGCTAGGGTCTGAGCCAGCAGGGTCTTACCGGAGCCGGTGGGCCCCACCAGGAGGATGTTGCTCTTCTGGATCTCCACCCCGTCCATGTCGGCTCGTGTGTTGATCCGCTTGTAGTGGTTGTGCACCGCCACGGAGAGGATCTTCTTGGGCCGCTCCTGCTCGATCACGTACTGGTCGAGCATGTCCTTGATTTCGTAAGGCTTGGGGAGCCTGGCATCCTCGTCTGCCTCGGCCTCCTGCCCGTACTCCTCGGCAATGATCTCATTGCAGAGCTGAATGCACTCGTCGCAGATGTAGACCGACGGTCCGGCAATGAGCTTCTTCACCTCGTCCTGACTCTTGCCGCAAAAGGAGCAGAGCAAGTCGTCGGTGGAGTCGTTTTTTCTCGGCATAAAATCCCTCGCGGTTTCCGTGCTTATTTACTCTGGATCTCCCGATGGGTGATCACTTTATCGACGATTCCGTACTTTCTGGCCTCTTCCGCATCCATGAAGAAGTCCCGCTCCGTGTCCTTCTCGATCCGCTCCAGGGGCTGTCCCGTGTGCTCCGAGAGGATCCTGTTGATGGCCTCGCGAATCTTGAGGATCTCACGCGCGTGGATGTCGATGTCCGTGGCCTGTCCCTGGGTCCCGCCCATGGGCTGGTGAATCAGGACCCGGGCATGGGGGAGCGAGTATCGCTTTCCCGCGGTTCCGGCGGCCAGCAGCAGGGCTCCCATGCTGGCGCACTGGCCCATGCAGATGGTCGTCACATCGGGCTTGATGTACTGCATGGTGTCATAAATGGCGAGTCCGGCCGTCACCGAGCCGCCCGGAGAGTTGACGTACAGGTTGATGTCCTTATCCGGGTCCTCGGACTCCAGGAAGAGCATCTGGGCGATGATGGTGTTGGCCATGCTGTCGTGCACCTGCTCTCCGATGAAGACGATCCGGTCCTTCAGCAGCCGGGAGTAAATATCGTAAGCGCGTTCGCCGCGGCTTGTCTGTTCTACGACAATCGGTATCAGCATACGTTCGTTCTCTCTCCTTGATAGAGTCTGCGGTCCGCCATCGGTTTCAACTTCGGGTTCTCTGAACTATGTCCTGATCAAGACGTTTTTTTGCTTATTTCGTCTGCGTCTATTTCATTCACCTTAGCACCTTCCAGGAGGTAGTTCAAGGTCTTTTCCTCGAGGAGCTTGTCCTTGTAGGAGTCCACGAGGTTGTTCGCCTCGTAGTACCGCCGGACCAGGCCCGGCTCCTGTCCGATGCTCGAAGCCAGCTCCTGGTAGCCTTTGGAGAGGTCCTCCTCGGTCACTCGGAGGTCATTCTGCTTTGCGATCTCCCCCAGGATCAGCATCCGTTTGACGCGCGACTCGGAGACCGGACGAAGCTCTTCGCGGAGCTTGGCCTCGTCCAGGCCCGCCTGCTCCATGCTCGACCCCGACCGGGTGATGTTCTGCCGTATACTCTCCAAGGCGTGGTTCAGCTCCTGTTCGACCAGGGACTCGGGCAGCTCGAACTCCACGCTGCCGGCAATCCGATCCATGAGCCGGGTCTTCACATCCCGGTCGATCCGCTTCTCCTCTCGTTTGGTG
>CAYYVD010000354.1:0-4914 GCA_964475045.1 uncultured Desulfobacterales bacterium | reverse complement strand
GCTCGAGAAAGGATGGGACGTCCTCCATGCGACCTGATCAAGCGCACGTCACCTATCAGTTCGGATCCGGCCTGAGCCGGGTCGGCAAGATCCTGCTGCTCGTCTATGGGATCATCTACGTCCTGGAGCTGCTCTTCGTGCACTGGTTTCACGTGCCCGTGGTGCAGGCCCTGGTCCTGTTCCCACCGGGGCACCCCCTGTTCCGGGTGTGGCAGCTGGTGACCCATCCGTTCCTGCACGATCCAGGCTCGCCTCTGGGGTTTCTGATCACCTGTGTGGTGTTCTACTTTTTTTCGGCCCCGGTGGAGCGCGCCTTCGGCCCCAAGGGGTTTCTGACGCTCTTCTACCTCTCCGCCCTGGGGGCGGTGATCGTGGGACTCCCGTTCAATGCCCTGGCCGGGTTCGACGCACCCTTCATGGGCATGATGCCGAGCCTCCTGGCCCTCATCGTGGTGTTCGGCCTCATGAACCCGGAGGCCACCATCCTGCTCATGTTCGTGTTGCCGATCAAGGCCAAGTACCTGAGCTACGGAACCGTGATCGTCACCTTCCTCACCTTTCTCGCCAAGGTCAATCCACACGGCGCCTATCACCTGGGAGGCATACTGCTGGGATACCTCGTGCTGCGGGGTCCGGGCAACCTGCCCAACCCGCGGCACCTCTACGAGCGCTACCTGCTCTGGCGCATTCAAAAGAAGCGGGGCCGGTTCACGGTCATCGACGGCCGCAAGGGTCGCGAGGACTCCGACGGCCCGACCTACCACTGAGAAGCGGTTTGCCGCCGCGCGCCTTGACAGGGGCCTGCAATCCCTTTAGAAGGGTAGGATGCCCCGTGCGCAGCAGGTGAACCCATGAAACAAGTCATTCTCGGAACCGCCGGACACATCGACCACGGCAAGACCTCTCTGATCCGCGCCATGACCGGCATCGACACGGACCGCCTCAAGGAGGAGAAGGAGCGGGGCATCACCATCGAGCTGGGCTTCGCCCACATGGACCTGCCGAGCGGCCAGGTGCTCGGCATCGTGGATGTGCCGGGGCACGAGAAGTTCGTGAAGAACATGGTGGCGGGCGCGTCGGGCATCGATCTCGTGGCCCTGGTCATTGCGGCGGACGAAGGCGTCATGCCCCAGACCCGGGAGCACATGGAGATCTGCGAGCTCCTCGAGGTGCAGCACGGCCTCGTGATCCTCACCAAGATCGACATGGTGGACGAGGAGTGGCTCGAGATGGTCCAGGAGGACGCCGCCGAGTACCTGGAGGGCACCTTTCTGGAGGATGCCCCCATGGTCCTGGTCTCCTCCGCCACCGGGGAGGGGATCGACGAGCTGGTCGGGGTTCTCGACGACCTGGTCCGGAAGGTGCCCGAGCGGGATCCGGGAAGCTTCTTCCGGCTCCCCGTGGACCGCGTGTTCGTGATGAAGGGGTTCGGCACCGTGATCACGGGGACCACCGTCTCCGGGTCCGTTCGCATCGGCGAGGAGGTCACGGTCTACCCTCAGGAGATCGACTCCCGGGTCCGCGGTCTGCAGGTCCACAACCGGGAGGTGGAGGAGGCCCTTCGTGGGCAGCGGACCGCCATCAACCTCCAGGGCCTGGAGAAGGCCCAGCTGCAGCGGGGCAACGTCCTCGCCCGCCGTGGGGCGCTGCGCAACACCTACATGATCGACGTGCTGGTGGACCTGCTGCCTGCGGCCCCACGTAAGATGAAGAACCGCGCCAAGGTGCGGTTTCACACGGGAACCGCCGAGGCGATCGCCACGGTGGTCCTTTTGGACCGGGACGAGCTGAAGCCTGGCGAGTCCTGCTTTGCGCAGATCCGGCTCGACCAGCCCCTCGCGGTGCTCCGGGAGGACCGGTTCGTGCTTCGGAGCTACTCCCCGGTTCGGGCCATTGGCGGCGGGAAGGTGCTCAACGCGCTGCCGCGCAAGAAGAAGCGGTTCGCCCCGCGGGTCCTGGAGGAACTGGAGGTCTTCAACAGCGGCGACCTCTCGCGGATCACGGAGCAGTCCGTCTCCCTGGGTCGATTCCAGGGCGCGGAGCACAAGGACCTGCCCTTTCTCACCAACGCCCGCGAGTCCCAGCTGAAGGACATCCTCCAGAAGCTCCTCAGCCGCCAGCGGATCCTCATGTACGACCGGGAGCGCAAGACTTACATTCACCGGGACTTCTACGACCTGGCCCGGCGGGAGATCCTGGAGACCCTGGCCGTATACCATCGAAACAACCCCTTGAAGGCGGGGCTGTCCAAGGAGGAGCTGCGGTCCCGGACCGCCGGGGCTCGAAACCCCAAGCTCTTCAATTACATGATCGGGCACCTGGTTCAGGAGGACCTGGTCGTTCGCGATCAGGAGGTGCTCCACCTGAGCGACCACAAGGTCACCCTGGGGCAGGACCAGGAGAAGGTGCGCGAGGAGATCGAGGCCGTCTACCGCGAAGGCGGGCTTCAACCGCCCTACTTCAAGGAGCTCAAGGACCGGTTCCCCGAGGTCGTGGCCCGGGACGTCCTCCAGCTCATGACCCAGGACGGGGTACTGGTGAAGGTGAAAGAGGACCTCTACTTTCACCGAGACGCCGTGGACGCGCTACGCGAGCGCCTGATCGCCTTCCTCAAGGAGCACGGGGAGATCACCACCCCCCAGTTCAAGGAGATGACCGCCGTGTCCCGCAAGTACGCCATTCCCCTCATCGAGCACTTCGACCTGAACCAGCTCACCGTGCGCGTGGGGGACAACCGGGTACTCAGGAAGCCCTGACATGGAGCCTGCCGCCGTCGAGCTCTCCGCCGCTTTCGAGGGTCCTGCCCGGGAGCACCTCGTCCTCGTGGGCGCGGGGGGGAAATCCTCGCTGCTGGTGGCCTTGTCCCGGGAGCACCGGCGGGCCGGCGCCCGGGTGCCGGCCACCACCACCACCAAGGTCTGGCTGCGCCAGGCCCTCGAGGCCGGGGATCTCGTGCTCACGGACGAGGACGGGTGGAGGTCCAGGCTGGAGCGGGCGCTCGCCCGGGGGCAGGGAGGGTTCCTGGGCCGGCGGCTGCTGCCCACGGGCAAGGTGGAGGGCATTCGTCCCGAGCTGGCCGACACCCTCTTTCGCTCCCCAGGAATCGATTCCCTCCTGGTGGAAGGGGACGGGGCCGCCGGCCGGCCCCTCAAGGCCCCTAGGGCCGGCGAGCCCGTGGTGCCCTCCTCGGCCACCCGTGTGGTGGCCGTGATGGGCCTGGAGGCCCTGGGGAAGCCCCTGGGGCACGAGGTGGTGCACCGCATGGAGCGGTTCACGGAGGTGACCGGTGCATCGCCCGGCGCGAACCTGACCGCGGACGTGCTGGTACGGGTCTTCTCCAGCCCGGCCGGTCTCTTCCAGGGCGCGCCGGAGGGGGCCCGGCGGGCCGCCTTTCTGAACCAGCTGGACCTGGTCCCGGAGCCCGAAGACGCTTACGCGCTGGCCCGGGCTGTCCTCGAAAGCCCCCAGGCCCGGGTGCGCGAGGTGATCGTCGGCTCCGTGCATCAGGAACGATACCTTCGCCTTACAAGGACATGATGCCATGGATCCATTGTTTTCCGCGATTGTGGAGGAGACGGGCCGCAGCCGGCCCGTGGTGCTGGCCACCCTGATCAAGCGAACCGGTTCGACGCCCCGGGACACGGGCGCGCGATTCGTGGTGCTCGAGGACGGGTCGTTTCATGGAACCATCGGAGGCGGCCGGTTCGAGGCCCGGGTCCTCGAGCGGGCGCAGGAGGTCCTGCGGCACGGCCGCCCCGAGCGTTATGCCTTCGAGCTGACCGGAACCGATGTGGCGGACACGGACATGCTCTGCGGCGGGCAGGGGGAGGTCTTCCTGGAGCCGGTCTCCCCGGCGTCCGCAGCGCATCTCCGTGTCTTCGAAACCGCGCTGAAGACCCTGAGCCGGGGCGGCACCGGTCTGGTGGCCACGGTCGTGGACCCGCAGGCCTGGACCGGAGCCGAGCCCCCCAAGACCTTCCTGGATGCGGAGGGAACCGTGTCCGGATCCCTCCTGGGAGCCCTGGAGATGCCCGCCTCTCTGGTGGAGACCCTCCGCCGCCGGCTGGGAGGAAAGCAGGCGGATCTGGTCGTCCTGGAGGACGACGCGCTCGGGTCCCTCGAGGTGCTGATCGAGCCTGTGGCCTCGAACCCCGTCCTGTACCTGTTCGGAGGCGGCCACGTAGCGGGGGAGATCGTGCCCCTGGCCGCCCGGGTGGGGTTCGAGGTCGTGGTCATCGACGATCGGCCCGATTTCGCCGACGCCGCCCGATTTCCCGAGGCCCGCGAGGTCCGGCTGGCGGCGTTCGAAGGCCTCCTGGAGCAGCTCCCTGTGGACGCCGCCTCCTTCCTCGTGATCGTGACCCGCGGACATCTGCACGACAAGACCGTGCTGGAGCAGGCCCTTCGCACCGAGGCGCGCTACGTGGGCATGATCGGAAGCCGCCGCAAGATCCGTATCATTTACGACCGCCTGCTGGAGGAGGGCGTCGAGCAGGCGCGGCTGGACCGGGTCCATGCCCCCATCGGTCTGGACATCGGCGCGGAGACGCCCGAGGAGATCGCCGTAAGCATCGCGGCCGAGCTGATCCTGGTGCGGGCCGGCGGCGGAAAACGAACGTAGCGCACCACTTGAGAGGGCCCATGGCCAGGCACAGCCACCGGTTCGTGGAGGAGTACGACGGCCTCGTCGGGTTCGGTCTGGATCGGGAGACCGACGAGGCCACCCTGACCTGCTACCTGCAAAAGGTGTCCGACGACGCCCTCATGGCTCGCCTCAGGAGCCGAATGAGCGACGAGGACCTGGAAGCCGTCTTCTCCCTCGTGGGGAACCTCCTGCGCAAGTATCTCAGCGAGGAGGAGTACCACACCCTGTTCCTGAAAGACGACGAATTGGACGACCGGCCATTCCCACCC
>CAYYVD010000353.1:0-4922 GCA_964475045.1 uncultured Desulfobacterales bacterium | reverse complement strand
CTCATGCGCTCCGACTCCTTTCTCGACCCGGAAAATCACTCGGTCCAGGCCTCGTTCGCCAATCCCCGGCAGGGGAGCGTGGACACCGAGGCGGCGAGGAAGGGCCTGGCCGGAGAAACGGACCAAAAGGTCATCGTGGACTACAACGGCAACCCGGTGCTCTCGGCCTTCACTCCGGTGAACGTGGGGGAGGGCATCACCTGGGCTCTGCTCGCGGAGATCGACGAGTCCGAGGCCTTCGCCGCGGTGACCGCACTCAAGTGGCTCATCGGAATCGTGGCCGTGATCGGAATCGCGGCCATTGTCCTGGTGGCTCTTCTCATTGCACGTTCCATCTCCAAGCCCATCAACCGGATCATCGAGGGTCTGAACGAAGGCGCCGACCAGGTGGCCTCGGCCTCGGGTCAGGTCTCTGCGGCCAGCCAGTCCCTGGCCGAAGGGGCCTCGGAGCAGGCGGCCTCCATCGAGGAGACGTCTTCCTCGCTCGAGGAGATCTCTTCCATGACCAAGCAGAACGCCGAGCACGCCGGGCAGGCCAACACCCTCATGAAGGAGGCCAAGGAGGTGGTGGGATCAGCCAACGCCTCCATGACGGAGATGGTCACCTCCATGCAGGAGATCACCAGGGCGAGCGAGGAGACCAGCAAGATCATCAAGACCATCGACGAGATCGCCTTCCAAACCAACCTCCTGGCGCTCAATGCGGCGGTTGAAGCGGCTCGGGCCGGTGAGGCCGGGGCCGGGTTCGCCGTGGTGGCCGATGAGGTCCGGAATCTGGCCATGCGGGCGGCCGAGGCGGCCAAGAACACTTCCGCGTTGATTGAAGACACCACCAAGAAGGTACAGGACGGCTCCAGCCTCGTAGAAAAGACCAACGAGGAGTTCGGCAAGGTGGCGGAAAGCTCCACCAAGGTGGCCGAGCTGGTGGGCGAGATCGCGGCCGCCTCCAAGGAGCAGTCCGACGGGATCGACCAGGTGAATATCGCCGTTGCGGACATGGACAAGGTGACCCAGCAGAACGCGGCCAACGCCGAGGAGTCGGCCAGCTCCTCCGAGGAGATGAACGCCCAGGCCGAACAGATGAAGGGCATGGTGGACGACCTGGTCGTTTTGGTGGGCGGAAGCATGCAGCACCATGCGGGTCAAAGGACGGAGTCGGTTCTCAAGAGAAACCGTTCAAAGAAGACTCTTACGAACGGCCTCAACGAGCGTCACAACGCCCTTACGCCAGTCAAGCACACCGGCAAGGAGGTGAACCCGGGAAAGGCGATTCCTTTTGATGACGATAAGTCCTTCCAGGACTTCTGATGGTCCGGCATGGAGATCGCCTGCGGGTCTTGTGTTTTTGCTTGCTCCGCAGGCGGTCCCCTGTGAGACGCCGGAAAGATTTCGGCCTACCTCAGGGCATTTCGGATGAATCGAAAGGGACTGTCACGGGTTGCCCAGGACTCCTTGAAAAGCTGCACCTTCGAAAACCCAAACTTTCACCACCAGACTCCTCACACGCGTTCAAAGACATGGAGTGCCTGATGAACACGACCCTCTCTATTTGTTCAAGCAACACAGCAACGATTTGATCAGGAACACACCCCTCTAACTCGTGACGGTGGTATGGGGTAAGCGAACCGGAAACTTCGAGACAATTGACGCTGCGCAAAAGGAAATGAACAGCGCTCTCACTCCGGTTTTCAAGGAGGTATGATCATGAACGAACTGGCAATAGAAATTTCGACTGCAATGGGAGGCAAGTACCTCACCTTCAGGCTCGCTGATGAGGACTATGGTATCTCCATCAAGAAGATCCGGGAGATCATCGGTATGATGCCGGTGACGCAGGTCCCTCGAACGAACGCCTTCGTCAAGGGCGTCATCAACCTTCGGGGCAAGGTGATCCCGGTCATCGACCTGCGGCTACGCTTCAACATGGAGGAGGTTGAGCACACGGACCGGACCTGCATTGTCATCGGGGAAGTGATGGCAAGTCAAGGGACCGTCCATATGGGAATCATCGTTGATTCGGTCTCAGAGGTGATGAACATTCAGGAAGACGACATCCAGCCTCCGCCGGATTTGAGCGCCGGAAACCGCACTCGGTACATCCTGGGAATGGCCAAGATGGAAGAGTCGGTGAAGGTCCTCATCGACATCGACAGGGTGCTCGGCGAAAAGGCCATGGGTGAAGTGGAGCGTGCGGCGGCGTCCTGAGGGACGCAGAGTTCGGCTGAGGCTTTCGACCTGTGCAGGAATGACCCTGCTTCGATCTCGTAGCCACGGACATGACCATACCCCGCATGACCGGTGATGAACTTGCAAAGGCGGCGCCGTTGATTCGGCTCGACATATCGATTATAATCCCCATAAGCTAACGGCAAGCGAAACTGAAATGAAAAGACAGGGGAAAATGGAATTGGGGACTTTGCCATTAAGGAGGTCAGCAAAAATAAATTGGACAAAATCGCGCTCAGATTTGGGGCATGTTTGGCTGCGGAGATTGATCAAAACCGCAAGTGGTTGGACCAAGTCGAGGATTTTACGATTGAGCCGCAGCCGAAGATGGCCCGAAGATGAGATGCAAGATGTTCAAGTTGTTTTTGCTGGCATCCTAAGCCCTGGTCCCAGCATGAACCGCCGAACACGGTTCGAAAAAAGTTAGGCAATGAAGCATGAAATGGAGACAAAATGTGAGAATCGAGGATATAGACCCTTTCGGAATCATCGATTTTGATGAATGGCAAAGGATGGTTGATTTGCTGTGCAGGATTGCCAATGTCAAATCAGCCGCCATAACCCGTCTAGATTTGCCTTTCATCGAGGTGTTTAAAGTTAGCAATAATGAAGGCAATCCTCTGAGTGAAGGCATGCAAGTTGAGCTAGCAACCCATTATTGTGAAGAAGTGATTAATAGACGGGATCGGGTTCTTGTTCAAGACGCTCGGAAATCAATGCGTTGGGCTAACGCTCCGGAAATCGAACACTCGCTTGTTTCATATATGGGATATCCTATTTTGCTGCCGGATGGAAATATTTTTGGAACAATATGTGTCCATGATGTCAAGCCCAATGAATATTCAGATGATATAGAAAAACTTATTCTAAGTTTTCGAAAAGTTGTTGAATCCCATTTTGCGCTAGCCAAGAAAGCAAAAGAATTAAAAGATAAAATTGATGAAATACATATTTTGAAAGGAATTATCCCAATATGCTCTCATTGTAAAAGCATTCGAAACGACGAAGGATATTGGCAGAAAATTGAGGAATTCATTAGAAAGCATCCTGATGCAACTTTTAGTCATGGATTATGTCTAACTTGTGCTAAAAAACATTATCCGGGCTTGAATCTATAAGATGAAGAAAACGACGGTCTGCTTACCATGGGCGAGATCATGGGCCTCAAGCTGAATGCCGACTGGGTGATTCTCTCCGCCTGCAACACGGCGGCCCCGGACGGCGACGGCGCGGAGGCCGTTTCCGGCCTCGGACAAGCTTTCTTTTATGCGGGGGCAAAGTCTCTTCTCGTGACAAGCTGGCCGGTAGAAACAAAGAGTGCCACCGCCTTGACCACGAGACTCTTTCACGTGGAGGCGGCAAGTCACGGCATCCCACGTGCCGAAGCACTGCGTGGAGCCAAGCAGGCCGTCATGGATGACTGCGTGGGAGACGGCTTCTCCTATGCCCATCCGCTCTTTTGGGCCCCGTTCCTCATTGTGGGGGAGGGGGGTGCACGCCAGTAGCCTCCGGGCGGCCGAACCTCGAGATCTGCTCATGGAAATATCGCCGCGGGTGAGTAATGAGCGTCCGCTCCACCCGCATGCTCGCTAGGTACTTTTGATCTTTTTTTTCAGATCCCGGTAATAGTTCTCGTGAGGGCCGACCATGATCAGCTCGAGGTTTTCTTCGGCAATTCTGTAGGCCAGTAGATACCGGATGGTTTTCATCTTGAATTTGCGGATACAGATACCGCGAAGGTCGCCTTTCTTTTCAGTTCCTAGCAAGGGATCTTCTACAATCTGATTGATTTGTTCATCCAGTTCGAGCTTTTGAGCCTTGCTGTGTTTTTTCACGTTCTGCTCGAAGGACCGTGACTGAAAAACCTTCATTCCGCGCTATTCGAATTTGTATTCAGTGGATGCACCCTGATCCAGCTCCTCCGCACCCACCAAAATTTCTTTGATGAGGCCATAGGTGAGATCGGGATTTTCCTCCGCACATTTTCCGATCCTGGCCCAGTGCTCGATCTGCCCGGTTATGGATCGCTTGTCGATTTTGCTATAAATTTTAGCCTCTTTGACCAGATCGTCTGAGACTCTTACGGCGTTTGTCATGATTCCACCTCGCGGATTTTTATCGCAAAATACAACGCAGGGCTGCATATTGCAACAACTGTCTGCAGAGAGCGAACAAATGGGTTGCGGCGTTTCCAGCGGCGGGTGAGATCGCGGGTTTTTGCGAATGCGTCGATGTGGAGTGCCCATTTCCCGGCGTTCGCGGCCGGGGGTGCCGAGCGCAGATGGGGACCACCGCGGGATGACTGAACCCGGAAAGCGCCTCCACGGGAGGAACAAGCCCGGTCAACGCCGTGATGCCCGGGACGAAAAGGGCCGTCACCTCCGTCATTCCTCTTTCGGCTCCGGGTCCCGGGGGTGGGGCTCAAAGGCCTCGACCTCCTTTTCGAGGGAAGCCCGCCTGGCCGCGGCCTTGGCCGCCTTGCGCATCGCCCTTTCAGCCTCCATCCCCGCCTTTTCGGCCTCTTTCCCGGCCATCCGCAGCTCATCCTCGTTTTCCGTGCGGGGCGAGGCCTCGAGCTCCGCCAGCGTGGACCGCGCAGCCTCCGCCCTCTCTGCGGCCTCGTCTGCGGCCGTTTCCGCCCTGGACGCATTTTGCCGGGCCTCCTCCAGGGTATCCAGCAGTTCCGCGCGCCTGCC
>CAYYVD010000352.1:0-4938 GCA_964475045.1 uncultured Desulfobacterales bacterium | reverse complement strand
CCCGGTCCGCCTGCTGGGCTACTACGCCACCTTCGCCATCATGTATGGGACCACCTATGCCATCATCGGGCGAATCAAAAAGACCAAGGCGCCCTACAAGAACTCGCACCCCACGGACTGGATGTTTCTCATTCTGCTCCAGCTGACCACCTTGACGGGCATCTTCGTTCACTTCACCCGGCTGCTGGACTGGCCCATGACCACCTACGTGCTCTACGTGGTGCACCTCATGGTGGCCGTGCCCATGCTGGTCCTGGAGGTCCCGTTTGCCAAGTGGGCCCACCTGGCCTTCCGCCCGGTCGTGATCTTTCTCACGCGGGTCAAGGAGGCTTACGCGGAGCAGCAGAAGGCCGGCGCCTAGGGCGTGACCCCAACACAACTGCGCGGACCACGGGAGCCAAGCTCGAGACCCTCGGGTTTGGCTCCTTGCTTTGCGCAGCGGACGTTCGTGAGGGAGTTCTGAGACGCTGGCTTTACGTTTCGACGAAACGACTTAACTTGTTCCCATCAAAGGTCGCGGCCGAGGGCCGTTCGAGCGATCAGCCATATTTTCCGGAGGAAAAGACCATGGCCCAGGAAGAACGCCCCACCTGCCCCCACTGCAAGGGTGGGCTCAGGAAGTGGAAGACCCCGCCCATGTCCACGTGGGAGAGCGAGTATCAGTGGGTCTGCTTCAACGACGAGTGTCCCTACTTCGTACGGGGCTGGGACTGGATGATGGAGAGTCAAAACGTCAAGGCCTCTTACCGCCACTGCGTCGATCCGGTGAGCGGAAAGGCCGGTCCGCTGCCCGTGTGGTCCTACGACGCCCACAAGCAGCACATTGTCGAGGACGGGTGATCCATGATCAAGGTAGGAAGAAACGACCCTTGCCCGTGCGGCAGCGGGAAGAAGTTCAAGAAGTGCCACCTCGGCCGGGAGGAAGAGCTCACCTTCGACGGCATGACCGAGTTCACCGAGGAGATGAGCCGGATGATCACCTCGCTTCCCGAGGTGAGCTACGGTCGTTGCCGGGAGATGACCGACGGGCTCGACATTCGAGCCCTGACAGGACAGGACGTTGGGGTGCGGTTCGTGGACCTTCACGCCTATCAGGCGCTGAACTTCTACGGCACCGGCGGGTCCAAGGCCACCGTCGAGAGGGGAGGAAGCGTCTTCATCAATCTCCACAAGACGCGCCCGACCGATCCGAACCACGTGTACATCGCCGTTTCCCGGGACATCGACGACTCCTCGCTCATCCACCAGTTGGCGCACGTGCTCGATTACCTGGCGGGCTCCGGGCTGATGCCGGGCCTCCAGGACCCCCTGGCCTACGAGTTCGACGTTCCGGTGGAGCATCTGGAGCACACCAAAGAGTTCGGCTCCTGGCTTCGCACCTCGAGGGACCGGTTCGATGTCCAGCTCAGCGCGGACGACGCGGTCATCGACTTCCTTTACGAGAACGGGAAGCTCCTCGAGGGCAAGATCATCGAGCGGAAGGATGGCCCGATGATCCGCACCGCCTCCAAGGCGATCCTGACCTTTCTGGCCGGCCGTCAGGAGGAGCTGGACGAGCGGATCCGCGGGCTGCCGGGGTATATCGGGCGTGATGGATAGGGTCGCAGGGTCCCGGGGAGGGGCTCATCGAAGGCAACCCCTTGAACGCTCGAACCCTCGAGGCCTCCTAAGGCTTTCGAACCCGCATCGTGGGCTCCCCGAACAGGGCGAACCGCAGCCATTCGAAGGCGAAGAGCATCAGGGCCGTGTCGTCCGAACCGATGCGGTCCCGGGTCTCCGTGTCCACCTCGAAGCGCTGGAGGAAGGGGCTCTCGAGCACGAACCTCCTGAACCGGTCCAGGTTGTAGGAGGCCATGTAGAACATGGCGAGGTTCCGCTGGGAATCCGACTCGGGTCCCAGGTTCCTGCGGCTCGTGAGGATGCGGAGCCAACGGTCGTTCATGGCATTGTACTCATCGAGCCCCTCACCGGCCATCCAGGACCGGGCGGTCCACTCCAGCTCCTCCTCGAACCCGCGGCAGTGCGGCTCCCGGACCAGAAAGAACTTCTCGCGGGCCCGGTCGCCGGCACCGTCCGGGTGCATGGCCGCGCGGCCCAGCGGGTAGATCCGGCAGGCGCCGGGCCGGTCCTCGTACACGGTGCACCCCTCCGGGGTCACGAACGGACAGGTTCTGCGCTCATCGTCGTTCATGACCAGACGGATCACCGGAAACCGAAAAGCCTCGTCCAGCTTGGGCTCGGTGTACCGGTCGATGAAGGCCTCCGAGGAGATGCCCAGGCGGTGCTTGAGCCGAACGAGGTCGTAGGGGGTGAGGATCAGGCTCAGGTCCGCGCAGCACTCGGTGAAGCAGGGCACGCCCTTGTGGCAGGCGAACCGGAAGGTGCCTTCTTCGAGGGGAACAAACGTATTGTCGTTTCGAGTTTCCGGCATGATCGTTCGACGTCCTTTCAATGTTTCCGGGGCACCATTCTTCATTCATGGTCCGAGAGCGATTTCCAGAGCTTTCCAGAAATCGTTCGCCCAGGTCTCCCATGAAATGAGGCCGGCGTCCCGGAAACGCTCGTGTCGAGGGCTTACTCGTTCGTCTCGGGCTGGGCGGCGTCCGGGCGGACCCGAAACAGGATCTGGCCGAACACGCCGAACTTGATCCACTCGATCCCGAACTTGAGCAGCTCCTCGTCGCTGCGCTTGATCTTCTCCACCCGGATCTCGTCCACCTCGAACCGTTTCAGGAAGGTGCTCTCGAACACGAAGGCCCGAAATCGATCCAGGTTGTAGAGGGCCATGAAGACCATCTTTCCGACGTCGGGGTTCTCGATCTCCTCCTGAACGGCCCGCAGGGGGTTGGTGATCTCGGCGAAGTGGGCGTTCATGCGGTCGTACGGAACGATGCCCTGCTCCACGAGCCAGTCCCCGATCCGCGTGGAGGTGTCCTCCTCCAGGCCTTTGCACTTTTCCGGGTCCGCGATCAGCTCGAACATGCCGTCCGAGGTCATGTCCAGCGGAAACATGCGGCAAGGCCAGGGCCGGTCTTCGTACACGCGGCAGCCCTCGTAGGACACAAAGGGGCACCGCTTGTCCTCGTCGTTCATCTTGAGGAACACCAGGGGAATCACCTGGTTTTCCCGCCCGACGATCACCGTGTGCTTGTCGAGGAACTCCTGAGACGTCATCCCTAGGGCGTTCTTGATCCTGAGCACGTCGTAGGGGGTCAGTGCGATGGTCACATCCTGGCAGCACTGGGTGTAGCAGGTCAGCCCGGGCCCGCAATGGAAGCGAAAGACCTGCTCCGGGTCCATCTTGGACCGGCCGGCACTGTCTTTTGTGTTTTGAGCATTCATGTCGGAATCCTTTCATGGTTGAATTGGCGGCTGTGGGCATCGGTCCGCCGTGGAGCCCGGAAAGCCAATTTCCTTGACGAGGACCCGCCTCAGCCGTTATTGAGAGTGGTCTATAACAGCAACCGCATCCCGGGGTCAATGACGTTCGAGGCGGTTGCCGCACACGCAGAGCATACAACCAGGAGGAGGCAAACGCATGGAAGAGGAGAGAACCCTGGCGATCATAAAGCCCGACGGCGTATCGAGACAGTTGGTGGGCGAGGTCCTTCGACGGATCGAGGAGGCGGATCTTCGCATCGCGGCCATGAAGATGGTCTGGATGACCAAGGAGCAGGCCAAAGGGTTCTACCAGGTGCACGAAGGCCGGCGTTTCTACGGGAGCCTCACGGACTTCATGTCCTCCGGGCCCTGTGTGGTCATGGTGCTTCAAGGGGAGCGGGCGATTCAGCGATACCGGACGCTCATGGGGGCCACCAACTTCGAGGAGGCCGAGGAAGGGACGATCCGGCGCGCATTCGCCACGGACATCGAGAAGAATGTGGTCCATGGGTCGGACGCTCCGGAAACGGCTCGATTCGAGATCGGCTACTTCTTCGGGGAGCTCGAGGTGGTCGGATCGTAAAACGCGGGTCGGCGGCGGACGGTGGAAGAACGAAAGAGGGCGGGCCCAGCCTGTCGGTTGGCAGGTGAGCCCGCCCGCAGTCCTCATTGCGAAACATGGCCCGTCTGCACGGGCCGGGTTCTACCGGGGCGCTTGGCCGCGATCGATGCCGGAAAACCGGTTCAGGAGGCGGGGGGCGTTTCCTCCGAGCTTTCGGATTCGGAGCTCTTCAGGTTCTTGACCTCTTCCTTCAGGTTCTCCACCTCCCGCTTCAGCTCCTCCTCGTGGTTCGACTCGAAGCTTTCGGATGCCTTCTTGTCCTTGATCTCCTCGATACCCAGATAGGTGGCCAAGGCGCCGCCAAGGACCAGCATGACCGGGACACCGGCCATGAGGGCCTTGATGAAGAGTGGAAACCAGATCACCAGACCGATGATTCCGAGCACCAGGGCCACCAATCCACCAACCAATGCCATCATGTTCAACCTCCTCCTTCGTGTTCTGTCTTGACCAACAGGGCGATTTGCGCGGCCACCGCTCAGGCTCCCGCGCCGTGACTCTTCGAGCGATGAGGAAAGGAGTATCGGATTCCATCTGAAATGTCAAATCAAAATCTGGCAACTGGCCGGTTCTGGACGGAAATACCGTGGTCCTCGGGGCGAAGACGCCCGCGAGCGCCGGCGCGGGTCGGCTGAATTCGGAAGCATTGCGGTTACCTGAGTGCTACCGCACCTCCCGGGGAAAGGGGGGCGTTTTTTTTCTTGCAATCCAATCGCGCCTGTGGGATATTTTTCAGCTTATGAAAATCCTGGGGCGTCGCGGTGTGGAACCGCCCGAAACCGCGGGCTTTCCGCCCGTTGAGAAAATTTGCGAAGAAACGCCATTTTGGTATTGAAATTCGTTTCTTGCGGAGTTATCGTTAGCATTTCATTTCTCAAGGGCGAATGCCAGCGTAGCTCAGACGGCAGAGCAACTGATTTGTAATCAGTGGGTCG
>CAYYVD010000351.1:0-4970 GCA_964475045.1 uncultured Desulfobacterales bacterium | reverse complement strand
TGGAAAACGATGGATCTTCCACCCTTTACTACGAGTCTCCTATCGGCTGGATCGCGATCACGGGCACGAAAGAAGGAATTCAGTCCCTCTGCTTTGTGGAGAAGCCAAAAAGGGATAGCAAAGAACCACCTGCGTGCCTCGTTTTGTGTCGAAAGCAGCTGGATGACTACTTCAAGGGGACCGGGACCACCTTCGCCGTCCCCCTCTCCCTGGACGGCACGCCGTTTCAGAAGGCCGTGTGGAGGGCGTTGCTGGAGATCCCGTTCGGCACCTGGACGACCTACGGCGAGGTGGCCGAGTCCATCGGTCGGCCCAATGCGGCCCGCGCCGTGGGCCAGGCGAACCACAACAACCCGGTGGCCATCGTGGTCCCCTGTCACCGCGTCCTGGGCACCGAGGGCCTGCTCGTGGGGTACGGGAGCGGCCTGTGGCGGAAGGAGTGGCTCCTCGAGCACGAAGGCATCCTGGAGACCTGAACCCGGATCCGGTGCGGACCGGTGTCCCCTCGAAGAACGCCGAATCGACCTGCATCGAACGCTTCGCGAGCATCGGAGGAACCCATGGACGGAAAACCCGGGGTGCTGCTGGTGGCGACCATGGACACCAAAGGGGCGGAGGCGGACTTCGTGCGGACCCGCCTTCGGGAGGCGGGCGTCGAGGTGGGCATCCTGGATGCGGGCATTCGAGGGGCCTGCTCCCATCCGGTTCTGGTGGGCCGGGAGGAGGTGGCCCGGGCCGCAGGCAGCGACCTGGAGGCCGTTCGAAGGGTGGGGCACGAGGGGGAAGCGCTCGGGGTCATGATTCGAGGTGCGGTTGCCCTGGCGAGGCGGCTCGACGCAGAGGGACGGGTCCAGGGCGTCTTCGGCATCGGCGGCTCCATGGGCACCACCCTGGGCACCGCGGTCATGAGGACCTTTCCGGTGGGCGTCCCCAAGGTGATGGTCACCACCATGGCCTCCAGGGACACCCGGGCCTTTGTGGGAACCAAGGACATCCTCATGCTCCACTCGGTCTGTGACCTCTCCGGCCTCAACCGGGTCACCCGGGCCGTGCTCCAGAACGGGGCTCACGCCATGGCCGGAATGGTCCGCTGGAAGGACCGGCCGGCCGAGGCCCAAAGCCTCCCTCTGGCCGCCGTCTCCACCCTCGGGACCACCGAGGCCTGCGCCGTGACCGTGCGCAGGGGCCTCGAGGAGCGCGGGTACGAGGTGGTGGTGTTCCACACGGTGGGGGCCGGCGGCGAAGCCCTGGAGGAGATCGTCCGGGAGCAGGAGGTCGCGGCGCTGGTGGATCTGTCCCTCCACGAGCTGATGGATCATCGCTACGGAGGGGACTACGACGCCGGACCCGACCGGGCCCGGGCGGCCATGGACCAGGGCGTGCCCGCGGTCCTGGTTCCCGGCAACGTGGACTTCCTGGTTTACGGCGCTCTGGAGAAGGCCCGGGAGCGCTTTCCGGGGCGAAAGGCCCACGCCCACAACGCGGCCATCAGCGTGGTGCGGGCCGCCGACGAGGAGATTCGGGAGGTGGGGCGCATCGTGGGTGGTCTGTGCAACCGATCCACCGGGTCCGTGGAGATCGTGGTCCCCATGGCCGGGCTCTCGGCGTTCGATCACCCCGACGGTCCCCTCTACGCCCCCGACGGCCCGCCGGCGTTCCTGAAAGGGCTTCGAGAGACGCTCGACAAAGCCTGCCCGGTGAGCGAGGTGCGGGCCCACGTCAACGACCCGGCCTTTGCCGCCGCCGTACTGGAGTCCCTGGACCGGGTCACGGGCTGAGCGCCTCGTCGTTGTGAAACACGGACCCCACCGTATCGGATCACCGCCACGAAGAATGAGCGTCGAGTGCAACCGCTGGTTGGGATCCCGCTTCTTCGGTGGTCGCACTCGCACTCGCACTCGTACTCAGCGAAGCGGTCCTCGTACTCGGGTTTTTCGCTCGCAAGGGTATTGAGTCGTCGAGTACGAGAACCGTTTCTATCGGGACTGGATACGAGTACGATGAGTCTTACCGCCACAACATGATGGGGCTGATTTCCCTTGACACACAAGATCGGTTCTTCCATAGTGCCATGCGGTCAACGCCATTTTCCACCATCCCGTTTCAAACCATGCCAGTCATGAGACTCGCCGCATTCTTTTCCCTCCCGGGGGCCTGTCGCCCGGACAGGCACTGAGGCCGGCAAGACGCGTCGATGGAACGAGGGTTGCGCCGTGAGCGGAACGGGGAAACGAGGCTTTAGAATTCATACGGTTTCCGTAGGAGGCAAGGCCATGAGCCGGCGGGCAGGACGGGGTTTCGCAAGCGTTCGTCGAGGAAGGGGGATCCATGGGGTGCTGCCGGCGGTGTGCTTTCTGCTGCTCGTCCGAGCCGCGGCCTGGGCTTCTCCGGCGCTCCCCGATGCCTCGGCCTTCGCGGGGGAGGACCAGATCATCGAGCAGTACTTCGAGATTCGGGGGTTGCGCATCACCTTCGAGATCCTGCCTCTCGAGTCCTACGTCGTCCTCAAACAGGCCTTGGACCTCAAGGCCATGGGGGAAGCGCGCCGCGGTGCGCAGCAGCGGGTGGTGGCCCTGGCCCAGGCTCATCGCGACGGTCGGGCCGATGTCGTGCCGGACCTGCTCTTTCTGGACCGCTACGGTCTGGCCGTCAATGCAGCCATCTGGGATCGAACGCGTTTGCGCGGCTGGCGCGGGGTGGGCGGGCCCGACCTCTCGGACATCGAGAAGCGACTGATGGCCCTCGGCGGCCCATCGCCTTCCAAAACCCCTCCGGACCGGGTTGCGGACTCCCGCAGCCCCGCCGTGAAGGACATGGCCGTCCTCACCGAGGCCTTGTTCTTCGAAGGCGATTCGGAACGGGCCCGGGAGCAGCTGGCCCTCGAGGAAGCGGCCTCCAGTGCGGCCGGTGACGGCAGCCGCCTCGAGATTGTGGACGTGAAGGAACCCGCCGTTCCTCCGCCTCCGGAGCAAGCGGTGGAGATCCGGGTTCGGGTGGCGAACCGGGCCGAGTTCGGGCCCCCGGCGGTCTTCGAGCTGGGGGTCTGGGATTACCACCAGAACAACGCCACGGTGACCCGGCGAGACGGCCTGCGCCTCGCCCCCGGCGAAGAGCAGACCTTTGTGCTGACCCTGGCCGCACCCCGGGCGGAGGCCTTCGGGGGGTACGTGTACCTCGATCCGGTAAACGACACCCGCCCGGAGTACCCCACCACCGTTCTGAACTTCGACGTCGCCTGGGACCGGAGCACCATGATGGACGGGGAGGTGCTGTCCCTGCTCAGGGACCGCATTCCCGACATGCGCTACACCCTGAGCGACGCGGACGGGGCCAGGTGGGTGGCCGCGCCCTACACCCCGTGATCCCCGGACCGGTTCGCAGGGTGCACCCGGTGCGGCCTGCAAGGGGTCAAGGCCGCACAGCGGCAGGCGCAGCGAGAGGGATTCCATGTTCCGAATGAAAGCCGCCGGCGATGGGGGGCATCAGTAGTACAGCTCCCGGTACTCCGCGCGCTTCTCCTTGCGCCATTTGGGGCAGAATGCGGGCTTCCCCTGCATGACCAGCTCCATGCACGCGTTGCACTTGGGGCTGCACTTGACGATGGCCGCATCCCGGCCCTCCCGGGCCTTGCGCACCCAGTCCGGATCCACCCAGAGCATGCGCGCGAGCCCGATCAGGTCGGCTCGCCCCTTCTCGAGGATGGACTCGGCCAGGGTCGGCGTGGAGATGCGTCCCGCGGCGATGACGGGAATGTCGACCTCGTTGCGGATCGCCCCGGCCAGGTCGGTCATGTAGCCCGGCTTTTGGGATCGCTTGACCACCTCCGGGAGGAAGAACGACTCATACGTTCCCCCCATGACCGACAGGTACGCTACACCGGCCTCCTCCAGGGCCTTGGCCGCCGCGCGGGACTCCTCCAGGTGAAGACCGTCCGGAAGCCACTCGTCCGCCATGAAACGATACCCCACCGGCATCTCCCCCACGGTGTCCTTGACCCGTTTCACCACCTCGAGGGGAAACCGCACGCGGTTCTCGAGGGCACCTCCGTAGGCGTCGTCCCGCTGGTTGGTGCGCGGTGAGATGAACTGGGCCAGGAGGTAGCCGGTGCCGCCGTGGAGCTCCACCGCGTCGAAGCCCGCTTCTTTCACCCGCCAGGCCGCCGAGGCGAACTGCTTGCCGAGGGTCTTGATCTCCTTTCGTAGGAGCGCCCGCGGCGTGCGCTCGAACGCGGGGACGGCCGAGGGGGCGACCGGGTCCTTCACTCCGGCGAATCGGCCGGCGTGGTTGATCTGAAGGGCGGACAAGGCCCCCTCCCCGCGAATGGCGTCGGAGAGCCAGCCCAGCTGCTGAAGGTAACGGTTGTGATCCGCACGAAGGGTCCGCCCGCCGCCGCTGCCGCCGGGTGCAATGGATGCGTTCTCCGCCACCACCATGGCGACGCCGCTTCGGGCCATGAGCCGGTAGTGGTTGAGGAGCAGAGAGGAGACCTTTCCTCCCCAGGCCGCGTAGCCCAAATAGAGCGGGGCCATGGTGAGACGGTTCTTCAAATGCAGACCCTCGATGGTGAGCGGTCGAAAGAGGTGCTCGTACGTTGCCTGGCTCATGGGGGACCCCCTTGTTCAATGGGTGAGAGTCACGTTGGACACTTCGAAGCCGGTGATCAGCCGGCCGGACGAGCCCGCCCGGCCGGGTGGACGGTTGTGCTCGAGGGGTGCAAGAGGGAATCACCGGACGCGGTTCCCGAACAGTGTACCTGTTTCCGGTCCCGACCACAACCGCGGACCGAGATGCCCCTGCTTGACACGCTTCCAGGGGTGGCCTAGTCTTCACCCGCCGGCAGCGTGCAGGGAGGAGACGCGGACATGACATCCACCCCTGGAGCAGGGGACACGCTCTATCGCCTGGAGAAGGCGGCGACCGGAGCCGGGGTGGGCTGGTTCGTCTGCGTGCCCGATCAGGCGGTGGGACTG
>CAYYVD010000350.1:0-4992 GCA_964475045.1 uncultured Desulfobacterales bacterium | reverse complement strand
GTATTTCGAGCAGGAGGCGATAGGCGGGCAAATGCTTGGGAAACCTCCCGGTCATTTCCATGAGCATGGCAACCGCTGCACGCTGGTCACCCTCCTCCCACGCCGCCCTCGCCATATTCAGCACCGAGGAGCGATACCTCTGTCCCGATGATCTTGGAGGGTTACCGGACATAGCCCCTTGCCTTGACTCAGGAAGCCGGATCGGAAAAGCGCCGTCGCCGCTCCCGGGCAAAAGCTCCATAACGCCGGAGCGATCTTGGCCGCATCCACTTTTTCGATCAAACCCCACTGCCTGTCAAGTGCCTAGGTCAGTTGATTGCGGCCATTTGGGAAAGAAGCCGTATTCCATCGTAATGATTCAGAAAACAGGCTGGCTAAGGCATCGAGGCCATCCTCGATCTCGGGCGGCACATGCTCGCCTGGATACCGGCGTACCGCGATATGATGGACCGGACCCTGTGACAGACCCTCGCCGGCCGATTCCGGAGGGCCCCGAGTTCTGCCCGGGAATCGATTCTCGAAAACCATGGAATCTTCTGCCCCCCGCTCGAATTGACACGGGCCCCAGCCCAGGGTAAGCTCCTCCGCATGCCGATACCCAGCCGAACGATCCAAACCCACACCCTGGCCCCGGACGAAAAGGAGGCCGTTCTGCGACGCGCGGCCGGCGCGCTGCGCCGGGAGGAGGCCGTCCTCTTTGCCTACGCCCATGGCTCCTTTCTCGAAAACGGCCCGTTTCGGGACCTGGACCTGGCCGTCTACGTACGGCCGGAGCGGATGCAAACCGGGCGCACCCGGTTCGAAACAGGGCTGGAGGCCTCCATTCGAAAGGCCCTGGACGCGGGTTTCCCCGTGGATGTGCGTGAGCTCAACCGGGCCGGCATCCCTTTCCAGTATCACGCCATCCGCGGCCGGCTCCTGGTCGATCGGGATCCCGAGACCCGATGGGCCCTGATGACCTGGATCGTCGGCCGGTACCTGGATCTCGAGCCGATCCTCCGCCACCACACCAAAGAGGCGTTCGCCCATGCAACTGGACCCTGACCGCGTCCGGCGGAAGCTCGAGGACATCTCCGCCTCTTTGAACCGGTTGAGGCGGTTTCGCGACATGGATCGGGAGACCTTCCTGGCCGACGAAGACAGCCAGGACATCGCCCGGTCCCGCCTGCTCACCGCCATGGAAGCCGCCCTCAACCTCTGCTACCACATGGCGGCCAAACGGCTGGAACGCGTCCCGGAGGAGTACGCCCAGTGCTTTTCGATCCTGGCCGAGGCCTCCCTGCTCGATTCCTCCCTGGCCGAACGACTCGCGCGCATGGCGCGGTTCCGGAACCGGCTGGTTCACCTCTACGGGGACGTGGACTACGGCGAGGTCTACGACATCATTCTGCACGACCTGGAGGATCTGTCCTCCTTTTCCGAGGCGGTCGCCCAGCATGTATGACGCTTGGCAAGGACTTCCAAAACGGGTATGTTTGCGAGGTTTTGCCTGCAGCCTGGAACCTGCAACCTGAAGCCGCCCCGAGGGCCTCATGGCCTGTGGAGCCCCTGAATTTCGTATGGTGTCCCCGAAATGAACAAAACGATGAAACCGAACAACCCCATGGCCGTCATCTTCGACTGCGACGGCGTGATGTTCGACTCCCGGCAGACCAACGTCAACTTCTACAACCACATCCTGGCCCGCTTCGGCTACCCGCCCATGTCCGAGGAGGACGTGGCCTACGTGCACATGCACACCGCGGACGACTCCATCCGCTACATCTTTCGGGACACGCCCCACACCGAAGAGGCCTTGGCCTATCGCTGGGAGGTGGACTACAGCCCGTTCATTCGGGACATGATCATGGAGCCCGGGCTTCGAGAGGTGCTCCGCTGCCTGGGGATGTTCACCGGGCTGGCCGTGGCCACCAACCGCAGCAACTCCATCGAGTGGGTCCTGGAGCGGCACGGCCTCCTGGGGATCTTCGACGTGGTGGTGTGCTCCCTGGACGTGGCCCGTCCCAAGCCCCATCCCGACCCGCTCCTCAAGGTCCTCTCCTACTATGCCATCGCCCCGGACGATGCCCTCTACGTGGGGGACTCCTCGGTGGACGCGGAGACCGCCGCCGCCGCCGGCGTGCCCTTTGTGGCCTACAAGGACCCCGGCCTCCCGGCCGACTTCCACGCCCGGGACCTGTGGGACGTGGCCCGCATCGCCCTCTAAGGCGGGGAGGCCGTCGCCCCGTCCCGCCCCCTCGTCTTCGGCCCCCGCTTCCGGGGCCTCAGCAGCCGCCCGCATTCAGCCTCCAGGCGGTCGATGAAGGGATCCGTCCCCAGCGGGCGCCCCGTCCGTTCATGCAGCCTCAGCCGCTCGGAGCGCTCCTCGTCGACCGCAGAGCCAAGAAACGCCGCCCAGTCCCCGGGGATCATTCGAAGCAGGGGCGCGACCTCCACGAGCCGATCGTCCCGGCCCCTCATGTGGGCGGCCGCGCTGCTCCAACGCCAGCTCTCCGGCCTTCGCACCAGCCCGGCACGAACGGGGTTGGTTTCGACGTAGCGCACGCAAGCGATCAGGTGGGGCTGGTCCATGACATAGGAGGCGAACCGGCCCTGCCAGAGATGGCCCCGCCATCCTTCCCGTTTGTTGACGAACCGGGTATACCGGCGGTGGGCCTCGGCAATGCCGAGACGAAGCGCGTCCTCGGTCTCCGGGACCGCGATCAGATGAACGTGGTTGGGCATCAGGCAGTAGGCCCATATGCGGACGCCGCGCCTCCGGCACCACTCGGCCATGAGGTGGGTGTAGGCCTTGTAGTCCGCATTCGAGAAAAAGGTCCTCAGACGTCGGTTTCCGCGCTGGACCACGTGATGCGGAAACCCCGGGATCACGACCCTGGCGAGTCTCGACATGTCCGTTCTCCTCCCGTTCGCATTCCGCTCATTCCGATGGGGTTCGCCGGAATCGGCATGGGTGGGCCTCCAACAGATCGAGGGCCTACTCAATCACAATAAACGCATTCTGTCTACATTATTTGAATCGATACAAGCATGAAAAAAAGTAAAAAGTGTCCCCAATAATTTCGGGGACACCATACGAAATTCGGCCCCCTCGGCTCGCTGCGACCGCGGACCTGCGCGGCCCCATAGGTGACCTCCGGTGCCATTCCCGCCCCACATGGGGGTGCGCTTGGCGAGCCTCTTCGAAAGAGTTTCGTATGCTGTCCCCGAAATGCTGTCCCCGAAATGGCTTGACAAGCCACCGAAAAGTATATACTCATGGTATATATTTTGTCTGGTTCGGAGGACCCACCATGAAAACGGCCAAGCTGTTCAAGAACGGGCAGAGTCAAGCGGTTCGATTGCCCAAGGAGTTTCGAATCAAAGGAACCGAGGTCTATATCAAGCGGCAGGGGGAAGCCATTGTTCTCTTGCCCAAGGAAAAAGCATGGGCTCCGCTTTTCGACAGCCTGAACCATTTTGAGAAGGGATTGAACATCGAGCGCGCCCAGCCGGAAGAGAACCAGAAAAGGGACCCCTTGTTCGAATGAAGTACCTCCTGGACACGAATATCTGTATCTATGTGATCAACCAAAAGCCTCCAAAGGTCTTGAATCGATTCAGCCAATATTCGGTTGACGATTTTGCTGTTTCATCCATTACCCATGCCGAGCTTCAGTACGGCGTTGCGAAGAGTCGGCACAGCGCACGAAACCAGGTGGCCCTGAACGAGTTCCTCCTTCCGTTGACGATCCTCCCGTTTCACGGAGACCGGCTGGTTCGCTGCTACGGGCGGATTCGGGCCGATTTGGAATCCAAGGGGCAAACCATTGGGCCGCTGGACATGCTGATCGCAGCCCATGCATCGAGCCTCGGACTGACCATCATCACCAACAACACCCAAGAGTTCTCGAGGATCCCCGGTCTCGCATGTGAAAACTGGGCCTGAACTTCGGGGACACCAGACTCCATTTCGCACCTCCGCCTGCGTTCCCTCGGGGGCCTCGAGCTCCGGCGGCATTCGCCCGCCGTAGGGCGCTCGAGGCGCTTATTCCGTCTGAAGAGCCCAGAATGCTCTCGATGGATCGACGCCGCGGCGGTGGCGAGCGGAATGGCTGCGCCGGCTGAAGGGCACGTGTGCGGTGAGATCCGCCGGCATCGGTTGAAATTCCGCATGGCGTGCCCGACACCGAGACCGCCAAGGACATCTTGACATGAGCGGGTGGCCGTCATACGTTGTCATGCGAGGGAGGGCTGTCATGCTGACGATCCGTTTGGACAAAACCATCGAAGAGGAATTGGACCTTTTGGCCAAGGCCCGAGGCAGCAACCGCAGCGCCTTGGTCAGAGAAGCGATTCTTCGATATCTGGAGGACAACGAAGACCTGGAACTGGCCCAGGAAGCGCTCGTCCAGACCCGAAGCACGAAGACCCTGAAGCAACTGAGGAAAGAGCTTGCCTTGGAGCGTTGAAATCGGCGATGTGGCCGAGCGGCAACTGCGGCGGCTGGATCGACAGGTTCTAAAGCGCTTGCTGGATTGGCTCGATGATCGGATTGAGGGCTGCAAGAATCCAAGGCATTTCGGAGAACCGCTGAAAGGAACCCATGCCGGGTTCTGGCGATACCGCATCGGCCCTTATCGTGTCCTGTGTGACATTCGGGATCAGGCATTGATCGTGCTGGTCGTCACCGTTGGACACCGACGCGACGTGTATGCAAGAGGCCCTGGGAGGTCCTAGCCGAACCCTGCCTGCATGGGAGTTGAATTTCGTATGGTGTCCCCGAAATTGCTGTCCCCGAAATTGCTTCACATTGTCGGCGCGCGGCCCAACTTCATGAAGGCCGCGCCGGTGCACGCGGCCCTGGCCGCCCGCTCCGCCGCCCAGACCCTGGTCCACACGGGCCAGCACTACGACCGGGCCATGAGCGCGGTCTTCTTCGAGGAGCTCGAGCTCCCCGAGCCCGACCTCAACCTGGACGTGGGCTCGGCCTCCCACGCGGTCCAGACCGCC
>CAYYVD010000349.1:0-5027 GCA_964475045.1 uncultured Desulfobacterales bacterium | reverse complement strand
AGAAACCCGATAGACCTCTGTTGGGGAATTCAAAGACCGACTTTTCAACACCCTTCTTCAACTACCCTGAGTTTCTAGCATTTTCAATCGCAGCCGTTCCGCCAGCAGGGATAGTTGCCCCGCCTTCTCGATGCGTGCGGCCCACTCCGTGGGGACTGCCTCCACCCCAAGCCACGCCCCGCTGATGGCCCCCGCGATACACGCAATGGAGTCCGAGTCCCCGTTCGTGTTGGCTCCCCGGAGCACGGTTCTTCGGTAGTCGTCCGGGGACCGCAGGAAGAAGTAGAGGGCCAGGGCCACGGCCTCCTCGCCAATCCATCCTTGGCCGAGGTGCTCCAGGCCGCCTCCTCGTCCTCCCAGGGGAGGCAGTCCTCCACCTTGTGAATGGCCTGGTCGAACTCATGGGAGATGCCTTCGGTGAAGGCGAGGAGCTCGGGAATCATGCGGTTTGGGGGTGTTTGGTCCAGGGCCAGTTTCACCAGGTAGGCCGCGCCGATGCAGGCGGCATCCGCCGTGGGGTGTCCGTGGGTGCAGATGCCCGTGGCGTGGGCCACCTGGCGGAGCTTTTTGGGGTCGTGCTGGTAGAAGAGGCCGATGGGGGCGGAGCGCATGGCCGAGCCGCAGCCTTTGGAGCGGGCGATGCCGCTTTGGGACCAGTGGACGCCTGTTTCCATGCGGGCGATGCCCTCGAGGCAGGTCCTTCCGGGGGCCCGGTTGTTCTCCGGGGAGTGGGCCCAGAGGATGAACTCGTTCTTTACGGCCTCCATGAGGGTCTCGATGTCCTGGTCCCCGGCCTGGACGAGGGCCTCGGCGATGGCGAGCGCCATCTGGGTGTCGTCGGTGAAGAGGGCCGGGTCGGGGAGGTCCTGAATGCCGTGGGGACCGTACCGGGCCTTCACGGCCTCAAGGGAGAGGAACTCGGTGGGTCGGCCCAGGGCGTCGCCCACGGCCAGGCCGAAGAGCACGCCTCGGGCCTGGTCCAGGGCATGATCGGGTGTCTGCTTTGCGCTCATCGTCTCCAAAAGCCTCGATCAGCTCGGGGCGTGAAAGCATCGAAACGCGCCCTCCTCAAGCGGGCCGGTGCCGTTTTGGGAGGGCGAAGGCTCAAAAGACGTCGAAGAACAGGGACAAAACGTCAAATCCGGTATGCCGAACAGGCGTGGTTGAATGTGCATTGAATGGAAACGTTGAATCGACATTGTACAGAAATGTGTCCCCATGTAAACCATGGATATTTGTCTAGTGAATGGGTATGCAAATTACCCGGCCTGCGTGAGATTCCTTCGCAGGCGGGCGTCTTGCCGTGTCTTCGTCGTACCGGGTTCTGCCTTTCGCGTCTTTGCAGGCAGGTTACCCGGGGGGATTGTCAGGTCCGGTCGCAGCGAAAAAAAAGAGCGTCCCGTGCTTTTTCGGTCTTGGCGTATGGGTAGAGCCGCCCAGGGGCTCCTGGGTTTTGTCGGTTGTACACCCTTGGATCCGGCACGTCGAACAAGAGGGGAATGGCTCTGAATCCGGGGGCACTTGCGCTTGGTCAAGAGCCGATCGGGCGAACGCGACAGGGCGTTGACTTTGGTCCAGAAAGCGCTTACCATTTTTTCAATGTCCAGTTTTGAAAGGGATTTTGAAATGATTCACTATACGGCGAAATACACCAAGGTGGACTCCGGGTACATGGGGCAGCTGGTGGAGTGGCCCGAGGTTGTTACCGAAGGAAAGGACTTGGAAGCGTGTCGGGCCATGCTTCGGGATGCCCTCCATGAAATGGTGCTTGCCTACAAAGAGACCGGGAAAGAAATCCCTGTGGGGAACGCACTCATTGAGCAACTTCCCATCGAGGTCGAGCGTGTCGGTCAAGCGACGTGATCTCGTCCGATACCTCGAGCAGCATCGTTTCTATCTCCTGAGAGAAGGAGCCAACCACGCCATCTACTCCAACGGAACCAAGATCATTCCAGTCAAACGCCACAAACATTTCGATCGGATCACCGCCAACGAGCTCTGCAAGCAAGCCGGAATCAAGCCGCCGTTCTAATCAGCCCTTTTCGAGTGGCACAGGGCACGCTGGTTCGAGCAGGGCCAGCCCCGCCGGCATCCCTTTGCGGGGTGCTGAGTGCTCGCGGAGATCGTCAGGTCGCTTGCACACCCGGGGGACGGAGCTCCGGCCTCCACGGCACGGGGAGGTCTTCCGCCCTTGCATGGGGTCCGTGGCCGGGACGCGTCTCGGGTGTCGGCCGGGGGAGCAAGGATCAGGGGGACGGCCGGCCGGTCCGGAGCATGGACTCGAGCAGCCGGTCCACGTCGATGCCCTGCTCCCGGGCCTGGACCACCCTGCGAATGGTGCTGCGGGGGAGGAGCATCCGCTCGAAGAAGAGGCGCAACCAGTCGTCGAGCTCGTCCAGGCTGCGGTCGCCGAGGACCTCCTCCACGCTCATGATCCCGCACTCGATGAACCGGGCCAGGCGGTAGGGGGTCACCCGGCGGCGGTAGGCGCCGTTCTCGTCCGGGGTGATCATCTCCTCGAGAAGGCTCACGTCGCACCCCAGATTGCGGGCGATGGTGGTGAGCTGCTGCCGGTCCCGATGCCGGCCGAGGAGGGTGCGAATTCGAGGGGCGAATGCCTGGAGCGTGTCGTCTGAAGTGGGTGAAGGGTTGTCCAAGGGGGGCTTGGAATTCATGATTCTCCTTTTCTGGTCAATCAAAGGCCATTGGGGGGCCAACCAGGATGGGCCTGGTTCAGGTGGGGACCATTGTAATGGCATTTGCGGGCCTGTAAACCATGTTTTTGTGTGTAGAAACCAGGTAGAGGATTTAACAGTTTTGGAATGTCTTTTTTGACGGCGGCCGTCTGCTTGGACAGAAGCGGCCGCCGTCGGTGCAGGCCGGGGAGCGGGGCGGTTCATCGCCCTGCGTGCCGGCGGCGGGTGGAAGACCGGGCCATTCGGCCGGTGCGGCGCTCGCCCAGGGTGCGGGAGAAGGCCGAGAGGTGGAGCACGCGGTCGTCCAGGGCCAGGGCGAAGCCGATCACCCGCTCGGAGGAGAGGCGGGCCTCGAGCCCCAGGCCCACGGTGTGGAAGGCCTCCACCCGGGCCGTGCGGCAGGCCTCGAGAAAGGCCTCGGCCTGGGGCTGGGGGGCGGGGCCGTCCTGGTGCTCGAAGCGGTCCACGGCGTCCAGGGCGTAGCTGGCCAGCAGCTTGTCAAAGACGAGGGCGAAGGTGTCCCGGCGCCCGAAGCCGTCGAGGCCGGCGGGGCGGCCGTTCACCAGGAAGAGCGCGCCCAGCTGGCCGGGGACGGGGTGGAAGGCCTTCCGGTAGTCGGCCACCAGGGCGTGGTCCTTGTCGAAGACGGCGGACATGGCCATGCTGGGGGAGGCGGCGCCTCTTCGTCGGGCCCGTTCGGCGATGCCGTTCCAGAGGGCGCCCTGGTCGGAGCGGTGGGCGCCCGAGCGGGAGAAGGAGGCGTGCACGTGGGACGCCTTCATGGCCCGGAGGTCGGCGTTCATCATGCGCTTTTCGCTTCGAAAGGCCGGGGTGCTCGCGGACCAGCGGCCCTGCTCCACGCAGCTCACCGGGATCACCGTGGTGGACTCGGCGGGGAGGAGGAGGGTGGTGTTCACGATGCGGTTCTGCTTGGCGCCCACGAGTTCCTCGCCGTCGAGGATGAGGACCTTGTGGGGGGAGGTGTTTTCCACCCGAAGCTCGGGCACGGATCCGGCCGCGTCCTTCTCGGTCACCGTGAGGGTCCCCTGGGACAGGGCCTGGTCCAGGAGGAGGTAGTCCTCGTCGGTGTGGTCCCCGCCCAGGAGCGGGATCAGGGTGAGGTTCAGGAAGGTCTGGGCCTCGGCCGGATCCAGGGCGGTCAGGTACTCGGTGATGATTCCTTGCATGGGGCTCCTCCTTGTTTGGTTTGGGAGGAGTCTACAGGGGGGCATTGTCAGATTCGGTCGCAGAGACAGAAAAAAGTAGGCGTTCGACAAAATGCCAGGACTTGTGCGGTCAGGGCCTGCGAATCCTGGAGGACATAATCTAATGGGTTGACATCAATGCATTTTTTCTTGTCGCCAACTTGGGTGGCAACTTGGTCGCCATCTCTTGCGTCTTCGAGCAGGGCGGGGGGCCGAAATGACGCATAGACGGATCCTGCCTGCTCGGTCCAGGAGGGTTCCCGTTCTGCCGGACCGCAAGGGCTCCTCCCGGCATGAGGATGGGATCCTGCCGTTCGTTTGACGGAAGGCGCGAGGCTCAGCGATAGGCAACGGCAGGCAGCCAGATCACCAGCTCCGGCCAGCAAGCGATGATCAGCATGCCGATCAACTGCAGGACCATGAAGGGGATCACCCCTTTGTAGATATCTCCGAGCGTGACCTCCGGCGGGCAGATCCCCTTGAGATAAAACAGGGCGAAGCCCACCGGTGGAGACAGAAAGGATGTCTGCAGGGTGACCGCGATCAGGATGGTGAACCAGATCAGGGCCGGGTCTTCGACCACCCCGTAGCCGTCGATGGGCAGCCCGAGGTTCTGGACCACGGGTGCCACCAGGGGAAGGATGATGAGCGTGATCTCGATCCAGTCGAGAAAGAAACCCAGCAGGAAGACGCAGAAGAGGATGAAGATCATGATCCCGTAAGGGCCGAAGGGCAGGGAGATCAAGATGCCTTCGATGAACTCGTCCCCGCCCAGGCTTCTGAGGACCAGGGCGAAGGCCGTGGCCCCGACCAGGATGCCGTAAATGTAGGCGGAAGTGTTGAAACAGGCGATGGTGACTTCCTTGAGCACGGACCAGCTGAACTTGCGGTTGATGATGGCGAGGACGATGGCGCCGAGCGCGCCGATACCGCTCGCCTCGGTGGGAATGGTGATGCCCGCGAAAATGGAACCCAGAACCGCAAAAATCAAGGCGGTGGGGGTACGCCCACGGAGTCGCGCTTGGCGGGGTAGTCGAGCTTGTCGAGGATGGTGACAAAGCCCTCGGTGAGGCCGTAGAGCTCGTAGAACCGCCCCGGCAGGCTGCGATTCAGGGCCTCTTTGTGC
>CAYYVD010000348.1:3659-5034 GCA_964475045.1 uncultured Desulfobacterales bacterium | reverse complement strand
CATGAACGACATTCAACACGTGAGAAACATCGGCATCAGCGCCCACATCGACTCGGGCAAGACCACCCTCACCGAGCGGATCCTGTACTACACCAAGCGGATTCACGCGGTGCACGAGGTCCGGGGCAAGGACGGGGTCGGGGCCACCATGGACTCCATGGAGCTCGAGAAGGAGCGGGGGATCACCATCTCCTCGGCCGCAACCCACTGCGAGTGGAAAGGGCACCGCATCAACATCATCGACACCCCCGGGCACGTGGACTTCACCATCGAGGTGGAGCGGGCCCTGCGGGTGCTGGACGGCTCCATCCTGGTGCTCTGCGCGGTGGGGGGCGTCCAGTCCCAGTCCATCACCGTGGACCGGCAGATGAAGCGGTACCGGGTACCTAGGATCGCCTTCGTGAACAAGTGCGACCGATCCGGGGCCGACCCGTTGCGCGTGACCCGGCAGCTGCGGGAGAAGCTCGACCACAACGCCGTGCTCATGCAGTTGCCGGTGGGGCTCGAAGGGGACTTCGATGGCGTCATCGACCTGGTGACCATGCGGGTGATCCGCTTCGAGGGGGAGTACGGCGAGGACCTCCAGGAGGCGGACATCTCGGCCGAGCTGGCCGAGGAGGCCGCGGACCGGCGGGAGGAGCTTCTGGACGCGGCCTCCATGTTCTCGGACGAGCTCACCGAGGCGATCCTGGAGGACCGGGCGACCCCGGACCTGATTCGGGCGGCGGTCCGCACCGGCACCCTCACCCGGGAGCTCACGCCCGTGTTCGTGGGCTCGGCTTACAAGAACAAGGGCGTCCAGCCCCTCCTGGACGGTGTGAACGCCTATCTGCCCTCGCCTCTGGACGTGGAGAACACGGCCCTGGACCTGGATCGGGGAGGGGCGGAGTTCCTGCTCTCCCCGGACCCCGATGCCTCCCTCGTGGCCCTGGCGTTCAAGCTGGAGGTGAGCCCGTACGGGCAGCTGACCTACCTGCGGATCTACCAGGGGAGCCTGTCCAAGGGGGCGGATCTGGTCAACACGCGGGATCACAAGAAGGTCAAGGTGGGCAGGCTGGTGCGCATGCACGCGGACAAGATGGAGGAGATCACCCAGGCCGTGGCCGGCGACATCGTGGCGCTCTTCGGCGTGGACTGCTTCAGCGGGGACACCTTCACGGACGGACGGCTCAACTGCTCCATGACCTCCATTTTCGTGCCCGACCCGGTCATCTCGCTCACGGTGAAGGCCCGGGACGCCAAGGCCGAGGACCGCATGGCCAAGGCCCTGGGCCGGTTCATTCGAGAGGACCCCACCTTTCGCACCTACGTGGACGCGGAGACCGGGGACACCCTGGTCTCGGGAATGGGCGAGCTTCATCTGGACATCTACCTG